>PLJS01000118.1 GCA_003140315.1 Hyphomicrobiales bacterium
CGGAGCCGTCCACACATGGCCCTAAGCGGCACTCTAGGAATGTCGGCTATCGGGCCGCCGTTCGAGGAAAAGCGGACGTTGAGCGCGCCCGGATCAGCCAAGCTGGTCTCGGTTCTTATACTTCACGACCACTCGCCGCCGACTGTGTAGCCGCGATCTCCGCCATCGATTTGGAAGTCGGCCCTGCGCGGCGCTTTGATCTTGCGGCGGGGTCCGCGCGCGTATCAGCCGCCGTGTCCCCCGTAACACCGCAGCGCGTCTTCAGGCTGCCGGCCGAATGTCCATACCGTCTTGCTGGGAATAGAGCGTCTCAATACGGGCGACCAGATCGTTACGGATGATCTCTTGATTTTCGAAATGGTGGATCAGCGCGAGGTTAGTTTCGGCAATCATGCCGAGGAGATGCGTCAACCCCGAGGTTTCGCCGCTGGGCAGCTCGCTCTGGGCCGGATCACCGGTCACCACCATGCGCGAGCCGCGGCCAAGTCGGGTGACGACCATGCGCATGTTGCGTACCGACATGTGCTGGGCCTCATCAACGACGATGAAGGATTCGTTGAAAGTGCGTCCGCGCATTCGGCCGAGCGGCATAATCTCGACCAGACCTTGGGCGACGAGGCGCTGGGTTTCTTCACGTCCGACGAGGGCGTGTAACTCATCCTCGATCGGCGTCAACTGGGCGTCATCGCGGGTTTCGGCGCGTAGTTCCGGCGTAAGGACCTCGCCATCCGCTCTGGCGTGAGGCCGCGTAATGATGAGGCGTTTGAAATGCGCTTCGGCCACGAGACTCAGACCGGCGGCGATGGCTAGGTGCGTTTTGCCGGTGCCGGTGGGGCCAATGCCAAAGATCAGCGACTGGTGGGTGAACAACATGGCGTTCATGAACGCCAGCTGGCTGAGCGACATTGGGCATAGCGAGTTCCGAAGGCCGCTGATGCGAAAGCTTAGATCGTGCTTCAAAGCATGTTGGATGACAGCGGTCGCGGTATCCCTGATAAGCGCCGCGTCGGCTCGGCCTGTGGCCTGCAGATCCGCACCGATTGATTTTACCGTTTTCTCGGCAACGGTTACCGCCAGCTGGTCACCTTCAAGCCGCACGGCGCCAGGAAGCGGAGTTATTCGAAGGTGGTAAGGCCGAACGGCTAGTTCAATGCGATGTCCCGGGGCCTCCGAACTTGCGAACAGGGTGTCGACCCAGCGTTGCGGAAGTTCAACCTCCATCGATCCTTCTGCCGGTATTGAGCCCGGACTATTATCCACACCAACCTCCTGGCGAAGGGCAGTTGCTTCAGCAAACTCGGCGCTGCCGAGCGGCACCCCTTGCAACCGTTGAAACGTTGGGCCGAGAGTTCTTTAAGGCGTCTTAACGCACCGGCCATGCAGGCTCGCGGCTCCGCCAACAGCCAGACATGACGTCATGGGTTATGCAGGCGAAGGTTTCGCGCGGGTTACGTCCGATTCCCGCTTTTTAATTATCCGATTTGGCACTCGCTAACCAAAAAGAACTCTTCCGACCCGAACTACGTCCAATACCGGAGTGGGCAGTCGACCTCCATTGATAAAAACGCCACGCTTTAGTGATTGAAAAGGAACGCCGGAAGACCAAGTTGCGATCTAATGAATTCGTTGTCGCGCGTTCCGTTGGCGCTCGAGCAGCTCGCCTTCGGGAACGACGAAGTTGCCGCCGAGCTCTTTGCGACGACGGCCGGCACGTTGGTTTATCGCAGTGACTCAACCGGGCCCGCCGCTCTGTGAATGCGTCCAGCGCCGACGCTCCTCTTTGAACGCGCTGGGTTGAGAATAAATACGGAGGCATTTGCGTCGCTTTCTCAACATCACCACAGGCAAAGATAAATCATTTAATTTATAGAAGGTAATGCGCATTTACCGACAAATCACGAGGACCTCGAAATGTTCCGATCTGCCATTCGTTTCGCCACCATCGCGCTGGCCCTTCTGCCGATTGCGGCTGCGTCCGAACCGATCAAACTCAAGCTCTCATTTTTTACATCGGATCGCTCGGTAGCGTATCAGGCTGCGGTAAAGCCGTTCGTTGACGCCATCAATCACGACGGCAAGGATCTACTGCAAATCGAGGTCTATCTTAGCGGCAAGCTTGGCAAGGTTCAGAAAGAGCTGCCTCAGCTCGTTCTCAACGGCGAGGCCGACATCGCGTTCATCGTACCGGGTCAAAACCCGGAACGCTTTCGCGACAACGCAGCGATCGAGTTGCCGGGTTTGTTCCGCGACGCGCGGGAAGCAACCCTTGTCCACACGCGGCTAGCCGCGGCAGGTGCTCTTGCGGGATACGAAGATTTCTTTGTCATTGGCGCGTATGGCACCGACCCCGAAACGATTCATAGCCGCAAGGCGCTGGCATCGCTGGCCGATCTCAAGGGCCAGAAGATTCGCACCAACAATCTGATCGAGTCGCTCGCACTGGCGAGGCTCGGCGCACTTCCGGTCGTCCTTGCGTTCAACGAAACATCACCCGCCATCAGCAGCGGGATGATCGACGGGGCAACCGCCCCTACCGCTCAGTTGTTCGACGTCGGCATCGGCCGCCTTGCCAGCTATCACTACATGCTTCGGACGAGCACGGCGCCGCTGACCCTCATGATGAGCCGGAGGGCGTTCGACCGCCTGCCGGAGGACGCCAAGGCGCTGATCCGCAAGTACAGTGGCGAATGGACCGCCGCCCGTTTCGCCGAAGCGTACGAAAAGTTCGACAAGGACGCCTTGGAGCAGATCAAGACAGACGTGCGTCGCACGATCGTGGTTCCGTCGGCAATTGACCTTAAGACCGCCCATGCCGTGTTCATGTCGATCCGCAACGACTGGGCGGCGGCGAGTCCGCAGAATCGCGAATTGCTCGGGCAGGCGCTCACCGAAATCTCGAAGTTGCGCGCGGACGAATAGACGCTAGCGTCCTTACCAGAGTGGCGTTCGCCGATGTCGTATCTTTCAGAAATGTCCTTTCGGCGCGGCATCGGCCTCATGCTTGTGGTCCTTTCCATCCTGGCCGGCGGTACTTGGATGATCGTAAGGCTCACGACCGGCCACCTTCTCGACGAATACGTCAAGGCCACCGCACGCGACTGGGCACAGTTCCTCGCCGGCAACGTCACCGACCTCCGGGAGATTGCGGCTGGAGAGCAGCCGTCCGCCGCGAGCATGGCGTTCTTTCTTGCCACGCGTAAATCCGATCAAGTATTCCGCTACGTGATCTTCAATCGTGACGGCTACTCGCAGTTGATTGTTGACCACGACAAGATTGCGGTCGTGGACCTCTCCGAACATAGCCCCGAAGCGGTGCGCGCCATCGCGCTAGGCCAACCGGTGGTCGACATCAAACGCGACAGGTCCCCGGCGTTCCCTGCGATCTTCGCGGAGGCTTACGTTCCCGCCATGGTGGGAAACAGACCCGTCGCCGTTGTGGCCGCCTATGTCGATCAAGCGGAAGCCAGTCGAATTATCTATTCCACGTTTCTGCTCGCCGCCGTATCGCTCTGCCTCCTTACCGCCCTCGCCTTCGCGATTCCGGCAATCGCGTGGTACAAACGCACGCGCGAAAAGCAGCAGGCCGATCACCGCATCCGATTTCTTGCTCATCATGACGCCCTGACAGGCTTGGCCAACCGCGCCCGTCTGATCGAGAGGCTTGAGAGCGCGCTCGCCGTTCTGCCCTCACGCGGCGGATGGATTGCGTTGCACTTCATCGACCTCGACCACTTCAAGGAGGTGAACGACACGCTCGGTCACGACGGCGGCGACTTCCTCCTCAATGCCGTCGGTCAACGGTTGAATACGATGACACGCATCGAAGATCTTGTAGCCCGGCTCGGTGGCGATGAGTTTATCGTCGTTCAGACCGGGCTCAGCACGAAGGAACAGGCTGAGGATTTTGCACGACGCATGAAATCGATGCTGGGCGCGACGCTGCATTTCAAAGAACAGGAAATCCGCCCGTGCGTGACGATCGGCGTCGCGCTAGCGCCAGCCGACGGAGCGACGCCGGAGCGCCTGCTCAAGAGCGCCGACCTCGCGCTCTACAACGGCAAGGCGGCCGGCCGCAATTGCATCCGCTTTTTCTCACCCGAGATGGACGCGGCGCAGCACGCGCGGTTGCGGCTTGAAAAGATCATCCGCGACGCGGTCGCGGCCAATCGGTTCGAATTGCACTATCAACCGTTGTTCGAGATGAACGGCAGACGCCTCGTTGGATTCGAGGCGTTGGTGCGATTGCCGGATCCGGATGACGGACTCATCCCTCCAGCAGCCTTCATTCCGATGGCCGAGGAAATGCGGCTCATTGACAAGATTGGTGAATGGGCGCTGCGGGAGGCCTGTCGGACCGCGGCGGCGTGGCCGAAGACTCTCACGGTCGCCGTGAACCTGTCATCGGCACAGTTCGATTCCGGCGAGCTCCCTCGGGTGGTGGCCGCGGCGCTGAAAGAAACCGGCCTGGAAGCGCATCGCCTCGAGCTCGAGATCACCGAATCCCTGCTGCTCCGCAACAACGAGAAGAACATGACCCAGCTGCACGAGCTCAAGGCCATGGGCGCCTCGATCGTCATGGACGATTTCGGCACCGGGTATTCGAGCTTGAGCTATCTCTGGAGGTTCCCGTTCGACAAAATCAAGATCGATCGTAGCTTCATGCAAGGTCTCGGCAGTTCCGGCCACGACGCCGAGACGGTGGTCAAGACGATCATCGCGCTCGGTCGCGAACTGCGCATGCGGGTCACGGTCGAGGGAGTTGAGACCGCCGACCAAGTCGATTTCCTCTACGACGCCGACGCCGACCAGGTTCAGGGGTTCTACTTCGGCCGGCCGGTGCCCGCCTCGGAGATCGCGCCGGCCTTGCTCAAGGCCGCGCGGGATACAGCCGCGCCGCAGACGAAGGAACCGGGCTCAAAAACGAGATTGAAGTTTGTCAGCTGATCTGCGCGAACAGCTAGACGAGCTTCATGACGCCCGTTCGGATTCGCGCTCTTCCTGGTCATTGGTGAAGGCCATGAACACCTTCTCGGAGAGCCCGTAGACGCTAGCTGTAGGCATTGGTTGATCTGACATGACAACTCGATAGATACGGTGATCACATTGACCGAATGCACAATCGCCGATCCTCTCTCGCGCATCGACACCGAGTGATGCGCGAACAACCAGCTCGGCCGTCGGATTGAAGCAGGCGTAGAGCACGCTTGGCAGAATTGGTACGTCATGTGCAAAGACAGGAAGCGCGAGTTGATTAAGCTTTTTGCCATTTCCTTATCAGTACACGATAACGTCGGTGAGCCGGTCGTTGGCTTCGCTATACGGTGCGAAGTCTGCCTTGCGGGCAGGTTGCGATCGCTGGCTCTTCAATCGCTCACCTGGCGTGGACCGCGGTGACGGCACTGCTTCGGGCGCGACGATGGGCCACTGTCGGTCCGCGTGGAACCCAAGTCACGGTCGACGCCGGGCGCGGTCCAAAGCACGGACAAGAAGCCTCGGAACTAGCATCAGTCGATATTCGGCAGAGCCGCGCACGTCGCTCTGCGGCGCCGCGCGGGAGCACAGCAGGTTCGAGGCGGAGCTGATGTCGTCGTCATCGAGGCGACTCCCAATCAATCTCGTCTCCGCCTCCGGCGCACGCACCGGCGTTGGCCCACACCCGCCCAGCGCGACGCGCGCGAAAGCGCATCGCCCATCATGCATTCCCAGAATCAGTGCCACCGAAACCGTCGCGAAGTCGCCCTCGCTGCGGCAGAACTTTTCGTAGATCCCGCGCGTGCCCTCGGGCATCGGCGGGAAGGTGATCGCCGTGACCATTTCGTCGGGCTCGACCGCCGTCGTCAGGAAGTCCACGAAGAAATCGCTCGCTGCCAGCTCGCGCTGGCCGCGCGCGTTCACAAGCGTGACGGTCGCGCCGCACGCGGCGAGAACCCCGGGATAATCGGCGGCCGGATCGGCATGGCAGATCGAGCCACCGATCGTGCCCATCGTGCGCACTGCGGGATGCGCGATGTGCGCCGCTGCCTGCGGCACGATCTCCTGGCCGGCCTGGAAGCAATCCGCGCGGGCGACATCGCGATGGGTCGTCATGGCGCCGACCGTGACCGACCCGTCAGCGCCCCGCCGTAGCCCACGCAATTCCTCGATCCGCTGCAGGCTCACCAGCGTCGGCGCCGCAAAGCTTCGCGTGTTGAGCGCGGCGACGAGCGACTGGCCGCCCGCGAGGCAGCACACGTCCGGCTCGGTCGCGAGGATCGCAACCGCTTCCGCGATAGTGGTCGGTTCGTGAAACGCTGCGGACATCGGGGTTCTAGGTGTAGGTCACGCCGGCAGGGACTTCGCCCGGCGTGCGGCCTTCGAGAAAATCGATGAGGATTTCTTGGAAGGCCGTCGGGTTCTCGATGTAGGGCGTGTGATTCACGTCGCGCAGAGTCGCAAGCCGCGCATGCGCGAGCCGCGCGCGCGCCATGCGGCCGATCTCGACCGGCATGGAGTTGTCGTCCTCGCCCCAGATCATCAGCAGAGGTATCTTCCCGTCCAGCGCGACGAGATCGTCGAGCGCGAGTTCGTCGTTGTATCCGGTCGTGAGATAGGCCGCGAACCTATCGATGCTTTCCTTCGCGCCGGGGGAGGTGTTCACGCGCACGTCTTCCATCACCAGGTCGTCCGTCACGAAGGATGGATCGGTGAAGACCGACAGGAGCCGCGTGCGCATGGCGGCCGGGCTCACATCGGCAAGTCCGGTCCTGATCGCGTTGATGCGATCGGCGGGCAGGGCACGCAGCCCCATGCTGCCGATCATGACCAGGCGCTCGACGCGCTGCGGGCTGTGCGCCGCGACCTTTGCGACAATGTGTCCGCCGAGCGACGTTCCGACCAGCGCGAGCCGGTCAAGACCAAGCCTGTCGAGAAGGTCCAGGATGAAATCGCGATAGCCGGTGACCGAGTGATCGAACGCGGCGCTCTTCGACGCGAAGCCGTGACCGGGCAGGTCGGGCACGAAGACGCGATATCCCTTCGCGGCAAGATCGATGGCGGTCTGGCGCCAGCGATCCGCACGCGACGTAAAGCCGTGCAGGAGAAGAAGAGGCCGACCGGATTGGCCGGCCTCGAACACGCGCGTGACGATTCCACCCGCAGCGAAAGGATACGCGATCATTCCCGGCTCCATGCCATCCCGTTACGCGCGGAAGCTTTTCGCTTGCGCGATGACGACCGCCGGGTCGAAGGCGTTGTACATCGGCACGAGATCGGCGACGTAATAGTCCTTCGGGTCGCGCCGCGTCTTGATCGCCCCGGTCTTGATCAGGAAGTCCTGCCAAGCGGAGGCTTCGCGTTCCGTGATGGCGCCCCAGCGCGGATCGAGCGCCTTTTCGATGCGATGCCCTTCGAGACGTACCTTCAGCGCCGCGAGGTCGCCCTTGAACACGTGATCCGCATTCTCGCCGGGCTTCGGGCCCGAGTTTGGATACTTCTTCCACATCAGCCGGATCGCCGCCTCAGGGTTCGTCAACGCGAACAAGGTCGCCTTCGCGACGCAGCGCCCGAGGGCGCCGAACGCCTCGGACCGCGCCTTGAGGTTATCGATGCGCGCATTCATGCAGGACGACGGGGTCAGCGCGTCGGCCAGCGACGACGGGATGAGGCGCAACGGCACACCCTCGACCTCCATCATGCCGGCGAGCACGTCGAGCTGCCAGATTGCCTGCACGTCGCCGCTGCGGATCGCCTGCGCCATGCGCGGCGCGTCATAAGGTGTGCCCTCCAGCAGTTTGAACTTGACGTCCTTGTCAGGGTCGACGCCGGCACCTACCAGCACCGCGCAGGCGAATTCGCGCAACTCCGGGTCATCATAGTAGAGGCCGATGGTCTTGCCCTTCAGATCGGCGAGATTCTTGATGGTGCTGTCACGCGGCACCGAGAAGCTCCGGTTCTGCGTGCGCACGAATGCATAGTAGGGGGCGATTTCGGCGCCGCGCGCGCGCGCAAGCAGTGGAAATACGATGTTCACGAAAGTTGTGTCGGCTTCGCCGGCGATGACCGCCTCGACCGCGGTCTTGGGATCGGCGACGCATTCGACCGTGAGGTCGAGCCGTTCCTCTGCCGCGTAGCCGAGATCCCCAGCCAGCCACATCGGCGCGAAATTGGAGCTTGGATTGACGATCGGCGCGAGCAGCTTCAACGAACCGAGCGAGGCTTTGGGCATTTTCGACTCCTGGACATGGGAACGATGAGTTTGCGGACGGGTTACGGAGCGCGCGAGTCGCGGGTGACGAGCGCGCGCAGCACGCGCTCGCCGGTGAGGGGTAGCCGCCGGATACGGACGCCGCTCGCCTGCTCGATGGCGTTCGCGATCGCCGGCGCGACGCCGATCACCGGCGGCTCGCCGATTCCCTTGACGCCGAACGGATGGGTCGGTTCGGGGTTCTCGATGATGATCGGATGAAACTTCGGCGGCATGTCGAGTGTGCCGGGGATCTTGTAGTCCATGAACGAGGGATTGATGAGTTGGCCGTCGTCCCACACCAGCTCTTCCATCAGCGCGTAACCGAGGCCTTGCGCGAACGCGCCTTCGATCTGTCCTTCGACCGCCTGTCGATTGACGGCGCGGCCGACATCGTGCGCGGACCAGGCTTCGAGAACCTCGACCTTGCCGGTAATCTCATCGACCTCGACGTCGACGACCTGTGCACCGAACACGTACGTCCCGATATGCTCGAGCGAGATCGTGCCCTTCGCGATCGCGAGCTTCGGATCGTTCTTGCCGGCGTCGAAGACGTAGGAGCCTTGCCCGATGATCGGGCCTCCGACCTGGAAATGCGCGCGCCGGGAGATTTCCGCGAAGGTGAGCGCGCGCTCGGACACGCCCTTGATCGCGACGCGGCCGCCGGGAAGGAGCTCGATGTCCTCCTCGGCGCACTCGAAGAGGTCGGCGGCGTGGCGGAAAATCTGCGTGCGCACCTGGTCCGCGGCCTGCGCGATGACCTGACCGAGCATATAGGTGACGCGGCTCGCGTTGGTTCCGGAGTTGTAGGGTGTCGCATCGGTGTCGGGCCGCACCAGTGTGACGCTTGCGATCGGCAATTGCAGTGCGGCGGCGCACATCTGCGCGATCGCGGTGTCCGACCCCTGCCCGATGTCGACAGCGCCGGTCGCAACCGAGACGGTGCCGTCTTCAAGCAGTCGGACGACCGCGCTGGTCGAGAGGTACGCGCAGGTATAGACGATGCTGCTCACGCCGAGCGCACGGCGCTTGCCAGTCGTGGTAGCCTTTTGGTCGGCGGCGCGGCGCGTATCCCAGTCCGACGCCACGCGCACCTTGGTCAGGCATTCCGCCAGCGACGCCGAGCCGACCGCGTGGCCGCCGAGCCAGCGGTCGCCCTGTTGGATCGCGTTCTTCAGTCTCAGATCGATCGGATCGATCGACAGCCGCGCAGCCAGTTCGTCGAGCTGCGACTCGCAGGCGAATGTCGCCTGCGCGTTGCCGACGGCGCGAAACGCGCCCGCGCGCAGCTTGTTGGTGTAGACGACGCGGCCGTCGAAGGCGACGTTCGGAATGCGATACGGACCACGCAAGAAATGAAGCACGATGGTCATCGCGGCCGGGCTGTCGTCGGCATACGCCCCGCCATCCATGATCACGTCGCCGGTCCGGGCGAGGATCGTCCCGTCGCGCCGCGCACCGGTCTTGAGCCGGATCTTCGCCGGGTGGCGCGAACGCATCGTCATGATGTCGTCCTCACGCCGCAGGACGACCTTGACCGGACGGCCGCACGCGCGCGCGAGCACCGCAGCGACAAGCTGCACGCCGGGCTCGGATTTCCCGCCGAAGCCACCGCCGACATAGGGACTGATCGCGCGCACCTTCCCGCGCGGAAGGCCGAGGGCCTCGGAAACACAAGCCTGCGTGCGGAAGACGCTCTGCGTCGTAGACCAGATCGTCATCCGGCCGACCGCATCGACTTCCGCAATGGCGGCGACCGGCTCCATGTAGGCGTGATACTGCGCCTGCGTCTCGTAGACGTCCTCGACGATCAAGTCACATTGCGACCATGCCGCCTCGGCGTCGCCGGCGGAAATTCGCGCCAGCGACATGATGTTGCCGGACGAAATGCAGTCGAAAATCTTCGGATATCCGGCGTATCCCTCGTGGATGAGCGGCGCGCCGTCCGCCATCGCCTGTTCCGGCGTGACCATGGCGGGCAGTTCCTCGTACGCGACCTTGATCAGCTCAAGCGCACGCGCCGCGATCTCGGTATCGACCGCCGCGACCGCCGCGACCGGGTCGCCGATGTAGCGCACCTTGCCGATCGCAAGCGCGCTCTCGTCCGCCACCGTCAGGCCGAAGCGGCGCTGCGGAATATCGGCGCCGGTGACGACGGCCTTCACGCCGGGCAGCGCGCGGGCGGCGCTGACGTCGTAAGAGGCGATCCGCGCATGCGCGTGCGGGCTGCCGAGCACCGCGCCATGCAGCATGCCGGGCAGCTCCATGTCGGCCGTGTAGCGGGCGGCGCCGGCCGCCTTGGCGGCGGCTTCAAGTCGCGGCAGGCTGGTGCCGAGCGTCATCGCTTCGCTCATGTGGCGCCTCCGACAGTGCCGTTCAGCCGGCGCGCCGCGAGCGATACGGCCGCGACGATCTTGGCATATCCGGTGCAGCGGCACAGATTGCCGGACAGGGCCTCGCGGATGTCGTGGTCGCTCGGCGTCTGTGTTTCCTGCAACAGCGCCGTGGCAGACACGATCATGCCGGGGATGCAGAACCCGCATTGCACCGCGCCGGCATCGACAAAGGCCTGCTGCACGACGGACAGCATGTCGCCGGGGTGCGCCCCTTCGATCGTTACGATCTCGCGCCCGCGCATCGTCACGGCGAGCGCGAGGCAAGCGCGGATCGGCAATCCGTCGCAAAAGACGGTGCAACTCCCGCAGACACCCTGATTGCAACCACACTTGGTTCCGGTCAGGTCGAGGTCCTCTCGCAGTGTCTCCAGCAAGGTGCGCGTCGGCGTGACGAAGATGTTCCTGTCCTCGCCGTTGACGGAGAGCTTGATCGGGATGTCCGCGCTCATGGCGTACCCGTATCCACACTGGGTTCGTCTTCGCGTCCGAGATAAAGCTCGGCCATGCGTGCGTCGGCGAGCAGGTCGCTCGCCTTGCCGTTCATGACGATCCGTCCGCTATCGAGAATGTAGCCGCGATCGCTGATGGCGAGGCTTTGGCGCGCACGCTGTTCGACGATCAGCACGGCGACACCCATTTTCGGGAGTTGTGTGATGATGTCGAAGACCTGCGCGACAAGCGCGGGCGACAATGCGGCTGTCGGCTCATCGAGCGCGATCAGCTTCGGGCGCGGCATCAAGGCACGTGCGATGGCAAGCTGCTGGCGCTCGCCGCCGGACAACGCCGACGCCTTGGCGTGGCGCCGCGTGGCGAGGATTGGAAAGAGATCGAACATCTCCGCGCAGCGCGCGGTAAAATCCGAGACGCACTCGACGACCTTCAGGTTCTCGAGGATCGTCAGCGTCATGAACACGTTCGCGATCTGTGGGACGTAACCGAGGCCGAGGCGGATTCGATCCTCTGCCGGGCGGCGGCGTAGGTCCACGCCGCCGAACGTCATGGTGCCGGCACAGCGCGGCGTCAGGCCCATCGTGGCCTTCACGATCGTCGATTTGCCCGCACCATTCGTCCCGGCGACCGTCACGATCTCGTCATCCGAAACGTCGAGATCGATGCCCGAGACGATATTGACGTCGCCATAGCCGGCCTCGACGTTGGTGAGACGGAGGAGGGTCATACACCACCTCCGCCCATGTATGCGTCGCGAACCGCAGGCTGTGAAAGGACTTCGTCGGGTGTGCCGCTCGCCAGCAATGCGCCGTGATTGAGCACGTGCAACGCATCGACCAGACGCGCCAGCGCACGGATGTTGTGCTCGATGATGAAAAACCCGATCCCCGACTGATTGAGTTCGCGGATGCGGTCGCTGATCTCGCCGAACAGCACCGGATTGACGCCAGCGAAGGGCTCGTCAAGCAGCACGAGCTTCGGCTCGATCATCATGGCGCGCCCGAGCTCGAGCAGCTTGCGCTGCCCACCGGAGAGCTGACCGGCCGGCGTGTCCGCGACAGGCGTGAGTTTCAGAAAATCAATCAGCTCGCCCGCGCGCTCCCTGATTTTCTGTTCTTGCGTCCGCACGCGCATGCCGCCGAGAAGCGCGTTGAAAATGCCTTCTCCGGACTGACCCGGAGCCGCGACCGCGAGGTTGTCGCGCACCGTCAGATGGGGAAACGGCCGGGGCACCTGGAAGGTTCGCACGAGACCGAGCCGCGCGCGCGCCTGCGGCGGCCGGCCGAGCATGTCCTCGCCTTCGAACTCGACTTTGCCGGCGTCAGCCTCGATCGTGCCGCCGATGACCGCGAACAGGCTGCTCTTGCCCGCGCCGTTCGGGCCGATCATGCCGGTGATCGCGCCGGTCGGAACCGACAGCGATACGTCGTGGAGGATGCGCGAGCCGCCGAAGGTCTTGCTGACGGCATTGATGACGAGGCTCATGTGCGTACCCGCAATCCCATGACGCCTTGCGGCCGCAGCAGAACGAACAGGACGAGGCCGACCCCGATGAGGAAAATCCGCACGCTCGCCATCTGGATTTCCATCACGCCGGGCAACAGATCGCGGATGAAGCGCGTCCCTTCCAATAGAGCGACGAGAATCGCCGCGCCGATGAACGAGCCCGGCAGGCTGCCAACGCCGCCGAGGATCATCGCCATCCAGACGTAGAATGTGACGAGTGGGACGAACTGGTCGGGAACGACGTAGGTGATGTAGTGGGCGTAGAGCGCGCCGGCCAACCCGGCGATGCCTGCGCCGACCATGAAGACGCGCAGCTTCGCGCCCGCGGGATATTTGCCGAGCGTGCTGATCGCCGTCTCGTCGTCGCGGATCGCCTCGATCAGGCGTCCGAAGGGACTGTATGCGAGCCGCGCGATCAATGCGGCGGCGAGCACGTTGCACGCCACGACGAGTCCGAGATAGGCGATCTCCTGTCCGCTCGCGCCGAGACTCGCGAACGGCCGCGGCACGTTTGCGAGCCCCTGCGTGCCGCGCGTCAGCCAATCCTCGCTGACGATGACGACGCGTACGATCTCGGCGAAGCCGAGCGTGACGATCGCCAGATAATCCTCGCGCAAGCGTAGGGCCAAAAGGCCGAGCGGACAGGCCGAAAGCGCGGCGAGGACGATTGCGGCGACGAATCCGAGCGCGATCGAATGCCCGGAAAGGGTCAGCAGCGCCGATGTATATGCGCCGATCGCGAAGAAACCGACATGGCCGAAGTTGATGAGGCCCATGAAGCCGTAATGGAAATTGAGGGCCTGCGTGAGCAGCGCGTAGATGCCGGTGACGATCAGGATGGCGATGAGATAGCTCAGCATGTCACCGCACCACTTCGGCCGAGCCGAACAAGCCTTGCGGCCGCACCGTCAGGATGACGGCCAGCACGATGAACGAGAGCGCGATCTTATAGGTGAACCCGACGAACGGCGTGGAGAGTTCCTGCACGACACCGAGAAGGATCCCGGCGACGACCGCTCCGATCGGATTGCCGAGACCGCCGAGCACCATCGCGGCGAAGGCCGGGAGCAGAATGTGCCAGCCGGCCTCTGGCAGCACGACCGTCTTGATCCCGAGGATCATGCCGGCAACGCCGCAAATCGCGCCGACGGCGGCCCACAATGGGATCATGACGCGCTGCATCCGGATGCCGCTCGCTCGCGCCAGCTCGGCATTGTCGGCGATCGCGCGCATGCGGCGCCCGACCGGCGTCAGGAAGAGCATCGCAAAGGTCGCCGTGACGCAGACGAGCGAGGCGACGGCAAGCCACAAATCGACGACCTGCACGCGCAGGCCAGCTATCACATAAGGGCGCATGATCGGGGTGTTGAAGAGATATTGATCCTGCCCGACGAAGAACGACAGCGCTCCGCGCGTCGCCAATGCGAGTCCGATCGAGGCAAGCAGGAGACTGACGAGACCGCGCCCGCGCAGGTACCGCAGCACGAACCAGTATTGACCAATCGCGAGGACGCTGCATGCGAGGATCGCGGCGGCGCCCTGCACGATCACGCTGCGGACGTTCAGTGCCTGAACGCCGATCCCCGCGTACGCGCCGACCGTCATCAGATCGCCGGTGGCGGCGTTCGGGAAGCGCGCCACCGCGAATACGAGTGTGAGAGCCAGCGCCGCCAGTCCGATGACCAGCCCTTGGACCAGGCCATTCATGACCAGGTTCAGGTAGAACAGCGAGCCGTTCATGCGCGTGCTCGATGTTCATTCACGCGACGCGACACGATACCTCGTCAGAGCTTCAGGATGCGGTGCTGATTGATCTTGCCGTCCTTGACGATCATCAGCTTGTAGATCGGCTTGGCGTTGCCGCCATCGTCGAAGTCGAGCGGGCCGGAAGCGCCCTCATAGTTGATCTTCTGGCCGGACTTGATCAGCTCCTTGCCGGTCGCAAAGCTCGAAACGGCCTTGCCGGGCGGCCCGCTGATCTGGTGCATTGCCTTGACGATCGCGGCGTTGTCGGCTCCGGCGCCGGCCGCTTCCATGCCGAGCGCGAGTGTCATCGCCATGTCGTAGGCGCAGGACGCGTAGTGATTGCCGCTGATGTCGATACCGCTGTCGGTCTTGAACCGCTGCTTGAAGCTCGCATAGGCGTCGCTGCCGAGCGCCGACTCGTAGTCCGCAAGCAGAACGCCGTCGGTCGCCGCGCCGAGCGCCTCGATCGACTTCGGCGTCACCGCCCAGGCCGGCACCACGAATTTTACGTCCGCGCCTGACTGCAAGACTTCGCGCAGGATGATCGTCAGGTCGGGCAGGAAGCTGCCCATGATCAGGACCTCGGGCTGCTTGGCGAGCGCGGCCTGAATCTCGGAGCGATAGCTCGGCTGGTTCGGCTCGTAGATGACCTCGGCCACGATCTCGCGGCCGGCCTTCTGGAGCACGCTCTTTGCACCCTGCAGCATCTCGCGGCCGGACGCGTTGTTGAACGCCATGATCGAAGCGCGCTTGAAGCCCTCCTCAAGCGCGCCGTCGGCGAGGCTGCGGCCGATGCCTTCGCTGGTGCCGGCGAAACGGAAGGCGAAGCCCTTCTTGTTCACCGCGGCAAGTCCGCTCGTGCCGGCGACGGTCGTGTGGATGATGCCTGCGGCATCAAAGATTGGGCTGACCGCGAGCGCCACGCCGGACGCCCACGTGCCGAGCACGGCACGGACCTTGTTCACCTCGACGAGCTTCTTCGCGGCGAGAACGGCCGGCTCAGGCGAGGTCTGGTCATCTTCGGCAACGACTTCGAGCGTCTGCCCTCCTGCACCCCCTGCTGCATTGATCTCTTTCACCGCGAACAGGATCGCCTTTTGCATGCTCGATCCATAGGGACTTCCCGCGCCGGTCACGGGATTGAGCGCGCCGACCCGGAACGGCTCTGCCGCGCCTGCGCCCTGCGTCCGCATCAGCGCAGGCATCGCGCCCGCAACCGCTGCAGTTTTGAGTAACGTTCTGCGATTCAAGATCATTGTTCGCTCCGATCCGCCGTGATCCACCCGCACGCCGCCGCGATGTGGATTCTTGCACGGTGAACGACGAGCGAAATGCGTCACCCGCTCGGCCGTGATTGGCTTGGTGCAAGCTCGAGAGAAATTGTGGAGTGAACTGCGTACACTGTATACTAACGCCAAGGCGCATTCGGGTTCAAGTGCAATTCCAGTTGATGCTGTGCTGCCGAAAGGTCGAACCGCTAGCTTTATCTCTCGTTCCTTCGCATGATTTCACTTCCTGATCTCGAGTCTGCGTACCCTGATCCGCTTTCAAACATACCCTGTTACGTTTCGTAGGGAATTCGACCTGATATGCCCAGTTCACGGGGCGAACTTCGCGATGAAATCGCTTGCCGCCTCGCAATTGTGAAAATTCCCTGTTCTTTTCCCTGTTCGCAGGGAACTTGCCGTGGAGACCGGTTCGCAGGTGACTGCTTCCTCCGCCAATTACCACACTAACTTACTGAATCCATTATTCTAATTCATAGGCTCTGCTTTTCTACCCTAACGCCTTCCCTGAAATGCGTCATTGTCTCAGAAACGACCGCTGGCGCGTTGACCGCGACTGGGCGCCCTGTGTGATGGCGGCACTTCGAACCGACGCACCACGCGCCACCGCTCGCGCCTTCCATGCGTTCTCCCCTTGCGAAGGAATTGCGGGCTTCCCACGTGTATTGGATTGGCACCATGGAGCTTTCGGATGACGATTAGACCTTGGACTCTTGAGATTTACGATCGCCACGGCGTCGCGCCAACCCCCGAGTTCTTGCCTTAGCCCTCGCTGTGGTTGTTGTTGCATACGAAATCTACATGATCGTTTATTGATCCATTCCAGACAATCGCCTCAAACGCCCCCGCGATCCGATATAGCTCGGCCGAATGCATCGGGGCTCGCAAAGAACGGATTGAAGGTAATCCTGATCCCAAGCATGTCAGCACGTCCTATGCCGAGCGCTCAAATCTCAGCGTGAGAATGCATACGCGGCGCTTCACTCGGCCCCCAACCACCCCCTCCGCGAGCAGGCTGTCACGTTCGCAGAACGACCGGTGCGCCAACGAGACCGTCGCGGGAGGTCGCGATCCACCGTCGCCGATGCAATGGCCGCCGGGGCGTCGGGGCGTGAGCCGTCCCGAGACTCCCAACATCAGTCTCGGGATGAGACTGCGTCTCACGGGCATCTCGCGGGACCGTGAGACACCTGCAGGACCGCGAGACGCTCACTGTTTCCCGCGATTGGGCCAATTTCCTGCGGGTCGAGTGTCTTCACCACAGGGGAGTATCGGGCGGGAAGCCCGCGAGGGTGCCGCCGGTTTGCACGACTGTTGCCGGGCCAGTGCCGCTGACGAGGATGGTTCTCAAGGTCCTAAAATCTGTCACTGCGTAGCAGGCATCGAAGTAAAAGCCCGCGCCACGCTCAAGACGCACGCGCCACGCACCAATTCGTCCCTGCTCCAGATATAGGGTATTGCCAACCTCCTCACTCGCGCGCAGAGGCTCGGAGCATTGCGGTAGCTATTGCTTTTATAGACGGGAATTTGAGTTAGCGCCGCTCCACGTCCGCCTCCATCAGCCGTCAGCGCGCTAAATGACAGGCCGCTCTTTCGCAGAAAACGCGCCAGCAATTGCGCTGACGCGTTCTAACTGGGAAATGTTACATGGCTTTGCCGCCACCGTCGCAGGGCGCGTACCGACCCGCTGCGGCCTTCACGCCTTCAAGCGTGCGGGCGATAAAGCGCACCATCGCCCGGCCTGCGCGAGGTATGCGGCTCATGAAGCCGCGATGTCTTTCGGGAAAATGTATCCGAGGCTAAGATGATCGCAAGTGCACGTGCACACAAAGCTCGCTGACAAGCTTCTGGCCAAGACCGGCTGATACTCCGATTATCGCTAGGCGAAGCAGATAGGAACCATCGCAGTTGGCGCTACCGTGCCAAGGCGTCCTTCAGCATCTTGCGGGCAGGGATGAACCGCGCCTCCAGCAGTTCCGCGCCGGGCAGGGTAGGATTTTCAGTATAGGTGCTGACGGCGTCTGCATTGTCCGCAAGTTTCACCTCGAGCGCCGCCCTGTCTCCGTGTGCGACCAGTTCCTCGATGTACTGCATGTAATCGCGCCCGTCAGTCGGCAATGTGATCCGTTGAATGATACGGATCGCGCTCTCCTCGACCCCTTGTCGTCGCAGTTCCTCCGCCGTCACACCATCTGGCTCAAGCGCGTCGTGCAATAGCGCAGCCTGTACCTGCGCCGGAGTGGCGTGTGGTGCATGATCCAGCAACCGATCCACCACGCGCGTGAAATGCTCATAGTAGGGGCGCCCAAGTTTATCGGTCTTTCCATGATGACGCCGCTCCACGTAGGCCAGCGTCTCTCGATACCAGGCAGTATCGTGTACCGTCATAGGGCGGTCCTCTGGCAAGTCAGGTGCTGGATTGTATTCGAACTTGTGGCGGGCTCATGCTCCGCCGAACTCCGGCGACGGGGTTTCCCCGCTGTGTCACCAGTGCGATGCACTCTGGATTGCGCAGTAACCCGGTCTCGCTCAGCGGATCACCAATCACAAAGACTAGATCTGCGTCCTTACCCACCTCCAGGGTCCCTACCCGGTCGTCCACCCCGACGCATTTCGCGGCATCACCGGTCGCGGCGACGAGGGCTTGCTGACGGCTCATCCCGGCTTCAACGAGCATGTCGATCTCCAGTGCGGAATCGAGACCAAATGGGCCCGCATCGGATCCCATGGCGATCTTGACGCCTCTTGCCAGAGCCAACTGCATGCTCTTGCGGTGAGGAGCCTCCAGTGCCTTTGCGCCGGAGCGCAAGAAGCTCTTGCCCCTTTCGCCGGCCAATCGATACGCGGCCAAGGTTGGGACATACCACGTGCCGCGGGCCACCATCATGGTGACACAGTCCTCGTCCAACTCCGCCCCGTGCTCCAGCGTGTCTACTCCAGCCTCGACCGCGACCCGCACCCCGGGCCCTGCCAAAGCATGGCATGCGACCGCAAGCCCAAGCCGATGTGCCTCGTCGATCGCCGCTTCCAGTTCCGGTCGGCTGAAGGTTTGCTGCCAAGGATGGCAGCGACAGGAGCTGACACCTCCGGTCGTTCCGACCTTGATCAAGTCGGCACCTGAGCGGGCCACTTCCCTGACTTTGCGTCGAACTTCATCGGGTCCATCGCACACCGGATCAGGCGTTCCGGGAAAGCCCTCGCACCTGAAACCCTGCGGTGTGGTTTTATCCATCATGCCCGCGGTCGGACTGAGATAAGCGACACTTGTCTTAAGGCGTGGTCCCCTCACCAGGCCACGCTCCACCCCGTCGCGAAATCCTGCCGCCAACCCGCCAAGATCACGCGCGTACGTCACGCCTCGGTCAAGCACATAGCTCAAGTTCGCCACGGTCTCGCATGCAAGGAGCGCCATGCTGCTATCTTGATGCGCCATCGGATTGAGCCCCCACATCGCGAGATGGATGTGACAGTCGATCAGTCCGGGGATGACGGTGAGACCGCTTGCATCAACACGCTGCGCGTCGTCGACGCCGCTTCCAGACGGCAATATTGCGGCGATCTTGCCCTCATCGACGACTAGGCAGGCGTCCCGAATTGACGCCCGGGACGTGCCGTCGAACAGCGTCGCTCCGACATAGGCGGTCGCCATTTACCTGCTCCGCTCATCAACCCGGCAAGGCAGGCGCCGGAGCCGAAGTATCCTCGAGTTTTCGCTGCCTTGTCGACGGGCCAAACGCGACCACAAGCACTATACTGATTACCAAGCTTACGTCGCTGACCAGAAATAATGCGAGTTTTCCTTGCAGCACTGAAAACACGCCGAAAGCCAGCAAAAGCAGGATCGCTCCAACCCGGCCCCACGCCGAGGCAATGCCCATCGCTGTCGCGCGAATCTGGGTAGGATAAATCTCCGGCGTATAAGTATAGATCGACGAGCCGGCTCCTCCGAGAAAGAACGCCGTAAGGGCCGCGAATGTGACGACTTGCCAGACCGCGGTGGCAAAGCCGAACAGCGTGCCAAACACGGCCACTGCGACGAAACAAGTCAGCAGCCAATATTTGCGGTCTAACCATTCGAGAAAATATCCGGCGAACGTAAATCCGGGAATGAAACCAGCGTAGATCACGATTGAAAACTGAAATGTTTTGATGATCGAGTAGCCTTCCAACGAGAGCAGCGTCGGCAATACGCTCAAGAATGTATAGAATACGCCGTAAACGGTGAGCCAGGACGACCACAGCATCAGGGTTAGCCAAAGATAGGGCGGCTGCAAGATGGTGGAGGCCGGAACGTGCAAAACGGGTGCCTCCTTTGTCGGCGCATGGGCCGAAACTGGCGGCAGTGGAACGCCCGTCTGAGCAATAATGCGTTGCTCTATGGAGCTGACGGCCGCCTCTGCCTCCTGCACGCGACCAGCCGTATAGAGCCATCGCGGTGACTCGGGAAGACCAGACCGCATCAATCCGACAATGCAGGCGAACGGGGCCGTAAGGAAAAGGGCCCAACGCCAGCCAAAGTTAGGAATCGTCAGAAGAGCCCAGAGCGGTGCAGACGCGGTCCCGACTGAGAAAAATCCCATCATCCATCCATGGAACGCACCACGTACTCGGGAAGGCCAAAGCTCGGCCAAGTAGATCGGAACCGTACAGCTTTCCATCCCCACAAAAACGTAGGTGAAGAAGGTCAATATGGAGAACACCTCGATATTTGGTGACAGTCCTCGCAATGCCGAGAAAGCCGAGTAGAGCAACAGGCAAACCATGATTACCGGCTTGCGACCGTATCGATCCGCAATGAATCCCACCACCAGGCTACCCACCGCGAACCCCATCAGGCCTATTGCGGCGATTATGCCGATTGCCTGTGGACCAATTCCCCAGTCGGTGCGCAGAGCGGAAAACACGAAGGCGGTAAGGCCGATGTCAAGCGAATCGAAGTAGAGCGATAGGCCGGCGATTACCAATAAAGAAATGTGGAACCGGCTGGATGGCAGCCGATCCAGCCGATCCGTAATGTCCCGAAGACTGGTTGTCGTCATTTTTGAGTCCCCCTTCAACTTAAACACCGCCCGCGCGGCCCTTGCATGGTGAGACTAAAAACCCAGTAAACCTGGTTCGGAATGATTATCGAAATAGGGTGGCAGGTCGCCTTTTCTGAAAGCAACGATTGCTCGGCCCCGTATTATGAAATACGAACTCCGGTAACGGCAAGTCCCTTATCAGCGATCCGCATGCGCTCGTTCAAGAACCGAAACCGTCCGAACGCCCATACGATGCTAGGGCGCAAGAACACGCCAAGAGCGCCGGGCAGCTGATGTACAAACCGCTCGTAACGAACGGCCCATCGCGCGGTCGCGTCGCTAATAAATCGGACGGTCTTCTCCCATTCCTGCAATGCTTGCGTGACGTCTTTGAAATTGGAAACAAATTCCGCGAGTGCATGGCAATTCATCATAGTCAGTCCTGCACCCTGACCGAGAGTAGGGGGCATTCCGTGGGCGGCGTCGCCGACGATTGCCGCTCGACCACGGGACCAGCGCGGGCAATGAACCAGCGAATAGCGGGACTGGAAACCTTCGGCCTGGCCCAGCACGTCCAGTGCCTCGCTGAGACGGGGATGCGATTTTTTCCACGTCGTCAAATTCAGAGGCATTTTCGCCCCTTCCAAATCACGCCGCGACATAACGACAAAGGCAAAGCTTCGGTGTTGACCAGATGGCATGATGCCTATCCGCCTGTGTCCGGACCAATGGTCGGCCATCACCTCTTCGGGTGTGAAGGAACGCGTGTCGACGAGGTAACGATTGACGAGCGTTTCCAACTCGTGAACGCGAGCATTCAATCCGAGAGAATCGCGTACCAGCGAACGCACCCCGTCGGCCGCAACAACGAGATCGGCCGGGTATTGCTTTCCAGCCGCGTCCAACAGGATGCCCGAAGGCTCCGCAGCAACGATATGAGAGTTCGTCACGATCTCAGCCCCTGCGTCCCGGGCCGCTTCGGCGAGCACATCCACGACTGCCTGGCGCGGAAACGAATAGACCCGGCTTTGACCGACGAGGTCGCGCCGCTGCATCACGCGCCCATCCCGGTCCAGGATCAGGGCTTGTTTCATTTTCGTGCCGAGAGGCTCCAGCTTGGCAAACAGATCATAACGCTCGAGCACGGCGAGGCAGTTGTTCTTCAGCGAAACGCTGGCGCCGACTTCGCGGATTTGGGGCGAGCGCTCATGAATCCTGACGCTCCAGCCACGGCGCGCCAACATCATCCCCAGACCAAGCCCACCGATGCCACCTCCAGCAATCTCTGCGTGCTGCTTCATGATCGGCTTCCCGGTTGCGTAACGTCACTGTCAATCCGCATCGGCAGATGACGTGGAACTTGGACCAGCACACACCATATTTCTTCGACAGGTGTTCCACAACGGCGTGTGGATAGAAGTCGGACTTCAGTTCGAGCAGAACGGGATGTTTGGCCTGTTGCAGCGAAGCGTGACCATGGCAAATGTCATACAAACGGCGGCAAGGGCATCTCTCTGGGCATCTGGCTCGACGACCACGACGTTGCAACCGCGTTCGATCTTTTCGACCGCGCCCTGGCGATCAGCAATTGCAACGTCACGGCACTCGCCAACAACGCATTTACCCTTGCCTGGATGGGAAAGGCGGATATTGCCGTCGAGCGTGCATTGCGTGCGTTGCGGTTCAGTCCGCCGAAATGAAATACCGATTTTGCGCCGGCTGCGCGCTCCTCGGTCAGGCGCCGCCAGCGAGCGTTGCCCTTGCGCGCCGCGCCATTGCCGAATGCGCCCACACGATTGAAATCCATATAGGTGTGGTCATCATCAGTCGGCCAATGATGCTGAAAATCTTCGAGAAAGGCAGGCCAGTCTGGCTTGAGGCGATGCACCTCGAAATAGCGCAGCGGAAACGAAAAGCCATGGTCAATGCCGACTAGCGTGGGTGGGTCCTCGGCCAGCCGCTCAACCAGCCATTCGGCGACGCCGCGCCGCGTCCAGTATTTTCGTGGGGATGGGGGTGGCGGCACCTCAACCGGCGGCTCGTCGCCTCCGGCTATTCGACGCGTCTCTTTGAAGATGACTTCGGGTGAAGTCGCAGCCTGTAGGTCATGCGCCGTCCCGAATGAGCCAACCAGTCGGAGGTACCGGAACGTGGGGATTTTGATGTCGCTAACAATTGACGGAATTCGCTCCAAGGGAGCGGAGACGTCATGCATCAATATCTGTGCGGGCAACGAAGCGATCCGGAGCCAATTTGAGGTGAGGGTCTCGGGAACATCTACGGCAGAGCTTTGTCGGGCGACACGATCCATAACCCAGCGGGACAGTATCTCTGCGTTACCTTCAACGGCACGAGGCACCTTATCGCGCTCCAGCGCCTCCAAGATCAAATGCAGACCGCTTGCCCAGTTGCTCCTAAAGTCGACGATGTTTCACGGCCGCCAATAAGACGCTTCTTATCGAGCAGAAAATCCTACGAACAGAGCGCGAAGATACGATCACGATGGGCCGCAAGGTCGGCGGCATCCAAGGCAAGCTCCGCTATATCGTCATCAACGCTGTTGCGCTCGATGAAGCAATCGCCCGCGCTGGGAAACGTAAATCGAACTGACGCGCCGCTTAGGCGGCGGCTTCGGGATTCCAAGCAACACCTCGCGGAAACTGCCGAACCATAAGCTCCGCGGGAATCGAAGCTTTGTCCGTCATTTGCTTCATGAAGAAGGCCACCCCGCGCGCTTTACACTGGTCCCGGAGATCGCGAGCCCAACTTGGCTTCATGACGCGTCCGGCATGACTTGCCTCCAGTCGCAGTGCGATGATTAACAGATTATATTCTGATACCAGTCCGTTCCATCACCGGCGGGCGGCTGGCAAGTTTGGAAAAAGATCGCCCTTCAGGGTCGCCACGTAGCTCAGGATCTCGCCGGAAGGGACCACGTCGCCATATTTTGCGTGAATATCACAAAGGCTCAAGGCGTGGCTCGCCTGAATACGGTCGAAGCATCCATCTTCAACGACGCTGACGCGAAAGTTGTTGCTAAATGCATCGATGACCGTTGCCCGCACGCAGCCGCTGGTTGCGGTTCCAGTGATCACGACGCTGTCGCACCCAAGCAAGACGAGATAGCTCAAGAGGCTGCTGGCGAAAAATCCGCTCGGCTTCGGTTTGAGTACGACCAGGTCCTGCGGATGCGGCGCAAGCTCTGCAATGATCTGGTTGGGATCCAGATTGGGATCCGGTTTTTCAGTGGAACGAGGATTTTTCCACGCCCAGCTTCCGATATCCCACTTATCCGGCCGGCTATATTCGGTCGTGTAGATCACAGGCAGTCGCTTGCCGCGAAACGCTTCTGCAAGTTTTTTGATGACCGCAACCGCGACCCAGGCATCGGCACCGCAGGACCCTCGCCATTTCTTGATGGATTCGAGAATCGGCTCAGGTTTCTCGCCCGTATAGCCATAACTGACATCGATTATCAGCAGCGCCGGCTTCTTGCCGAAACCCGCCGCTGATCCGAATCCGGATGCTTTAAGAACGGCAGCATCCTGCGGAGTCAGAAATTCCTCCCAAATGCGACTCATTGTGTTTTGCCGGATATTATCGAGGGGCCAAGGCTATTGGCGGGCGTCCGACGCGTCTCCGCATCTTCTCTTAAGGGCGCGGTCAGGACATCGTATCCAAACAGCCATTCGTGATCCATGCTGTATCGAATCCATTCGTTGTTGTGGGATTCATGCTGCACGCGAGCCGTCCGTTCAAATCGGTTCATCTTGTATTTCTTGAACGCAGCTTGATAGTCGTGCGGCTCGGTTTCGAGACAGCGGAAGAGCATCACGGCATCTTCAATCGCCATTCCGGCGCCTTGGCCCATATGCGGGGGCATGGGATGGCAAGCGTCTCCCAGGAGCACCACACGTCGATCGCTCCACAGCGGCATCGGCTTTCGTTCCAGAAGCGGCGCCTTGGTCGCTTGCGGGCAAGCCGCCAGCACGGTACGGACTTCGGGGTGAAATTCTCCAAAAGCCTCCTGCACTTCTTCTGGATTCACCGGCGCTGGCGAAATTGATTCGAATTGCCACTCCGGACGGGGAACACCAGTCACGACGTACACCTCATCACGCTTGTTCGTGAGCAAATAAATCACCAGGTGCCTGTCGTCTCCCCACCATTTGGAGCTGTCCGGTATTTGCAGGTTCCCGATGTTCTTGCGCGGAAAGATCGACCTATACGCCACATACCCGGTATAGGTTGGCGGCTCCGGACCGAGAAGGATCTCCCTAACCTTCGATTCGACTCCGTCGGCTCCGATCGCAATATCGGCTTCAGCATGGATACCGTTCGCGAACGCCAGCGAGAGGCAGGTACCGTTCTGCTCCATCTCAATCAGACGATGATTCAGGTACAATGAGCCCGGCTGAAGTGCAGAGAGGAGGATTTCGTGCATGTCGCCGCGATGCATAATGAGATAATGTGCCCCATACAATTCGAACATGCGCTCGAGTGGAACCGCGTAAGTAATCTCCCCCGTTTTCCAGTCGCGGCTGAGCTTTTGGAGCGGCCTCAACCCAATTCGCATCATCGCATCTTCCAGCCCGATGTGGCGCATTACGCGCATCACATTCGGGCTCAACTGGATCCCGGCTCCGACGCGTGAGAATTGATCCGCCTGCTCGTAAACCCGAACAGGGTAGTGCGCACGCTGCAACAAAATGGCAGCCGTCAATCCGCCCAACCCGCCGCCTACAATTGCGATTCGAGGCTTGTGCGACATCATAGAACTGCTCAAGATCGCCTCGCGGATCACTCAGGGATTGGCCTTCAATTTCGCTTACGGTCAGGCTTATCGTCAAGCTTTACGAGTAGACACCGTCTTGGGCCAACGCTGCGTCAACGTGAAAGTGTGCGAAGCACTGAGACGAGTTCACGTGGCGGTAGCACAGATTCGGTTCGCTCTCACCACGCGAGCGGCAAGTATTGGAAGCCATTGTCGGGGGGGCCATCGTGCGAGGCTGCGACGGACATTGGGCATGCGAAACCTCTCGTAAGCGATCGCGCTTGCTGGCGTAGCCAAACGGGCGTTCTCAAATCGAGCTGAGCAGGGAAACAGACATGCCACCGAGGTTTCTCCTGTCGCTGTCACGAGAGGGCAACGTCCGGCGGAAGTGCCGAACCGTTTGGCAATTTTCGACAGTTGCAGGCGTCGAGTTCGAGGAATGAATCTAGCCCCTACGGATCAATCCACCAAACTCACTGGTGCGCGCCGATCCAGACCGACTTGCCCAGGTCGTCGCCAACCTGCTTTCAAATGCGATCAAGTTCTCTCCGGCGGACAACGAGGTTGTGGTCGCGATCGAGCGACGAGGCAAGATCATCCGTCTCTCGGTGCGCGATCACGGCCCCGGCATTTCAGACGACTTCAAACTGCCGATCGCCGAGCTTTGCTTCGTCCGCGATATCCACGCCCTGCTAAGACTAGACGACGGCTCCCGGACGCGGCGCTTGCTGCTGTCGGGAGCGGTCGTAACTGCTGGCGCGGTGGCTGTCGGCATCGACCTGTGGCACCGCACGCGCCCAGAGCCGTCTTCGCGGCGCTGGCAGGAAGCTTGGTCCGTGCTCGTCCCAGCGATCTTGGGCAAGGCGCTGTTGCCGCCGCGGGTGAAGTAGTTGGCGCACTCCTGTGGCGTGATTGTCGGCAGAAGTGCACGGATGCGCTGCCAGGTTGCTTCGATGGTTCGTTCTGCGGCTTGACGATAGGATGCGACGTGCATCAGCTTATGTCGGGTTGACTGTGGAGGAAACGATGTCGCGCGGACGGCGTCCTGTGAAGATCCTGGCCCCGGTTCCATACGTCTCGGCGGGTCATACTCCGATCGCTTTGGTGAAAGCGTTGAAGTACGACGAGGACGAAGGGCTCGACCTGACAATCGAAAATGCGGTGAAGCCGGCCGACGCGATCCAAGGTGTCTTGGATGGAAAGGGCGACGCGACGTTCGTGAACACATCCTTTTGCATTTTCTATCGAGATCGCGGCGAACCCATGCGCTCATTCTTTGGCTTCGTGGCGCGCCCGGTTCGCTGGTTCGCCGTTCCCCAAGACAGTCCGATCAAGTCGTTGGCTGATCTAAAAGGTGCGACCATCGGCATCGATTTTCCAGATCTTCTGAATTATGCCAAGGCGGCGCTTGCCGATGAAGGAATCGACACGGAGCGCGATGTCAGGTTCGAGACCCTGCCGATGTTTCCCATCGAGAAGGAGCAGCTTACTTCCGCGGTGCAGTCTGGATCGATCCAAGGGCTATTCCAGTATGATTTGAACGAAGGATTTTTCGAGCTGGCCGGAATCCGCTTGCGCCGACTGCCCGATCGGACTTTGCAACACCTGACTCCAGCGTCATGCCTGCACACGAATGACAACAATCTGAAGGCGAGGCCGGATGTGCTCACCGATTTGGGGCGAGCTGTCGCCCGCGCCACTTTGTTCGCGATCACAAATCCTGAAGCTGCTATCCGGCATCTGTGGCGCGTCGTACCTGAAACGCGGCCGGCTCCAGGAGAGGAAACCAAGACCTTGAAGCGTGATCTCGCAATCCTCAAGCCTCGCCTGGCCAATCAACGCCGCGACGGCAGCCCGGACCCGCGCTGGGGTGGGATTACGGCTGGAGAATTCACGAACTGGCAGGACATTTTGTGGCGCAGCGGCGGAATCAAGGCGCGCAGGGACCCTCGTGAATATTTCACCGACCAGCTCATCGAAGGATTCAACCAGTTCGACGCGAAGGCGGTCGTCGATCAGGCTCTTGGAGAAGCGGTGTCTGCGGCCGCGATCTCTTGAGTCCGGCTTTGCCAGCTGAGCCGGTGAATTCGGCTTTACTGTTATTTGAGTGCGGCTCATTTCGCTCGTTGGTGTCAGCCGCTCCGCTTTGGCGAGTGATTGCTTGGTGCCGGTTGGAAAAGTACTGCGCGCATTCCGCGCTAACGCAGGACCGTGCAACTCGCCGTTCACCGCGTTCTCATTGAATTCTTCAACGTGCTTCGTCGCTGCGACGGCAGTCCCTTGACGATGAGTGCCACATACCTCAATCTTTGTTCTCATAGCCCGGGAAAAGTGATGTCGCGTGTTCTGAGGCCGGTCAGGATTTTGGTTTCGCTTCCGCACATATCGGCGGGGCACACTCCCATCGCTCTGGTTAAAGCGCTCAATTATGACCGTGAGGAGGGGCTTGAACTCGAGTTTCGCAACGTCGGTTCCCCGACCGCGGGCGTGGAAGGCGTTTTATGCGGAGAAGGCGACGCAACTTTCGTAAACACCTCTTTTTGTCTCTTTTGCAGGGATCGCGGCGAACCGTTGCGCGCTTTCTTCGGGTACGTCGCGCGTCCTGTACGCTCGTTTGTTGTGCCTGCCGACAGTCAGATTCGATCACTGAAAGATCTGAAAGGGGCCAGGATAGGCGTCGATTTTCCGGACCTGTTGGATTTTGCGAAGGCGGCCCTGGCGGATGCAGGTTTAGATCCTCAGCGAGACGTCTCTTTCGAAGTCCGTCCCATGTATCCGCTGGAGCGCGAACAACTTACCTCGGCGGTAAGGGCCGGTTCAGTTCAAGCATTGTTCCTGTTCGATCTTAATGAGGGTTTTTTCGAGCTGGCGGGAATACCGCTTCGGCACCTGCGCAACGAGACCTTGCCGGGTCTGACCCCGGGCTCCTGCCTGCACACGAGCGACGAGACACTCCGTTTCAGGGCAGATGTGCTGGGCTCTCTGGGGAGAGCGGTAGCCCGCGCCACTCTCTTTACGATGACAAATCCCGAAGCCGCCATTCGGCACCTGTGGGGTGTCATCCCTGAAACCCACCCCGCGCCGGGTGACCAGGCCAGAGCACTGGAACGCGACATGGCTATCCTGAGGCCTCGTATTGCCAATCATCGGCGCGAACAAAGTCCTGATGCACGGTGGGGCGCAATAACGGAGCAGGAATTCTCAGCGTGGCAGGAGATGCTGCTTCGTAGCGGTGGAATCAAATCACGAAGAGATCCTCGACAATACTTCACGAATGACCTGGTCGATGACTTCAACGATTTCAATCCCGCGGCAGTCGTTCGCCAAGCGAAGCATTCGAGTTTTCCGGCTGCACTCCACTGACGAGTTTCGTAAGCGGAGCGACATACATCTTGGATGGGAGGACGCGATGGTAAGCGAACGATACGGGTCGTCAGCACTGAGCCGACGCCGGTTGTTGAAGTCGATGGGCGCAGGAAGTGCAATGGCATGCGGGGCAGGGCTGAGCCCGCTCCTAGGGGCCGCTTCAGCTCAAGCTCAGGTGGCCGGCGGGCGCCCGGTTCGCCTGACCGAGTTCGTCTATTTGGGCGGCAATCAGCCACAGGTGCCACGAGAGCTAATCGCCCAATACCAAGCGCGTAATCCCAACGTCCAGGTCGATGTCCTGGAGGGAAACAATGCGCGCGATTTTCCGAAGATCATCGCCCAGCATCGCATCGACCCGAAGAATCCCCTGGTGCATTTTGGCCATTTCACACCGGACTCGATCGCCAAAGGAATGCTTGAGGACCTTTGGCTCAAGCTCGATCCCGCGAAAGTGCCGAACATGGCCCTCGCAGTCGATTCCTTGCGCTTCCCCCACGGCTGCTCGGTCGGATTCGGCCTTTGGGCAGTCGGCTTTGTTTACAACAAGAAGTTCGTGAAGGAGCCTCCCGTGAGCTGGGACGACCTGTTCGCGCCCCGCTTTAAAGGGCGCGTAATTCTGTTTGACTACGCCTGGCTGATAAACGGATTCATGGGCGTAGCCTATGCGAACTCGCGCAAGCAGCCCGCCATCGACGCCGCATTCGAGAAATATGCCAAGGCGGCGCGGGACGGCCAGTTTCTCGCGATGTATACCTCGAACCAGCAGGCCAAGGAGATCCTGGCTCGGGGGGATGCCTGGATGGCGCCGCAGTTCCTGAACTTGGCCGTCACCTGGAACAACGATGAAGTGCAGCGCGGTGCCGACGCCCCCTTCGGATACACGGTTCCGAAAGAAGGGGCTGTCGCCTCTCCAAACGATCTAGCCATCATGAAGGCATGCACTCCTGACCAGCGCGAGGTCGCCGAATATCTGACCAATTTGAGTCTCGATCCGGAAGTCGTGGGGCGATATTGTACCCTCACCTCGACCATCCCAGGCATCAAGGGAGCAAAAGTCAGCGGAAAACTGAGCGAAGAACCTCTGTTCCAGCCGAGCGTTGCGGAAAACGCCATCATACAGGACTCCGATTTGGTCGCGACCAAGGACAGCGACTGGCGACAACGCTGGGATCGCGAAGTAAAATCTGTCATGAAATGAACTGAGACGCGTCAACTCGGCGACTGCGGAACATTCGTCAATGCCATCGCATTCCCCAGCCGCCGTTGAAGTCCGCGGCGTTACCAAGCGGTTTGGAACGGCGATCGCCGTCAATAGCGTCTCTCTCCAAGTCAAAGAAAACGAATTTCTTTCGCTTTTAGGGCCGAGCGGCTGCGGCAAGAGTACGCTTCTGCGGCTCATAGGCGGATTCGAGGAGCCGAACGAGGGCGAGATATATCTGCACGGAAAATCCGTTCGGGGCGTCCCCCCCTATCGCAGAAGCACCAATATGATTTTCCAGCATTTAGCACTTTTTCCCCACCTCAGCGTTTTCGACAATATCGCTTTCGGACAGCGGATGAAGGGCGTTGCCCGCAACGAAATCAGAAACAAGGTTGAGCGGATCCTTCAGCTGGTAAAGCTCTCGGGCTATGAAGAACGCGGCGTGCGCGAATTAAGCGGAGGCCAGCAACAGCGCATCGCCATTGCCCGGGCACTCGTCAATGAGCCTGAGGTTCTTCTCCTGGATGAGCCTCTCGCGGCCTTGGATCTCCAGCTTCGGGTTCAGATGCAGCACGAACTCAAGGAGATTCAAAGGCGCGTCGGTACGACCTTCATCTTTGTGACGCATGATCAAACCGAGGCACTCACGATGTCCGATCGTATTGCTGTCATGCGGGGCGGAGTTATCGAGCAGGTCGGCGCGGCACGCTCAGTGTATGAAAATCCTGAAACGGCGTTTGTGGCGACGTTTCTCGGCGACAGCAATCTCATAGCCGGCGCCATCCAGGAAGTGATTGGCGAGACTGCCATGGTCAGCACACGAGATGGAGTTGTCAGCGCGAGGAATCGCCATCCCGTCAGTGCAGGCCTATCCATACAAGTCGCACTGCGGCCGGAAAAAGTGCGCGTTCTCCCGATTCCAGCTTCGCCGCACAATCTTGAGAACAGCTGCAAGGGACGGGTCCGACGCATCACCTTCAAGGGAACTCTCGTCGAGAATCAAATCGACACGGAGGCGGGAGGAAGTCTTGTTTCATTGGCTACTCCGGACCTGGCTGGCGCCTTGAACGAGGGTGATGCCGTGACTTGCGCCTGGAAAACAGCCGATTGCGTCGTGGTGACCTCCTGAGCAACGCCGATCGGTCAGGCCCCGCACGATGTCAGAACGCAATCTCAAAAGGACGCTGATCGGGCTGCTCGGACCGGCCTTTGCTCTCGTATGCGGGCTTTTCGTGCCGGCGCTCGCGATCTTGCTGCTCGTCAGCACGTTCAACTTTGCGGGCGGGCGATATCAGACAGATGTGACGTTCCAAGCCTACCGCGGATTTTTCGGGGATCCGTTTTACTACCATATCATCGGCCAAAGCTTCCTCGTTGGAATCACGTGCACGGCAATATGCCTGTTGCTGGGCTATCCGACGGCCTACGCTTTGACAAAAATCCGCCGGCCTTACCTGCTGCTGATATCCTATGTCCTGGTGTTTTCACCACTGCTGACAAGCATCGTCGTACGGGCGTACGGGTGGCTCGTGCTCTTGTCCGACTCAGGCATCACCAACTGGGTTCTGTTGAGGCTGCACATCGTCGACAGCCCGGTCCGCCTGATCTTCAACTTCACGGGCGTGGTCCTCGGTCTCGTTCACTTTCTGCTCCCGTTCACGGTCTTCCCGATCTTAAGCGTTCTCGTTCGGCTTGACCCCGCGCTGCGTGAAGCTGCCGCCGATCTCGGCGCGAACCGTGTCCAGACCTTCCTTCACGTGACCGCAAAACTTTCGTTTCCCGGGGTTTTCGCGGCCACTCAACTGACCTTCCTGCTTGCTATCAATGCGTTTGTCACGCCACAGCTTTTGGGGGGCGGCCGCGTCGTGGTACTTCCGCAGCAGATCTACCAGAACATCACGGTTCTGAATGTCCCCATGGCGGCGGTCCAGTCGCTGTTCCTTATTGCGCTGACATGCGCGATCGCGGCCGCATCCAATTTTCTTTTTAGCCGAACTCGACTGAGCAGCTTGGGATGAAAACTCATTTCCGCGTCGCGGACCCGATCTCCATTGTTCTGTTTACCGCCTTCGGAGCGGTCATCACTTATTTGATGGCTCCTCTTGTGCTGATTGTGCTGAACTCATTCAACACCTCGACCTACGGGGCGTTCCCTCCTCCAGGTTTCACGCTGGACTGGTATGCCAATGCGCTTTTCCAGGTGCCGGATTTCCGCCTGGGATTAGTGAACTCGTTGATCGTTGCCGCGGCATCGACGTTCGTTTCAGTCACTTTGGGCGTGCTTGCTGCCTATGCCCTCACCCGCTATCGATTTCGCCAGCGAGAAACCGTACGCACTGTTTTGATGCTGCCGCTTTTTTTGCCGAGCATCGTCGTGGGAGCGGCGTTGTTTGTTCTGTTCATCCTCGTCTCGTTGTACGGTACTTTGACGAGCCTGGTCCTCAGCCACGCTCTGCTGAACCTGCCATTTGTCATTACCGTCATTTCGGCGAATCTGAAGACGTTCAGTCCGCAATATGAAGAAGCCGCAATGGATTTAGGCGCGAATGGGATTCGTACTTTTTTCGAAATCACGCTTCCGAACATTCGCTTCGGGATAATGCTGGCGACGGTGCTCGCCTTCGTTCTGTCGTTCGATCAGGTGGATGTCTCGCTCTTCCTGGCACGACCCCAGACGATAACGCTGCCGATCGCCATGTTCAAATATACCGAAAACTATCAAGACCCCACGCTTGCGGCCGTCGCGTCGCTGATGATCCTGTTTGCCGCGCTCGTGGCGCTCGTCGCGATCTGGCTTCTCACACGGTCGCGACTTTCTACCTACCTGTAGGTTGAGAGCGGCAATTCGAGTTCTGCCACCATGCCAGGTTCGCCGGCGGCGGGTTTCTACCGAGTGCTCTCCAGGAAGTGCGCGCACCGGGTGATTCCAATCGGGCAGACGGGCATTGTCCGATAACTCAATCGGCCCGAGAGCTGGCTCATAGCTGATGAAATGCACCGCAGCTGGGATCCGCCGTAGCACCTTCCAGCGGCGGTCATAATGATCTTGGTCTTCCGCGGTCGCGCCAAGCCAAACATTCGGCCAGGGCCACGGTTTCAAATGCGACGTCGCCCTTTCAAGCATCTTCTCAATGTTGCCAGGCCGCTTGGTCAGCAGCAGCCAATCGAGGTGCGGCGTTTCGCCAATTAGCTCGAACAACTCGACGCGCCATTCGGGTGGCACCTTATTATCCCAGATGTCCGCGAGGGACGCACAGAATACGCGAATCCGCCTTCCTGACTCGTGTGCCTGTCGATCCCAACGCAGCGGATTCTTCCAATTCTGTTCGGACAGGGCAGCCATCGTGCGAACCAGCTTTATCTCCCAGTAGAGTTCCCCCCGGGCGTTAGATCGCGGGCGCAAGTGCGTGAAAAGCGAAGGTGCATTGCGCGTTCCTAACAGCACGTCCCACGATCAATTGCGGTCTGGAGTGCACTTCTGGGTCGCTAATTGTCAGCATCAATGGCGACGTGGATCAGGGACTATAGGCGACGGCAAAAGCGATAAAAATCGACTTGACGAGGTGCCGAACATGGACCGTATCGATGTTTTTAAAGATGCCGCAATCAATCTTGTAGCTGCGGTCGCCTTGCTCAGGAAGCGCGAACTAACCTGGCGCAAGTCTGGCAGGAAAAAGGATTTATGCCGATTTCTGAAAACCGTCTTTGTTCTCTACATCGCATGGAGAAAAGCCAACATAGCTACGTCCGCCGCAAATCGAGTTGCCTTGATAGCTGGTGCAATACGGCGGCAGGTCGCCATCCTATTCGGGCCATTATCGATGCGGTGTCGCGCGCTGATCGACGGACCGAAAGTCGATGGACCCGCGCGCTACGCTTCGCATGGCGGGAGCGCCGGAACTACGAGGACCTCCAAGACTGCCTTCGGAGCAACGGTGGTATTGCGGGCTGCGCTGACAAATGGGCGGAGCTGCGGGCCGAGATGCGAACGCCGCCTGGTTACGTGCGGGTGGGCGGTGAGCACCGGGTACCCCCCATACCGTTCTTTGTAGGAGTGGAGATGCTTACTCCATCGCCATAGATCAGCCATTCCTCGATGTTCTCGGCCCGCATCCTTTGGCGGAAGTTGTTGTTGGCAGCGATCAGGCCGCGACTTCCTCGATCAGCGTCGGGTCGTCCTTCGGTGTACGCGAACTGTTGATGCGCTTGGACACGGGCCATTTGCGAAGCACGTCCTCGGGCGCGGGCTTCATAAGTTCGGCGGCTTCGTCCGGCGTGCCGTTCATCCATTGATCGAACTGGTGCTTCTCAAGAACGACCGGCATCCGGTCATGCACTTCCGCCACGAACCTGTTCGGCTCGGTGATGACCATAGCACAGGACTTGATGGTTTGGTTCTCGGCCCGGTCGTTCCAGGTCTCGCAAAGGGCGGCGACCGTCATCACCTGACCGTCCCTGCGGGTGAAGTACCACGGCTGGGGCTTTTCTTTCTTGTCGTTCGGGTTATTCCAGTGCCACTCGTAGTAACCCGAGACGGGCATCAAACAGCGGCCCTTCTTGAAGGCGTCCCGAAAGAACGGCTTGGTCCTGACGGTCTCGGCCCGTGCATTGAATGATGCGAGCTTGGTGGATTCCTTGAGCGACTTGCTCCACCAGCGGGGCACAAGGCCCCAGCGCATGCGGTCGAACTTCCGCCCCTTCAAGATGACCCCAACCTCATCGGTGGGGCAGACGTTGAAGCTGCCCGGCCAATTCCGGGCCAGCTCGTCGATCATCGCGTAGTACGCGTAGATCTCGTCCCAAGTGTACAAATCGGTGAAGCGTCCGCACATAGGTTAGATATGGCAAATCCCGCGCAGGAAGCTACCCGACTTTCTTCCCGCCGCCCCAAGTCATCGTCGGGCCGCCGCAGCCCGAGGGTTTCTCGACGAGCCACTCGATGGCGATTTCGTCATCGGCCTTAATCTGCTTACACGGTCGTCCAAAGGCGTCGACCACGTCGCGCGCTCCGAGAGCTGCGACACCAAGCAGCCTGATGTATTTCATGGCTTCTCTCCCCACCTTGCGCGCCCGCGGGTTGGATGCGGGCGATGCCAGAAACTTGTCAGCAATGACTATGCCATCAGCGGGCCGTCCCCGACATCGGCTGCCAGCCGGGCGTCGGCTTGAGGTCGGGACGTCGTACGAACAACCGTGCCCATGCGGATTCGGACACAAGCTGCGCCTCCGCGACCGTTGCCTCCTCGTCCATGGTGAGCACGGTACCGTCGCGCATCAACCATTGGCCATCGACCATGACGTCGGTGACGTCGCGCCCCTGCCCCTGGTGCACGAAGGTCGAGACGACACGCAGCCGCGGCACCAGATGCGCCCGACGGAAGTCGATCATGATCAGGTCGGCCTTGTAGCCTTGCTCCAGCGAGCCGCCATCCGGAATCCCCATCGCGCGATACCCGTTCACGGTTGCCCAGCGCATCGCCTGCTCCGGCGTCGGCTGACGGCCGTCCTCGCGGCGGACACGCTCCATGAACAGGCCGGTGCGCATCACCTCCACCATGTCCTCGGCCATGTTGTCGCTGCCCATGCCGATGTTGCAGCCGAATTCCTGCAAGTCGTGGATGCGCGGACTGAGCCCGCGCCGTGCCGCGATGCAGGCGTTGAAGGCCACGTTGGTATGCGCCTCTCCGAGGAGCCGCTCCTCTTCCCGTACCATGCAGCGACAGTGCGCACAGATGAGGCGATCGTTCAGGAAACCGATGTCGGCGAGATATTCGGTCGGCTTACGGTTGCGAATTTTCTCGACTGCGGAGACTTCGCCCCAAATCTGGTTCAGGTGAATCGTCGCGACAGTGTCGAGCTTGTCCTGCAGTGCGCGCAGCTTGCGCAGAAGATCGGGCGAGCACATGTCGGGCGCCCAAGCGGAAACGCTGCGACAGTGATGCGGCCGTTGCGTGTGCCGTGCCACTTAGCGTGCAACGCCTCGATTTTGCGGATGCAGCTTTCGCCGAGCGCAGCATCCACATCAAATGGCCCCGGATCGCCGATATTGCCCTTGGCCTTGTCCCAGGCTTTCTCGCACAGCAGTAGACGCAACCCGGTATCGGCGATATTTTGCGCATAGTTCTCGACGTTACTGCCGTCTTCCAAGACGGCCGTCGTGCCGCTGCGGATTGCTTCCAGTGCGGCAAGCCGCACCATCACGTTCATTTCTCCTATTGAAAGCTCCGGCACTGGCAACGGTGCCAGCCCGCTGCTGAATGGCGGTTTGTGGGACGGCGACAGATCCTCGTAGACGCCCTTGGCGATGATGAGCGTGAAATGCGTGTGGATGTTCGCAAAGCCCGGCATCACGACCTTGCCGGCGCCGTCCACCACCTGCGCGTCGGGAAAGCGCGCGACGATCTCTCGCGATGTGCCGACGGCGGCGATCTTGCTATCCTGGACCGCAACTGCCGCGTCATAATGGATGGCGTCGTCGCGGTCGACCGTCACCACGGTCGTGTCTTTGATGATTGTTGTATCCTGCGCCACTGTCCCGGTACCCCATCCTCATGCGCCAGCCGAGCGCCTTACCTTCGTATATTGCCGCAGACGCTCAACCGCGCTGCGGCGAGCCGCCCAATCGGCCGCATCCCGCAGTCGACGCGATAGATCAGCGTGTGAGTTTTGCTCTCGAATTATCGACGTCGTCTGTTACGGTGTTGTAACCTGAACCTCGCCGGGCGCAGGAGACCATCAATGAAACACGCAGTCCGTGTATTCGCGTTCTTGGCCACAACCGCAGTCTGGCCCATGGCCGTCGCAACTTCGGCAGGCGCGGCCGACAAGGTTCGTTTCCAGACCGACTGGCTGCCGTCGGGTGAGCATGCCATGTATTACGGCGGCTGGCAGAAGGGCATTTTCGCCGAGGAAGGCATCGATGTCACCATCACGCGCGGCTACGGCTCCGGCGATACGGTCACGAAACTTGCGAGCGGTGCGTTCGACTTCGGCGTTGCCGACATCGCATCGGTGTTGACCGCGCGCGCCCGCCAGAATGTGCCGGTCAAGACCATCGCGGCGCTGTACAACCAGTCGCCCCACTCGCTGTTCGTGCTCAAGAGCTCCGGCATCACCAACTTCAAGGGACTCGAAGGCAAGAAGATCGGCATCACGCCGGGCAACAGCCACAAATTCTATTTCCCTAAAGTCGCGGAGAGATCCGGCACTGACCCGAGCAAGATCGTCTGGGTGAACATGGACGGGGCCGCGATGGCGGCGCAACTGATCGCCAAGAACATCGACGCGGCGCCGTTCTATTCCATTCATCATTATTACATCAACAAGGCCGCGAAGGCAGCCGGCGAGGAGATCATTCCCCTGCCGTTCGTCGAGGTCGGCTTCAAGATCTACGCGGCCACGATCATCGCGACCGACGAAACCATCGCCAAGAAGCCCGATCTCACGCGGCGTTTCCTGCGCGCAATCAAGCGTTCGTTCGAGTGGGCGCGTGATAATCCGGAAGAGGCTTGCAAGGCGCATATCCAGAAAGTGCCCGAAGTAGCGCTCGACGACTGCGTCCACAGCGTGAGCGCAGTGATGACGTTCGTATTCAACGATCACGAGAAGCAGTTCGGCTGGGGCAAGATCTCGCCGGAGCGGCTTGCGACCACTTGGCAGGCCGTCGCGGAGTCGCAGGATCTGGATCCGAAATGGGATCCCAACCAGGCGTTCGACCTGTCTCTCATTCCGGACAAGTGATCGGGATCCGATGTTGCGATACCTCAGCCGCCGGCGGTTCGCGCGCGAGAGAGCATCGGCGGCGGTAGCGTGATCGTCCTCGACCATGTGGCCAAGACCTTCGTCACGCGCGGCGGCGAGCAGGTCGCGGCCATCTCTGACGTGTCGCTCGAAGTCCGGCGCAACGAATTCGTCTGCCTGGTCGGGGCATCGGGTTGCGGCAAGTCGACCTTGCTCCGGCTGGTCGCCGGCCTGGTGGCGCCGACCGGGGGCAGGGTGTCGATCGGCGGCGCCACAGTGACCGAGCCGCGCGACGATACGGGCATCGTCTTCCAGGCGCCGACCTTGCTCCCCTGGGCGAGTATTCTTGACAACGTTCTGTTTCCGCTCGACATGATGCGAAAACTCGACGCGTCCGGCCGCGCACGCGCGCGCGATCTTCTGGCGCTGGTCGGGCTTTCAGGCTTCGAAAGCAAATATCCGCGCGAACTGTCCGGCGGCATGCAGCAGCGCGCCGGAATTTGCCGCGCGCTGGTGCATGATCCCGACATCCTGCTGATGGACGAGCCGTTCGGCGCACTCGACGCGCTGACGCGCGAGGAACTCACGATCGAGCTAATGCGCATCTGGCAGGAACGGCCGAAAACGATCCTGTTCGTCACCCATTCGATCCCCGAAGCGGTGCTGCTTGCCGACCGGGTGGTCGTGATGTCGGCCCGGCCCGGCCGCGTTGCCGAAATCATCGACGTAGAGCTGCCCCGCCCACGCGACTTCGACATGGAGGCCCGCAGTGAATTCCAGGACGCCACGCGCCGGACCCGAGAGCTTATCTTCGGTGGCCGCAGCGCCCGAGCCAATTAAGAAGCGGCGTCACGCGCGGCTCGCGGCCGACATCGCGCAGCCGGTCGCGGCGCTCATCATCTTTGTCATCCTGTGGGAATTGATCTGTCGCGCGTTCCATGTGCCGGCCTATCTTGTACCCGCACCATCGGCGATCTGGACTGATACGTTGAAGCTCGCAGGGCCTGTTGCGGTGCACACGCTCGCCACCACCCAGACCGTGCTGCTTGGCTTTCTCGCGTCGCTCATCGTCAGCCTGCCGCTGGCGGTCCTCATCACCGCCTCGCCCACGATCGCGAACACGGTCTATCCGCTGCTGGTGCTGACCCAGTCGATCCCCAAGGTGGCGCTTGCGCCGATCCTTGTCGTGATTCTCGGGAGCAATGAATTGCCGCGCGTCGTCGTGACCTTCCTGGTGGCCTTCTTTCCGCTCGTACTTTCAATCGCCGCCGGCATCACGGCGGTTCCACCCGAACTGATCGAACTCGGCCGCGCCTGCCGCGCCAGCAAATGGCGCGAACTGTGGCGCATCCGGCTGCCCTACGCGGTGCCCTTCATATTCAGCGGCCTCAAGGCGGCAATCACGCTCTCGGTCGTCGGCGCGGTGGTGGGTGAGTTCGTCAATGCCGACCGCGGACTCGGATATCTGATCGTGACCTCGACGGCCTTCTTCCAGGTGCCGCTCGCGTGGGGGGCGCTCGTCCTGCTATCGCTCCTCGGGATCATCCTGTTTCAGGCCGTGGTGATCGTCGAGCAGGTGTTCTTCCCCTGGGCGATCGACTCGGACAAACAGACCATTTGAGGAATCACCATGGCGGACAAGCGCGCAACCGTTATTCGCGGAGGTCGGCTCGTCGGTACGGGCGGCCGTCGCGCCGAATTGGCCGACATCCTGATCGTTGGCGATAGCGTCGCCGAGGTCGGGCCAGCCGGTTTGGCGGCACCCGCGGATGCGATAGTGATCGATGCGCGCGACCGGCTGATGCATCCCGGTCTGATCAATGCCCATACGCATGGCCACGGGAATCTCGCCAAAGGAATGGGCGATCGCTGGACTCTCGAATTGCTGCTCGCGGCCGGACCGTGGATCACCGGCAGCCGCACGCTCGAGGACAAATACCTCAGCACCTATGTCGGCGCGATCGAGATGCTGCTGAAGGGCTGCACCGCCTGCTACGACCTGACCGTCGAATTCCCGCTCCCGTCCGTGGATGGGCTCGACGCCTGCGGCCGTGCGTATGCGGATGCCGGCATGCGCGCCGTGCTGGCGCCGATGGTCGCCGAGTTCAGCTTCTTCGAGTCAATTCCCGGCCTGATCGACGCGCTCCCGCCGGCCATGCAGAAGGAAGTCGAGCGCCTGCGGCTTGCGCCCAGCGACGCGACGCTCAATGCGATGCGGCAATCCATGCAGAGCTGGGCGTTCGACCGCGAGTATATCCGCCCCGCGGTCGCGCCTACCATTCCGCATCACTGCTCCGACGACTTCATGCGCAAATGCGCGACGCTGGCGCGCGAATTCGCGGTCGGACTACACAGCCACGTTCAGGAATCGAAGGCACAGGTGATGGTCGGCCTGAAGCGCTATGGCAAGACGCAGACCGCGCACCTGCAGGATTTGGGCTTGCTCGGGCCAGATTTTACAGTGGGCCACGGCGTATGGCTCGATCATGACGACATGAGCCGTCTTGGCGATCACGGCGCATCGGTCGCACACAATCCGGGCAGCAACATGCGGCTGGGCAACGGCCTTGCCGACATCCGGGCGATGCTGGAACGCAAGGTGAATGTCGGCATCGGCACAGACGGAGCCAACTGCTCCGACAATCTCAACATGTACGAGTCGATGCGGCTCGCCTCAATGGTCTCGAAGACGCAAGGGCCGGATACCGACCGCTGGCTCACCACTGGCGAAGTCTTCGCGGCGGCGACCGAGGGCAGCGCACGCGCGCTTGGGTTCGGCGACAGGCTCGGCCGCATTGCTCCAGGCTACAAGGCCGATATCGTGCTTCTCGACCTGCACAATGTGAACTGGATGCCGTTCAACGACGCGGTCAATCAGCTCGTCCACACCGAGGATGGCTCAGCCGTTCGCTCCGTCATGATAGGCGGACGCCTGGTGGTCGAGGACAGCCGCATGGTTGGCGTCAACATGGCGGCACTCGCGCGACGGGTGGAGGAAGCCCGCGCCCGGCTCGAAGGCGCGACGCTACCGAACAGGCAATTGTTCGAGCGGGTCGAACAGGTCGTCAACAGCTTCTGTCCGGGGCTTGCGAAGATGCCGTATCACATCGACCGCTTTGGCGGCGGGCACCATGGGCATGAGCATGCAGATTGGGCGCGGCGAAGGTGAGAGGACACAGAACAGGATCGACTACAATGGGCCCGAGGCGTTCGCCGCCGAGCTTCGTCGAGGCTTCGAGATGAATGGCGAACTTTTTCGTACATTAGAAATGAAGGAAGAATGACCGCCGATTTCGTCGCGCGGAACGCTTGGCGGCCAGGCTCGCGAACATTGCCGGTAAGCGGTTAGTCACGCGAAGGGCCATGTGTGGACGGCTCCGCGTTGGCAAGGGCTTTCTTCACGTTTGCAGGATTGGTCGGTGCATGTGTTCGGCCTTTGGATGCGGTTCACACGGCCGCTGGCCATAATGCCCTCCGCGGATAAGGTCCCGGTCAAAAGGTCGCATTCGACAATGCGCTG
>PLJS01000282.1 GCA_003140315.1 Hyphomicrobiales bacterium
CGGAATGATCCCCGGCGCGCGGCGCAAGCCTGGTTGTTGGAAAAATCATCTGCCAAGTTGGAATTGCTCCCGATGGCGAACGTCTCTTAATGGCCCGGAACGTCAGTTCGCTGCGACGCAACGATACGTCCGGAGTTGGGAGCAAACCGGACTCTTCGCGGATATCGTGGAAACGGCGCTCCTGACCCAATTCAGACATAGGAATTGGACCCGAAACAGTGTAGCATCCGCCCACGGTCAAGCGCCTTGCCTGACTGAGAGCTGCCCAAAAAACGGCGACGTACCGAAGTCTCCGCTTCTAACAATTGGCAGCCTAGTGCCGTCGGCGGGCACAAATCATTCTCAAGAATCGATGTTGCTTCGGGTCGCGGGGGCCGTTGGCAACCGCATTCTGCCTATCGCTCGAAAACGAAGAAAGAGAACACCATGAAGCGACCTAGTAGGATTTCCAATAACCGGGCGCTGCTCGTTCTGTGCGCCCTTGGCTTCTTGAGTGCAAGTCCTGGTCTCGCAACCGCTCAAACGGGCAGCAAATGACAGGTGCCCGGAAGGCTGTAGTATTAGCCCGCCGTGCTACTGCGACTACCGATCAATCGGGAACTAAAAGTCGTTCCCTAAAGCTAAAACGTTGCCGTCCATCCATGACGGATTGCCGAGCGCAAGCACGAAAGACAAAAAATAGAGACAGCTCCGGCCCGCGGCCGTAAGTCGATTTGTTGATTGCACGAAAATTCGACCCCATGGCGGACGAGCGATTGACCTTCGAGAACAAAGATGGAGAACATCATGAAAATGCGCATGGCGATACTCGCCGCATGTGCGAGTACGTTGGTCGTCAGTGTCTTTGTCGGGACAGCGCCGGCAAAAGCCGATGGCTGGGATTATGTCTGGTACAAAGGAAAATGCTATGCGATAGCCCATCCTAACGGCAGTAATCCTGCACTTCTCAGCGCTCTTCCCAATCCACTATATTGGGGATTGCGCCCCAACTCTCGATGCAAAAATAGCCCAGTACCTGTTACCAACCTGCCATTTGCTGCAGAAGCCCCACACAAGTGGCATCCAATGCCCATAGGGCGATGAACCGCGAGCGCGCACTGCTCGACGGGACCACGCCAGACGAATGTTGGCGCTGCGCTCTCCTCGATCGACGACATCGACGCCGACACCGAACGGACATCTCAAGCAGAGAAGCTACAGTGGAGGAACAAGGATGCGTAAACGCACGATAGCGGCGGGAGCGCTTACAGGCCTTTCCTTGGCGGTAATCTCAGAACCGGCCGCGACGGCGACTCAAGCCGAGTTGCCCGCATCCCATAGCTTGGTCAATGTGTCGTCCCTGCGGCAGTTGTTAGAACCAATTCCGGACGCCGTACGTCTTTTGGAGGCGATTAGAGCCGAGGATGTATTGAGTGTGGCGCAGAAAATCGACTCTGTCCCACCAATCAGCAGGAGCGACAAGTCCGACGAACCCGCCAAGCTTCAAAACCCGAAGCTCAATAGCAAACGATTTCGCTTTATAAACAAGCGCTTTCGCTTTCAGCAGCGGCAATTGAAATCGCGGTAATTCCTATTTTTGTGATGGTACTTCCTTAGTCAGCTGACGGAGATGGCGATAGATGCCATCTCCGCCCAATTCCCCATTGCCGGCGATCCAGGACTTCCCGAGCTTATGGCGCGTTTCCGCTATCCTAAGCGATTGCAGCTCGCGCTCGGCTGCTTCCTCTTCGGTCATGGCTACGACCTGATGCTCCGCGCTAGCGGGAACCACCACGATCTGCGCATACGGCTCGCCATAGCGAAAGACATGCGTTTGTCCAGGTTCGGGTGCCTTGAAGATGATGAAAAACACGAACGGCCACCATTCTGATCGCAGATGTGCGGATACTGCCACCGGCACGGAGGCGGTGTTGTCCGTACTGAAGCGGGGATGCGTGCCGACGCGCAGGGCAAATCCCGGTGGCGCCTTCACGTCCGTGTAGGTATTGAAGCCGTAGAACTGTTTGTTGAAGACCCCGATAGGCGGCCAAGCCACCCCCGTCTGGGGGTCGGGTCCAAAGTCGCCAAGAATCGTGATTTCCCCGTCGACTTTCTGAACGTAGCAGGGATTTGGAAACGGATAGATCAGCTCCAGCCCGTAAGTGGCGCCTTCGACAAACGGCGTGCAATGCCAAGGTTGTTGTACAGAGCCGCCGGCGCGCGGTTGATCGTCCCCGCTCCAGCCGGGGATTTCGAGCATGATGCGCCGAGGCGGCAGTGCCGGCGGAATCACGCGATATTTCAGATGATGCAGCATGCTCGGCCGAACAGCAAAAATATAGGACGCTTACATTTAGCCTTTATGCGGCATCTTAAGAAGGGACCGACGCCGACGGAACCCCCGTGGGGCTGCCGAACAGGATTGAGTTAGTCCGAATGACCGCTTCTGGCCCTTCGCGACGGGCGACATTTTGACGGCCAGCCGTCGCTTTCGGGGCATAGCGGACGTGGCCGGACCTGCAGCTTGCCCGGCCCGGTCGCGATTGACACACCGCAATCGCAGGACGGCACCATCAGAAAGGGGCTTGCACCGGCCCAGGCTCAGCGCGATCATCATATCGCTCCGGCTGCCGACTCTCATCCTGATTGCCGCGCCGTTCTCATCCAGATTGTCGCGCTACATTCTTCTTCGGCACAAGTGAGAGCGGCGGCTCGACCGGGAAGGCCGTGAAGGACACAGGCGTCGATAGCGTATTTGGATTCCTGCAAACGTCAGGTTCGGTTCGGATCGTCAAAGCTTTCCACAAGATCAAGAGTCGTAAGGCACGTCAGCTCCTGGTTGAGCTAGCAGAAGAGATGGGTGGCCAGCGTCCAACGGCTCCCTGCTCGGTCAATTCTGCAAAACGAAGCCATTTTGTAAGGGGTCCCAAAACGCCCTCGCGTTGTTGTAAAGACGCGGTCTCTTCACCACGGGCCCGGTAGGTGGTAGATCGTTGCGATCCACCGACGAGGGAGCGAACCGTGCGAGTGCTCGGAATTCTGGTCGCGGCTGCTGCGCTATGCACGGTCGCGGCGACGGCCTTGGCCGCAAGCAAGAAAGACTGGGACGACTGCCAAGCGGACGACCCAGACCGCAGCATTGCGGGCTGCACCCGGATCATCGAAGGCCGCGGCGAAACGCCCAAGAACCGGGCGATTGCCTTCTACAATCGGGGCGTCGCCTACAGCGACAAGGGCGATCACGACCGCGCCATCTCCCAATACGACGAGGCGATCCGGCTCGATCCGAAATATGTCTCCGCCTACAACAA
>PLJS01000324.1 GCA_003140315.1 Hyphomicrobiales bacterium
CTTTCTGACTCAGTAGGATTAGGAGACTTGACCATTTCGAAGATTCGTAAGATATTGAAATAACAAAAGAATTTATATAAAAAACTCTTGTGCCTTGATCAGCGCCTGCGCCAGCGTGTCGACTTCGGAGCGCGTGTTGTAGAGCGCGAAGGAGGCGCGGCACGTTGCGGTCACGCCGTAACGCGCGAGCAGCGGCATCGCGCAATGCGTTCCGGCGCGCACCGCGACGCCCGCGCGGTCGATGATGGTGGCGACATCATGTGGGTGTGCGCCTTTCAGCTCGAACGAGACAATCGAGCCCTTGTCCTTGGCGGTGCCGATGATGCGCAGCGAGTTGATCTCGCGCAGCCGGTCATGGGCGTATTTCAGGACGTCGTTCTCGTGCGCGCGGATGCGCGGCTTGCCGATCGACTGGATGTAGTCGATCGCGGCGCCGAGCCCGATCGCCTGCACGATCGCGGGCGTGCCGGCCTCGAACTTGTGCGGTGGCTCGCCATAGATGACGCGATCCTGGAACACTTCCTTGATCATCTCGCCGCCGCCGTTGAACGGCGGCATCTTTGCGAGATGCTCGTACTTGCCATAGAGCGCGCCGATCCCGGTCGGCCCGTAGAGCTTGTGGCCGGTGATCGCGTAGAAGTCGCAATCGAGATCCTGTACGTCGATTTCGAGATGCACCGCGCCTTGCGCGCCGTCGACCAGCACCGGAATGCCGCGTGCATGCGCGATGCGCACGACCTCCTTGATCGGCACGATGGTGCCGAGCGCGTTTGACATGTGCGTCATCGCCACCAGCTTGGTGCGCGGCGTCAGCAGCTTCTCGAACTCGTCGAGAAGGAAATTGCCGTCCTCGTCGACGGGCGCCCATTTGATCACCGCGCCCTGGCGCTCGCGCAGGAAATGCCACGGCACGATGTTGGAGTGGTGCTCCATGATCGAGACGACGATCTCGTCGCCGGGCTGGATGCGCTCGTGTCCGAACGTATAGGCGACGAGGTTGATCGCTTCGGTCGCGTTGCGGGTGAAGATGATCTCTTCCGGCCGCTTCGCGTTGAGAAACGCCCGCACCTTCTCACGCGCGCCCTCGTAGCCCTCGGTCATCGCATTGGCGAGGTAATGCAGGCCGCGATGCACGTTGGCGTATTCGGCCGTGTAGGCCTGGTGCAGGCGGTCGAGCACGGCCTTCGGCTTCTGCGCGGAGGCCGCGTTGTCGAGATAGACCAGCGGCTTGCCGTACACCTGCATCGCGAGGATCGGGAAGTCGGCGCGGATGCGATCGACGTCGTAGGAACCGTTGGAGACCGCAGGATGCATGGCTAACCTCGCGCCGCGAGCCAGCGGCCCGCGCTCTCGATCAGCGCCTCGCGCAGACCCGCATGCTCGATGCCCTCGATCGCCTCGCCAACGAAGGCCTGGATCATCAGCGCCTCGGCTTCCTTCTTCGGAATGCCGCGCGCGCGCAGATAGAACAGGAGGTCGTCGTCGAGCGCGCCTGCGGTCGCACCGTGACCGCACTGGACGTCGTCAGCGAAGATCTCCAGCTCCGGCTTGTTGTCCGCCTCGGCGCCGTCGGACAGGAGCAGCGCGTGCGATGCCATCTTGGCGTCGGTCTTCTGCGCCTTCTGGCGTACGATGATCTTGCCCTGGAATACGCTGCGGCTCTCGTCGTCGAGCACCGACTTGAACACCTCGCGGCTCTGGCAACCGACGGCGGCATGATCGGCGACCAGCGTCAGGTCGGCGTGCTCGCGCCCGCGCAGCATCGTGGCACCGCGGATGTTCGCGACTGTGCCCTCGCCCGCGAAGCGCAGAAAGAGCTGATTTCGCACCACCGCACCGCCGGTCGTGAAGGCGAACGAATTAAAGCGCGCCTGCGCGCCGATCGAGGCCAGCAGGCTCGAAAGATGCAGCGCGTGCGCGCCCTCGGTCGTGATCTTGACGTGGTCGACATGGGCCTTGTCGCCGACGGTGAGCTCCAGTGCGGTATTGACCTGATAGTCGCGCGCCTGCGTGCCCTCGTGACTCTCGATCAACATCACGCGCGCGCCCGCCTCGACGACCATCAGCGAGCGCGTGAACAGCGCCGCCGGCTTATCGCCGGTCGCGGCGAAAACGAGATGCAAAGGCCGCGCGATCTCGGCGCCGGCCGCGACGCAGATAACGGCGCCGTCGCCCATGAAGGCGGTGTTGAGCGCGAGCGCAGGATCATCGCTCGGCACGACCTTGCCGAGGCGCTCGGTGACCAGCGGATCGGCCTTGGCGAGCGCATCCGCCATAGAGCCGAGCGAAAGGCCGGGCTCCAGCGCGGCGAGATCGGAAAGCTCCGGCACGAAGGCGCCATCGACGAAGACGAGACGGCGGAAATCGCCGTCGCCGGCCGCGCGCCCGGCATCCTTGGCGCGCGCCTTCGCGCCGGCGTCGGGCGGCAAGGCGAGCGGCTTTGCGTCGCGCATCAGTGCGCGCAGGTCGGTGTACTTCCATTCCTCGATGCGCCGGTGCGGCAAGCCGACGCGCGCGAACCGTTCGAAGGCGGCCGCACGCTGGGGCGCAGCTCCAGGCAGCCTGGCCTTCGCCGCCTGCCACTCGGCCGCGAGCTGTTGCTCGGCGGCGTTCTTCATCAGGGTCAGTTCAGCCATCGCTCTATTCCGCCGCGACAGGCGCTTCTGCGTACTGCGCGTAACCCGTCGCTTCGAGCTCGTGCGCCAGTTCCTTGCCGCCGGTCTTCACAATGCGGCCCTTCGAGAGCACATGCACGATGTCCGGCACGATGTAGTCGAGCAGGCGCTGATAGTGGGTGATGACGATCGAGGCGCGCTCCGGCGAGCGCAGCCGGTTGACGCCGTCGGCGACGATCTTCAAGGCGTCGATGTCGAGGCCGGAGTCGGTCTCGTCGAGGATCGCGAGCCGCGGCTCCAACAGCGCCATCTGCAGAATCTCATTGCGCTTCTTCTCGCCGCCCGAGAAGCCCACATTGACGGCGCGGCGCAGCATCTCCGGGCCGATCGAGAGCTTGGCGGCGCCCTCGCGCACGCGCTTGAGGAATTCCGGCGTGGTCAGCTCCGCCTCGCCGCGCTTCTTGCGCTGCGCGTTGAGCGCGGTGCGCAGGAACGTCATGGTGGCGACGCCGGGGATTTCGATCGGATACTGGAAGGCGAGGAAGAAGCCCTTGGCGGCGCGCTCGTCGGGATCGAGGTCGAGCACGTTCTCGCCGTCGAACAGGACTTGCCCCTCCGTCACCTCGTAGTCGGCCTTGCCGGCGAGCACATAGGCGAGCGTCGACTTGCCCGATCCGTTCGGGCCCATGATCGCGTGCACCTCGCCCTTGTTCACCGCGAGATCGAGGCCGTTCAGGATCTTCTTGCCGTCGATTTCGACGTGCAGGTTTTTGATTTCAAGCAGAGGCATTACTTCGTTCTTTCACTCGTCCATTTCATGGACCGTCATCCTGAGGTGCGAGGCCAAAGGCCGAGCCTCGAAGGATGGCGGCATCGCACCCGCCGTCGCCCTTCGAGGTTCGCTTCGCGAGCGCCTCAGGGTGACGGCTTCGATTATCCCACGCTCCCCTCAAGGCTCACCGAGATCAGCTTCTGCGCCTCGA
>PLJS01000285.1 GCA_003140315.1 Hyphomicrobiales bacterium
TCTCGATCACCGGCACGCGCCGCTCGGGCCCAGGCGATGTCGATGGCCGCACGCCCGATCCCGGCAAGGAGCACGACGCACAGCTTGAGACCTATGAGAAGAAGGTGGACCGCGCCTCGGTCGAGAGTCTCGCCGAGCATCCCGAGGGCTCCGCACCGCCGCTCGAGCGACTGGTCGAGGCCTAGGAAGATTAAAAAAGATTAGGTTCAATCTACATTCAAGATTCACACCGCATTGAAGCGTCGATCCTTATATCCTGGATCGACAATAGTCACGGGATTGGCGAGTTGAGGATGTTGGACGCGTCAAGACGCCTGCATCACCGGCTTGGTAACAATGGATTTGCGTTGGGCTGTTGTGGATTACCTGCCGCCAAGTTTACTCCAGCACCTGTATTGTTTTGCGTTGAATTCGTTTCGCGCAAAATCCCGGTGCGATCGAAGACAAATGTCACCGCGCTGGACTTTGTGTCGTAGCCCGATATCCACGGACCAATGTATGGGATAAAGTTCTGAGGGCGCGAAGCCACAGCCGAGTATGAATAGATCGCAACCCGGTTTCCGTTGCTTGAGGACGTCACGCTTGTGGGCTCGCCGAGGTTGGCGACGACGTCAGCGTATGTTGATTTGCCGACCTGAAAGGTCTGCGCCTGTTGCTCGGTGACCTGGACGCCGGTCGCGGCGCACGCTCCCAGGAATCCGCAGATCAAGAATACAACACCAATCCTGCAGTAGTTCACCGGCGCCTCCCCAAGGCTGAAACGCTATTATACGTCGCAACCGATGGGACGCCACAGGAATTGCCACTAATTTCTGATTGTCCATTACATTTGGGGGATAGGCGAAAGGCGCCCGATAGTTCTTCAGTGGGCGGCTGCCGCCGACCTGATCCGCATCACCAGATAGGCCGCGAAAGCCGGGGCGATCAGCGCCGGGCCCGGGATATGCGCGGCGCCGAGGCCGAGCTGGATCACCGGCAGCCAGTAGACAAGCTGCGCGAAGCGGCGGCCCGGCGCGTCGAGCTTGGCTTGGTCGAGCAGCATCAAAGCCGCGAAGCAAAGTCCCAACGTGTCGTAGGCGAGCAGATAGGGCGCGACGCTGACCGAGCACGCCAGGAACAGCGCCATCAGCAGCATCGGGTCGGCATCGCGGCGAAATCGGAACGCCCACACGATCGCGGCGGCGGCGAGCGCGGCGACGCCAAGCTGGAGCGTCATCGCCTGCGCAAAGCTCGCGCCGATCCCGCGCAGGTTCATGTAGATTGTCGGGCAGAACGGCTCGAGCGCAAGCTTGGGATCGACCAGGACGAAATTCTGGTTCGGCATGCCGATCTTGACGAAGCCGATCCACACTTGCGGCCCGAACAGCGCCGCCGTCAGCGCTACGAGCGCGAGCGCCGTGATGGCGGCGGTTGCGAACACGCGCCAGCGCCCGGCCGCGATCAGCATTACGGGAAACAGGAGGCCAAGCTGCGGCTTCATGGTGAGAAGCCTGATCAGCACGCCGGCGGCGATCGGGCGGCGGTCGATTAAGGCGAAGATCGCGACCAGCATCGCGGCCGTGAGCAGCGCGCTCTGTCCCGACATCAGGCAGAACAGCGTGGCGGGCGAGAGCACCAGCGCCAGCAGCACGCGCCGGTCGGCGAAATGGCTGCGTGCAAAGCCGATGAACACCGCAAGACCGAGCGCCGTCCAGATCAGCAGGGCGGCCAGATACGGTAGGCGCCCGAACGGCGCCGCCAGCAGCATGATGCTCGGCGGATACGAGAACGCCTGCTCGGGATAATCGGGCCAGAGCAGTGTTACGAGCTCGCGCGTGTAGACCAGCGGATCGTAGAAGCGCTGTGGATCAGGCAGCGCAGTGGCGCGCCCGTACATCCAGAAATTCAGGAAATCGCGCCCGACCACGAGCCCAGTCGAGTCGCGCGGGATCGGCGCAACCCAGGAGATCGTCACGAGATAGGCGATCGCGGTGCCGGCAAAGGCGAGCGCGCCCAGCGTGAGGAGCGCGCGGGCGGCATCGCGGTCGGCCTTGAGGGTCTCTGTTGCGATCGCAATCGACATGCGGGCCTGAGGCTCAAGTTATGCCGGCGCGACTATGCGAACGGCGTCTTTCGATCGGGTTACCGATCGGGCATCATGGCGACGCGAAGGGTGGGGCGCGCCGCATGGATGTCTTTGCAGTGTTCACGTCGACGGCCGGCCGGCTCGCGCAAAAGCCGTTCTGGCTCGGCGTGGTCGCGATCTATCTGGCAGGCCTTGCCGCGCAGATGCTGCTGTCGACGCAGGTCATCGGTCGCCTGAGCCTGTGGCCGTTCATCGCTGTGCAGGCGGTGCTGATCTGGGCCTGGGTCGCGCTGCACATCAAGCGGCTGCGCGATGCCGGACGGGCGGGCGGCGCCGCCATCGGGGTTGCCGCGATCTACGTGCTGGCGCTCGTGCTGCTCTTGATCTTCGTCGCGTACTTCACCGGGTTCAGCGCGGACGCCGCAGCCGAACAGGTGCGTGGCGAGCAGGGGCCGGCCAGCAACTTCATCGGGCTGATGATCGTCCTGGCGATCCTGAGTGCGCTATCGTCGCCGGATTACGGCGTGTTCGCACTGATCCTGAAGGGACTGGTGCTGATCGCCTGCCTGCCGGCGCTGGTCTCCTTCGCGTTTTCGCTCTGGGCCGGCACGCGGCCGAGCATTCCGGCCGCATGACGCTCTATTTCGCCTACGGCGCCAACATGGAGCGCGGCGCGATGGCCAGGCGCTGCCCGGGCGCGGCCGTGCTCGGGACCGCGCGGCTTGCCGGCTGGCGCTACGAGATCGCCGACGGCTATGGGTCGATCGCGCGCAATCCGGGGTCGAGCGTGTTCGGTGTGCTGTGGCGGCTCACTGCGCGCGATCTGGCCGCCTTGAACGCCTTCGAGAGCCTCGACAGCGGGCTTTACCGCCGCGCGATGCTGACCGTCGCGGCGGGCGCGAAGCGCGCGCGGGCGCTGGTTTACGTCGGCAATCGGCGCGGCAAGCGCCGTCCGATGCCCGGCTATCAGGAGCGCCTGGTCGCGGCCGCGCAGGATTGGCGGTTGCCCGAGCCCTATGTCGAGGAGTTGCGGCGCTGGGCGCCGGCCTATCGCGGCGCGCGGCCGGCGGAGACCGGGGAACTGGCGTGAACGTCATCCGCCATGTGATCGTGCGCGGACGCGTGCAGGGCGTCGGCTTCCGCGCCTTCGTGGAGCATTCGGCCTTGCGTCACGACGTTGAAGGTTGGGTCAGGAACCGGCGCGATGGTACTGTGGAAACAGTCTTTTCCGGTCCAGCCGAATCGGTTGCGGCAATCATCGAGGCCTGCCGGCAGGGGCCGCGCGGCGCGGCGGTCGAGGCGGTCGATGTGACGGAGGGTACGTCGGACCTGCTGGCGCAGCGCAGGGCGGGCGAGCGGTTCTCGGTTCTGGCAACGGGGTAGGTGATGAAACGATTTGGACTGATCCTTGTTGCGACGTTCGCTCTGTCGGGCATCGCGCTGGCGCAGGCGCCCGCGCCGCAATCGCCGCCGGCGGCGATGGCGAATGATCCCTCGCTGCATGCCTTCGGCGACATCGACAAAACCTGTCTCGCCTGGACCGATTCATGCCGCAATTGCACGCGCGCGGCGAACGGGGACGGCGTCTGCTCCAACATCGGGATCGCGTGCCAGCCGCAGCCGATCACCTGTACGCGCCGCGAAGAGCCGCCTGCGCCCACTCCAGCGCCTGTGCCCGCTCCAGCGCCGAAATAATCGCGTTTCCGCTCATTCCCGCGAAAGTGTCGGCCCGAACACGCTTTCGAACTCGCGCCGTAGCGCCATGTCGACCTCCGGCATGGTCACCGGAATGCCGAGATCGACGAGGCTCGTGACCCCGTAGCGCGCATCCGCGACCCCGCATGGCACGATGCCGGAGAAATGCGTGAGGTCCGGATCGAAGTTGAGCGCGATGCCGTGCAGGCTGACCCAGCGCTTGAGCCTGATGCCGATGGCGGCGATCTTGTCCTCGCGGCCGCGGCCTTGATCGAGCCGAGGGACCCAGACGCCGATGCGGTCCTCGCGCCGCTCGCCGCGCACATTGAGCTGCCCAAGCGTGCGGATGAGCCATTCCTCCAGCGCGGCGACGAACCGGCGAACGTCGGGCGCGCGGTGCTTGAGGTTGAGCATCACATAGGCGACCCGCTGGCCCGGTCCGTGATAGGTGAACTGCCCGCCGCGGCCGGCCGTATGCACGGGAAAGCGCGCCTCGATCAGGTCGTCGAGCCGCGCGCTGGTCCCGGCGGTGTAGAGCGGCGGATGTTCCAGCAGCCAGACGAGCTCAGGCGCCCGGCCTTCGGCGATCGCCGCGACCCGCTCTTCCATGACCGCCAATGCGGTTGCGTAAGGCACGAGGGCCTCGCTCACGCGCCATTCGACCGGGGCCAGGCCGGGCGCGGGCTTCAGCGCGGTCGCCAGATCGTCGCGCGCGTTAACCACCTCGTAACCATCCCATGATGACTTGGGGCCCTGTCTGTCCTTTTACGTAAGGATTTGTCACCAGTGGCCACTCTCGACAAGGTTTCGCTCGATATTGCCGTGGTGCTCGGCACCACCTCCATGCCGATTCACCAGGCCTTGCGGCTCGGCCGCGGCGCCATCATCGAGCTCGACGCCTCGGAAGAAGACGAGGTCCGGATCCTGGCCAACAACCGTCCGATCGCCCGCGGCACGGTGGTGGTCAATGGCAACCGCATCGCGGTCGAGGTCAAGGAGATGCTCCCGCGCTCGGACGACCAGCGGTAATGGCCGGGTCCGGCTCGCCCTTGTCCCGCCGGAACCGATTTGTTACATGCCCGTCGCCAAACGCCGGCCGCTGAGGCCGGCATTCCTCTTCATATGCGGCCGTGGCGGAATTGGTAGACGCACTAGCTTGAGGTGCTAGCGGGGCAACCCGTGGAGGTTCGAGTCCTCTCGGCCGCACCATCGATCCTGATCTACCTTCTGGATCAATAAGATACTGAAAAACAACACATTCGGTCGGCTCCCAACTACAAAGGGGCTATACGAATGGGCATCGCCATGGCTTCCCTGCAGCGTTCCAAGTCCGGCGGTTAAAGGACACCTCGAAGCCCTTTCCTGCAGCCTGCCGCTGGGTTCCTTGGCTGTGTGCCTACATCGCACGCCGCTGGCAGATTCGCCCGAGTGGCACATGGGCCGTGCCGCGCAAGGCAATGTGTGTGCCGCAGGGATTGGTACTTGGATGTCTCATCATGGCCCAGGCCGTGTGAAAACAT
>PLJS01000090.1 GCA_003140315.1 Hyphomicrobiales bacterium
GGTCGGTCAGCTACGGTTTGCATGGTCGCCTCCAGAGTGGGTGGTAGCAATCTCACTCTGCCAGAGCGCCGGTTGCTATCCACCTCCCCATGGGATCTTGAAGGCCGCTGTGTGGTTCCGGCGTGCTCGTCTGCTCATCGTCTCTCCTGATTCGCGGGCCAATCGTGCCCGCCGTCAGGCAGAAACTCCACTTAGCGTCCTGTACAGATTTCCGGAGCCGGCTCTCTCATGCGCATTTCACCTTCGCCACGCGGCGTGAGTCCGGCCCGGCGCGCTATGCACACCGCATGAAGCGGGACCTCGATGGGGATTTCGCTAACCGTGGCCGAATCCTTCGGCCGCCCAAAAGTCTCGGTCACCACGACATGCAGACCATGGAGCGATCGGTAGTAGAGGCGGCCGCGCTCATTTAGCGAGTCTCCGTATGGCGACAACAACGCAACTCGTCGTAGTCCGAGCGCGTGGGCGGCACGCGCCGTGATTTCGCCGCCTGTTAGCGCGGGCGCTCCGCTCGCTTTCGTGATCCTAGCCTTGACGTCAGAGTCATATTCCAAGTCGAAGAAGCTGACCGCGGTCTGCGCCAGAATAATGAGCTCCACCTTTGCGGAGCCGAGCAACTCCGCCTGATAATCGATATCGGCGTCCTGCATCCGCCAGCCGACTTCGTCTATCGGGCCCATCCGCAACCTGCCAACATGTAGCTGGTATTGCCGGGGCACAATGCGGTTGAACTCCATCTCGATTACGGTGTTCGGAGATGGGATGAGGGTTCCTGTCCGGCGTGGTGTCGGCATTGCTCAATTGGCCTTCGTACCCGTCTTGCGGACAAGATCCTCCCACACAGGCAGATCTCGATCGATTACTTCCCTTAGTAGCTTGCTTCCGCCCGATGTGGGTTGGAAACCTTGATCAATGAGTTGTTTCCGAAAGTGGGAATCCTTCATTGCTTCGCCGATGTCCGTTTCAAGTTGCTGCACAACCGCTTGGGACATTCCCGGCGGGCCAAGAAACGCGAAAAACGTATCAATCCGATAGTCCGGCAATCCGGACTCCCTCAGCGTCGGAACTTCGGGCAATGCCTCCACACGCGTGGCCGAGGTGACGGCAAGAGGGACGAGGCTTCCCGACCGAACTTGTTCGATGGCGCTCGGCACCGCGACAACCGCCAGTGGGATATGGCCGCCGCCGACATCCGTGACGGCCGGGGCTGCACCGCGATAGGGAAGATGCGTTAGCTTGATCCCGGCAAGCTGTTGAAGCAGTTCCGTTCCCAAATGCGCTGGTGTCCCCGCTCCGGGAGAGCCATAGCTTAATGCCTTGCCGGACTTGGCCGCCTTTATGAGATCGGCCATGTTCTTCAGTCCACTTGTCTTGCTCGCTACGATGATATTCGGGACAAATAGCGGAAGCGAAATTGCGGTAAAGTCAGTTTGTGGCTTGTAGCCCGCAGTTGCGAACAAGCTCGGATTGATCAGAAGAGCATCATTCCAGATGAAGATCGTGTAACCGTCGGGCTTTGCATTCAACACAATCGACGCCGCGATATTTCCGGCGCCCCCGCCACGATTGTCCACAATGAGGGGTTGCCCCCACCGAACGGAAAGGTACTTGCCCAATTGACGGCCGAACAAGTCGAAACCACCACCGGCAGCTGCTGGAACGATCAAAGTGACTGGCCGAGATGGATAGGTTTCCTCCGCGGCGCCGATTGTATTCAATGCCAACAACATCAGGAATGAAATGACGAGCCGGAGAGTTTCCACCGTGTGCACACCTGCGAATGAGGATACCGCTCTGTGCTATGAAGAGCATCCAGCGACATCAGACTGCGCTCGAGACGCTGTTCAACGTCCTCCAAAGTAGCTAGGTACCCATAGCGACAGCGCCGGAATGTAGGTTACGAACATCAAGGTCACCAGGCCAAGCGCGATGAAGGGTATGAGCGCACGGACCTGGGTTTCGAACGAAATACCCGCCATTCGGGACGCGACGAGCGCGGCCGCGCCGATCGGCGGCAACAGGACGCCAATCTGAAGATTGACGATCATGATGATGCCGAAATGAATGAGGTCGATGTTAAGGCTTTTCACGAGCGGGAGTAGGATCGAGCTGGCGAGCAACACCGAGGCGGCGGGCTCGAGAAACATACCGAACATTAGCAGCAGCAGATTGATCAAGAACAGCGTCGTCCCTGTGCTAAATCCATGCATCGACGACACGATCAATTGTGGCAATTGGCTGCGGGCCAGAACCCAGCTCAGCAGGTTTGAACCGCCGATCAGAATCATCACAACGGCCGTGTCGATCGCCGTGCGATAGAAAGCGTCTCCTAGCTCCCGCCAGGGGACGTTGCGACGGATTGCGCCGCGGGCGATGGCGTAGACCAAAGCGTAGAGCGCCGCGGCACCGGCTGATTCGGTGAGCGTGAAGACGCCCCAGACCACGCCAACCACGATGAGAGCCGGGATGATCAGTGCGGGCAGGGCCGCAACGAACGAATAGACCGCGTTGCGAAAACTGAAGCCGTGCGAGATAGCGCCGTAGCCGTGCTTCTGCGAGAGATAGAACGCCAGCGCGGCACAGACGATCGATAGCAGCAGTCCAGGCACGATACCGGCGAGAAAGAGCTGCGCCACGGACTGCTCGGCGGCGAACCCATATAGGATCATCAAGATGCTGGGCGGGATGATCGGACCGACGATATTGGCGGCCGCAGTGACAGCGCCGGCGAAGGCCGGCGGATAGCCTTCCTTGATCATAGCCGGGATCATGACAGAACCGACCGCCGTCGTATCGGCAAGGCACGAGCCCGAGATACCGGCGAACAATGTCGACGCGGTCACGTTGCCCAGCGCGAGCGATCCGCGTACGTGACCGATCAACGACGTGGCGAAGCCGACAAGCGCATTAGTAACTCCACCAACCGTCATCAGATTGGCCATCAGTAGAAAGAGCGGGATCGCCACCAGCGGGAACGACTTGAGTCCCTCGAAGAATTGCATGGCGACAATAGTCCAGCTCGGCGTACCGAGCAGCCACAGTCCGATCAGTGAGGCCGTACCGATTCCGAACGCGAGCGGAACGCCGATGAGCAGCAGCACAATGAACGATAGAAGCGTGAAGACGCCGATCATCGCCGCGCCCCCGAAAACCAAAGCGAAGCGATATGTTCGAGGGAGAAAAGGATCATCAGCACGGCGGAGATGACCGACACGGAATAGAATTGCGCCCAGGTGACTTCGAGCACCAGGCCCTCAACTTGCGCATTGTTGGTGATGGACATCAGCATGACGCCGGAATAAGCGAAGACCACCGAGAACAGCAGGACAATGAGGTGACAGATGGTCGCGATAATCTTTTTTCCAGCGTCGCCAAACTTCGCCCACATGAACCGCACGACGAGATTTTCATCCCGTCGCACTGCCGCCGTAGCAGCTAGAAACGTCATCCATGCCAAGGCGCAGGCGGCGACCGTGTCGGACCACGTCGTCGCTTCGCCAAAGATGTAGCGCATCACGACCTGGATCGAGACTGCCGCCAAACACACCGCCACCAGCACGGCACTGAGTACATCGAGCACGCGCTCGATGCCGTTGAAAAGTGTGCGCATTCCCTCGCCCCGCTTGCCTTGCTACTTACTTCGCCTGGAGCTTCTGCGCCCAGTTCCAAATTTCTGGGAGTTGCTTCTTGAGCGGCTCCTCCATCGCGGCCATCTCGTCGATGGTGCGGCCCGGCTCGACGAAATTGATGCCCTTGGCCTTGAAGGCTGCGATCAATTCCTTCTCCTGTGCCTTCGTGGTCTCGCCGTAGAAGTCGGAGGCTTCATTGGCGGCGCGGACAAACGCCTCCTTGCTCTTCGGCGCGAGGCTGTCGACGAACGGTCCGTAGGTGAGGAAGGCTTTCGGCGAAAGCACGTGGCCCGTCATTACGGCGGACTTTGCCACTTCCTGGATCGATAGCGCGGCCATGTCCGGGATCGCACCTTCGATACCCTCGACAACATTCTGCTGCATCGCCGAGAACGTCTCGGCGATATTCATCGGCGTTGGGCTGAGGCCGAGTAGCTTGATCTGATTCACATAAATGGCCGTGCCGGGCACACGAATCTTCATGCCTTTCAGGTCGTCGAGCGATTTGGCATTCCGGGTCGAGTAGACCCAGCGCGGCACATTCCAAGACGGCGCGATCATGCGATAGCCGCTGCGCTTCTCGACCTCCGCGATGAGTGCCTTGCCACCTGGTCCACGCCACGCTGTCACCATATCGTCGGCGTTTTTGAACGTGAACGGCCACGAGTTCGCCGTCACAATGGAAATTTGCTCACCGAGTGCGTCCGGTTGGATGAACATCACATTGACCAGCCCGACCTTCATCTGGGTCGCCATGGTGCCGAACGTGCCGAGCTGGCTGTTGGAATAGATCTCGATATTGAGCTCGCCGTCGCTGTATTTCTCGGCCTTCTCTTTGAACTGCTCGAGCGTGCGTCCGATGATGCTCGTCGGCGAGCCGGTATCCCCGACAATGACCTTCGTGGTGGCGAAAGCGGTGGTGGATGCCAAGGCCGCTGCGATGAAGCCTGCGATTGGCAACAGGTGCTTTTTCAACATGAATGTTCCTCCCGGTTCGATTGTGCGCGATGCCGGACGCCGTTCCGTCCGGATGAAGTCGAGCCATCAGGCCGCAGGGATTGTTCCTTCGGCGCGCATGGTGGCGATACGTTTGGCGAACATCGCCTTCCAGCCGCCAAGCGCGATGATGTCGAGTTGCTCCTTCGAGGGAGGCTCGTAGCTCTTGCGCGTTCCGCGGGTGAGGTTTTCGAGAACGCCGGTCGAAAAGTCGACACGAAGTTCGTCGCCAGTCTCGCATTCCTTGGTGACGCCCTCGCAATGCGCCAAAAACGGCAGACCAGCATTGATCGCGTTGCGATAGCTGCCGCGCGGGATCGACTCGACCACAAGCCCGAGGTCGAGCGCCGCGATGCCGAGTAGACCCTGTATGTGCGGGTTGCCCTGTGCGAAGCGACGGCCCGCCACGATGATATCGTGTGGCGACACCTTCTTGGGAAAGTCCGGATCGACGCCGCACATGCAAAATTCGCGCAACACTTCAGGTCGCGTCTCGCGCTGCGAGGCGAATTCTTTTTTGGTGAGATCGGCGTCAACCGCGAGGTTGTCTCCGAATTTCCAGCAACGGCCGGTATAGATCCAGTCCATTGGCATCCTCACAGATATTTTCTGGGGTCGACGATCTCGCCCGCAACGGCGGAAGCAGCGACGGTTAGCGGGCTTGCGAGATAGATGTCCGCCTTGGTGGTGCCCAGGCGGCCGGGATCGTTACGCGTCCCGGTATTGATCGAGACCTCGCCCGGCGCGACCGGTGCGATGCGGCCGCCGGCGCATGGCCCACAGCCCGGCGCCGTCATCACGGCGCCGCACTCCATGAAGGTCGTGATCAGTCCCTCATTGCCGGCGCGGACCGCGATCTCCTGCGTAGCGGGCGTAATGAACAGCCGCACCGAAGGGTGGATCTTGCGGCCGCGCAGGATCGAAGCGGCATCGCGCAGGTCTTCGATCGAGCCGTTGGCACAAGAGCCGATGAACGCGTGATTGATCGCAATGCCAGCCACTTTCGAAACGCCGACGACATTGTCGGGGCGCGGCGGCGCTGCGACTTGCGGCTCCAGGCAGCCGAGATCGTAGTCGTAGACGGACTTGAAGATCGCATCCAGGTCGCTGACCTGAGGCTGGATCGGTCCTTTGACGCGCGGCTTCAGCCATTCGATCATACGCTCGTCGGTTTCGATCAGTGCGGACTTCGCGCCCATTTCCAGCGGATTGTTGCAAAGCGTCATGCGTCCGCCGAAGTCGATATCCTTCAGCGCAGGCCCGCCGTATTCGACGACCGAGTAATCGAGATTGTCTTCGCCGATATCGACGATCATGCGCTGTGACACGTCGCGGATCGTGATGCCCTTGTGCAGCGCTCCCGTGAGATTGACCCGCACGGTCTCAGGCACCTGGATCCAGCAGGATCCGCAGGCGAGGACTTCGGGAATCTCGAACACCATCGGGATGCCGAGACAGCCGACCGCTCCGTAATTCGTGACATGCGTGTCATAGGCGAGCACGAACATGCCGGGCGTGATCGTTCCCATTTCCATCGGAAAGATATGTCCGAGGCCGCCGCGCCCGACATCGAAGAACTGCGTGATGCCGTACTTGCGCACGATCTCACGCACGTTCTTCTGACGCTCTGCATTGGCCGGATTGGTCGCGACCGGTTCATGATCGGTCGAGATCAGCACGCGCGTGGGGTCGAACAGCTGCGTGACGCCTTGCTCCTGCAAGGCCTTGTCGAAGTTCACGACATACCAGTCGTGCACGGTCATCAGGTCGGGCACGGGATACACCGTTTCACCAGCCTTCACGGGGCGCTTCATGACCCGTGACAGGATTTTTTCGGTTATGGTTTGTCCCATGTCACTCTCCGCCGGACGCTGTCATTGTCCTGATCAGTAGCCTATGACCTGCTTCATCGTTTCGCCGCGGCGCAGTCGCTCCTCGCGCGCGTCTTCGTCCTTCGATTTCGCAAACGCCTTCTTGGCGACCTCGACAGCGCACTCCGACGCGACGATCACGACGCCGTCCTCGTCGCCGATGACGAGGTCGCCCGGCTTGACCGGGACATCCGCGATCGCGATTGGAATATTCGTCCAGCCCGGATGCGACTTGACCGTGCCGCGCACGTTGATGCCTGGCGCGTAGACCGGAAATCGCATCTCGCGGATCTGCGCCATGTCGCGCACGGCCGCGTTGGTCACACAGCCGACGATTCCCTTGGCGACGCACGCGACGGTCGAGGTGCCGCCCCAGATCGTCGCTCGGTCCGTCGCGCCGGCATCGATGACTAGAACACTGCCGGGCGGGGCTTCGTCGATGGCGCGGAAGATAACCAGATTATCACCTGGCATCGCTTTGACCGTGTAGGCGGGACCGGCGAGCCGCACGCCATCGATCAGCGGGCGGATCGGCGGGCCGATATCGCCCCATTTTCCGTTGGCCTCATAGATCGTCGCCGTGGCGAGGCGGGAGAACGTCGCGAGCGCTTCGCTCATCTCGGGCGACAGATTGGCAGATGCGTCAGGCGGCATGTTTATGTTCCTCTTGCGCCAGAAGCCGCGCCATCGTGGCGGCCGCCTTGCGGATCGTTTCACCGAGCGACGGAAGTCCCTCGCTTGTCACTTGGCTGGTGGCGAAACCAAGTGAGAGGACAGTCACAACCTTCGCATCCGGCTTTGGGACGGCCGCCGCCACTGAACCGACTCCATGCGACTGCGTTTCCCAGATCACCGAGTATCCGCGGGCACGCACTTCCTTCAGCGCTTTCATGAGAGCTGGCAGGGTCGTGATCGTCTTTGGCGTGCGTGCCGGCATGCCGGCGCGCCGTACGATTGCTTCGACTTCATCGGAAGTAAGAGTGGACAGCGCGGCTTGACCTGTTGCGGTGCTGTGCACCGGCAACTTCGCGCCAAGTGGAACGCTGTATTTCAATCGTCCCTCCGCTTCGACAGACGCGAGGATGACCATGCGGTCGTTCTGCAAAACAGTGAGATATGCGGTGAAACCGTGCTGCGCGACGAGGCGTTCGAGGATCGGTAGCGCGATGCGGCGAAGTCGGCTGCCGCCGACGTAGAGATTGCCGACACGCGCTGCCTCGATTCCTGGATGATACTTGCGCATCTCGGCGTCGCGCTCGAGAAAGCCGTGCATCTCAAGGGCCTGGATGAAGCGCAGCGTGCTGGTCTTGGAGAGGGATAACGCGCGGCTAATCTCCGACACCCCGAGCGTTGGGCGCTCACTACCGAACAGCGACAGAATGCGCAACGCGCGGCTGACGCTCAGGGAAAACTCCGAGCGTTCGCCGACCCCTTCGGACACCTTGGCTGCGGACAAACGCGTTTCCCTGGCCCTTTTTGATCCTATTATCGGACCATTTTGTTCCGTTATACGGACCAATTAGCGGGCTCCGATGCATCGTGTCAATGCGTCGTGGTTTCGACTTGAGTCTCGCCAACTTGAAGCTGCTGCTTCATCCAGGTGCAGCCATTGTGGTAATTCGTGACTGCGCTGCCGGGCGGAACGAGCTTGTCGCAAGCTGCCGCAAGATCGCCCGACAGGGTCATTTTCATGACGGGAATGACTTCTTCCAGTTGCTCCATCGTGCGCGGCCCGAAGATCGGCGCGGTGACGGCGGGCTGATCCTTGACCCAGAGCACGGCGAGTTGCGCAGGCGTGATGCCCGCCTCCTTCGCGAGCGCGGTCAGCTTGCGTCCGATGTCGATGCCCGGCTCGTTGACGCGTCCGATATATACGCCGCCGCGCCGCGCGGCACGCGAGTCTTTGGGAAAGTTCAGTGCGTCCGAGTATCGGCCGGAGAGTACGCCCTGAGCCAGTGGTGCGTAGGGAATGAGGCCGACGCCGTATGCGAGGCACGCCGGCACGAGCTCGTTCTCGATGCGCCGGTCGAGCAGATTGTAGGGCGGCTGTTCGGAAATATAGCGAGCGAGTCCTTTGGATTCGCTCAGCATGATTCCTTCAACCACCTTCCACGCCGGATGCGTCGAACATCCGATGTAGCGCACCTTTCCCTGACGGATGAGGTCCGTCATGGCGCCAAGCGTTTCCTCGGTCGGGACGTGGAAAGAAGGTCGATGCAACTGATAGAGATCGATGTAGTCGGTGCCGAGGCGCTTGAGCGATTCCTCGCAGGTGCGGATGATGTTGACGCGCGAATTGCTCTGCTCGTTCGGGCCGGCGTTGGCGTCGATCGGAAAATGCACCTTGCTCGAGATGACGACCTTGTGGCGCGCCGGGAGGCGCTTGATGGCGTGGCCGAGAAAAATCTCGCTCTGGCCTTCGTTGTAATTGTTCGACGTGTCGAAAAAGTTCACGCCCGCATCGTAGGCGCGTTCCACGATCGCGATCGAGTCGGTCTCTGTCGTCGGGTTGGAGAAATTGAACGTGCCGATGGCAAGCGGCGACACCATCAAGCCGCTGCGGCCAAGCGAACGAAAATTCATGTGCGCCTCCCTCCTCGTTTTTCAAGGGAATTGGTTGCCACCCAACCAACGTTGTCAATGCAATGCGATGGGTGTGTGGCGCGTTTGGGGACGGGCTCTCACCGCCTCATCAGGCAAAGGCGCATGTCTCGAATGCAGGTTTGTGTGGGCGAATGCCATGTACCGTTGGCGCGACGCCTGGTCTCAAGGGAGCGAAGATTGGCAGTCGGACAAGCTGAAAGCGCAACGTTCAGCGATAGGGACGACAAACCGTCCACGTCGTTGCTTCTTTGCTTGGCATGCTCTCTAGTAAAGCCTGTCCGTGGTTCCGTGCCGGCGCGACCGCGATCGACTTCGAGACGAGACATGCTTTGTCCGCACGGGAGAGCTTCACTATGGATTCAAAATCCGGAATTGCACGCTCGGTAGATGCTCGCACCGAGATCAATCGCCGCGCCTTCATCGGTGGCTCGGCTACACTGGCCGCCGGTGGTGCATTGGATCTTGGCGCCGGGAGCGCCATCGCTGAGGAAAACAAGCGCGTCATTTCCATCGTCTCACAGCAATACCTGACGGAAACACTGAAGCCCATGGTCGAGAAGGCCGCCGACGCGACCGTCGAGAATCTTCCTTTCGTATCCTCGACCGACTCGCTGGCAAAGCTGCTCGCGCCCGGTGGCACGTCGCGGTACGATTTCCTGGTATTCACCACCCAGTTCGCGAGAGCACCGTTGATGGGCGAGAAGGCGGGCGATGAAAAGATTCAGCCGCTTGATTTCAGCCTGATTCCCAATTCGAAGAAGCTACTACCGGGCGTTGTTCAGAACGATATCGTCGAGCGCGGCGGCAAACCATACATGATACCGATCTTCTGGGGCTACGACAGCGTTCTCTACAATTCCGCAAAGGTCGCGCCGGAAGAAGCCGATACCTGGGCACTTATCTTTGATGACAAATATGCTGGTAGAATTGCGTGGCGCGACGATGCGCTCGGCATGTTTATGTCGGCTGGGCTTTATCTCGGGATTGCGGATCCCGCGGCAATGCCGGACAGCGACGTCAAGGAGGTTGCGAAATTTCTTACCGCAAAAAAGAAAAATGTCAGAACCATGTGGTCAAAATTTGCCGAAGCCGTAAATCTCATTTCGTCCGGCGAAGTCAACGCGATGTACGGCCTAATCCCAATGCGCCCAGCGCTAAACAAGCAGGGTATCAAAGCTGCATCTTCCTTTCCGAAGGAAGGGCTTATCATCTGGACGCAGAGCGCTTTCATCGCAAAGGATGCGCCGAATCCGAAGGTGGCCCATCGCGTCATCAACGAACTGATTTCGAAAGACTACGGCGAGAAGGCCATGCTTGAGACACAGTATCCTTCAGCCTCAGGCGAGGCAGCCTTGACGCTCTCTTCCGAGCAACGCCGCAGTCTGGGTGTCGATATTTTCGAACGTGGCGTGAAGACTTATATGCTGAAGTTTCCCGCCAGAATGGATAATTGGCTGGAAGCCTGGAATACTGTGAAGGCAACCTAGCATCCAAAATCCGGATCACCCCCGACCCGACGGGAATACGGTTCGGATGCTCTGCACCGGATCGAAGAGGCCTTAATAGAACGACGAGATGTCTGTTCAGCGTCACAAAGGCTTGCCGTAACCGCCCCCACCTGGGGTTTCCAATACGACCCAGTCGCCGGGGCTCATCGCTATCTTCTTCGAATCGGAAAAGGCCTTGCCATTGATGAGACAGCTTCCAGCCAAGCCACGCGCGGCACCTGCGAGGCCGTCAGGTCCTTCGATGAGACAGACTGGCGAGACATTGAGTATCCAGGGATGTTCGGTATTCATCCGGAAGGAAATCACCTGACCGTCGCCACCACGAAAAGCTCCCGCGCCGCCCGATCCCTTGCGCAACATTTTCTGCCCGAAAACGATAGGCATCGCGGCTTCGAGAATTTCGATCGGGACCGCGGACACGCCGGCGGGGAAGCAGGTTGCGTCGAGGCGTGGCTTCCGCGCCCGCGCACCCATACCGCCTGAATAATTGAATACCGAAGACGTAAAACTCTCTCCGTCCGCGCGACTGCCCTGGATCTGCACCGTCCACACCGCACCTGCTCCCTCGGCGATCACCCGCATCGGCATAACCTGATAAAGTGCCTTGAGGATCGGCATGGGGACCCACATTCCCACTACATGTCTGGCGTTAACTGGCGCGGGATAGTCGCAGTTGACGATGCATCCTTTCGGGGCGACGACCTTGATTGGTGCAAGGCTGCCGTGATTGTTGGGCACCTCGGGATTGAGGCAAGCCCGCACCGCAAGCGCTGCATAGGCATGGGTATAGTTCATCACGACGTTAATGCCGGTCTTGCTGGGACCTGAGCTTCCGGCAAAATCGACCACAATCTCTCCCGCGTCGGCATCAACAGTGATCGACGCCCTCAGCGTGACGACTTCGCCGCCGGGTGTATCGAATTTACTCTCGCCGTGTGACACCCCTGAGGGCAGCTTGCGAATGGCTTTGCGTGAGGCTTGATGATGCGCGGCGATGTGCTTGCGGCAATGGAAACGACGCGATCTCATTCTCTGCCGTTCGGCTGACGCTTCGCAGAAGTCTCGTGAAAAGGATGACAGCCCGCATGCTCAAGCTCGGGCCTTATCTGATGGTTGATCCAACCAGTCTGATACCATCGTGGTGAGTTCCGCGAGGCCGGACTCCGTTGAGTGTTCGACACGATCCCCCTCTGGGTGCAGACGCGCAATCGCGCCTGGGATCAAGTTCGCGGAGTATTCAAGATCGACGAATGAGCCATCGCGCACACCGCACGTCACCATCGTTGGCTGCTTGATCAGCGGAAGCCGCTCCTGCGGCCGATAGAAGATCGCCGCGCGATATGCGACGTGGGCATACGGGATGCCCTTGAAAACCTCGACAGCGGACTCGTGCATGTCTCGCGCCGATGGAAGGGGCGATCCTGTCGCCTGCTCCTGGGTCCAGCGGTGCGGTGGTTTGAAAAGATACTCATCGCGCCACTTGTTCCAGGCCTTGAAGAACTGCGTTCCGTCTGGATCGATGTGCCTGCTCATGTCGATCTTTTCAGCGTACTCCTCATACAAGCCGCTTGGCATGCGGCGCATGCCGTCCAGAATGACCTTGCGAACGCACTCCGGATGGTCGATCGCCATGTCGGCGGCGATGCGTGCGCCGGTGTGCGTTCCAAATACATCAACCTGCTTGTATTTGTTGCCGAGACTCATGAGCGCCCGCACAGTTGCGTCGGCGAAGTAGTCCATCATCGCGTCCGGCCGAGCGGGCGGACAGGAATCGCCCTGGCCGAGCGTATCAAGCGCGATCACATCGCGTTTTTCTGCCAGATGCGTTGCAAACTTGACCATCAGCAGTGAAGAAAGGGGCGACGAATGCAGCAGCAAGATCGGCGGCTTGTTGTCAGCGACGCCACCACTGATCGTGCGGTAGTGCACTTGGCCCTCCGAAATGTCGGTGAAGCCGCGCCTGATTGTAACGGTCATTTTGCTACTTTCAGCTGCCAGCTGTTGCGGGCCGGGATGAGGCAAGATGGGCCTCGCCGAGCCAGGGCCGTAGCTCCGCGACGGCGCAATCAACCCGCTTCAACGCGGCTTGCGAGGTAACCTGTCCGTCGGCGAAGTCGGCGTCGGATACATAAATGGCGGTGCCCATGGTGTGTGCGGCAAAGAAGCCGAAAAGCGGCCTCAACTGATGCTCGACGACAAGCGCGTGACGCTCGCCGCCGCCGGTGGCAGTGAGGATCACAGGCGTTCCGGCGAGACGATCGTAGCCTACGAGATCAAAAAGATGTTTGAACAACCCGGTATACGATCCTTTGTACACAGGCGATCCGATCACGAGCACATCGGCATTCTCGATCGCTGCGATCAGGTCCGCGAGGCGACCCTTGATATTCGACAAATCCCAAACGGCTCCGAGTTCGGGCGCATCGAGCAGGTCGTAGGGCGCGCCTTCGATGCCGTATGTCTCATGAATGCGGCCAAGGACGGTTTCAATCAGCACGCGCGTCTTCGACGGGCGCTTGATGTTGCCCGAAATTCCCACGATCGAAGGTTTCCTTTGATCGGACATCATGCCGTGCTCAAAACTCCAACAGATTGTCGCGAAAGCGCTCGTGTCCGTAGGTCGAGCGAATCAGCCCACGTTGCTTGAGTGCCGGCCCGAGCCCGTCGGCGAATTCCGCGACGCAACGCCGTGTCAGCGTGTGGCTCACGAGAAAACCGTCGCCGCCGATTGCATCCATCGTCTCGCCCATCTGCGCCGAGACGATGTCGGGTGAGCCCACATAATCGAAGCCGCCGGAGGCCGTATCCATCACGATCTCACGCAGCGTCTTCATGCCGGCAGCCGTGGTTAGCGCCTTTGTCGAAGCCTGTGCTGCATTCGTTTTGACTTCGGGCACCGGCTGATCGAGATCGAACTTGGAGAAGTCGACGCCACTCGCGTAGGACATGAAAGCGAGCTTGTATTCCACCTGCGCGGCGGCGGCCTTCTTCTGCTGCGCCTTGCGCTCCTGTGCGCCGTCATCAGTCTCGTCGAGGACCGCCGACATCATAAAGAGGATTTTGCAGTCAGCCGGATCACGCCCATGCGATCGCATGTGCTGATGGATATCGTCGCGGAAGGCTTTCGCACTCTCGATGGTGCGGAAGCGCGCCAGGATCGTGTCGGCATGCTTTGCCGCGAAGCTACGCCCGGCCGGTGAGCCGCCCGCCTGGCAAATAACCGGGCGGCCTTGCGGCCCTGGAAACGTATTCAGCGGTCCGCGCGACTTATAGAAGCGGCCCGCGAAATCTATCGGCCGCACCTTCTCGAAGTCGGCGAACATGCCGCTCGCGACATCGGCGCGGACCGCGTGCTCGCCCCAGGAATCCCACAGCTTGTAGACGACATCCATCCATTCGTCGGCCATCTCGTAGCGTAGGTCGTGCTCGTAGTGCTTTTCGAGGCCGAAGTTCTGCGCCGAGCGATCATTGTGCGCGGTCACGATATTCAACCCGACACGGCCGGCGGTCAGGTGATCTAGGGTCGCGGCGAGGCGTGCGGCGATGAACGGCGGATAGAAGGATGTCGTCAATGTCGCGACGATGCCGATGCGGCTCGTCGCCTGCGCGATCAGCGGCACCAGCGGCATCGGGTCGTTCTTCGGCACCATCCAGGCGGTGTGCAGGAACCATTCGGGCGTGCCCTTATAAGAGTCCGGTACGAGTTGGCCGTCTTCCAACATGATGTAGTCGAAGCCCGCTCGTTCGAGCGAGCGGCCGAGATCCACGTAGATGTCCGGCTTCATCCAGTCGGATGCGATCGAGCCGGACCACGGCTGACCCCAGCCGTGCACGCCATAACCCTGGGCAACGAACCAACCCATGTGAAACATCGCGCACCTCCGCCAAAAATATTCATCCGTACATTTTCGATAGTCAAGCGACCTTCGATGTTCGGTTCTTCAATTGCATCGATTGATGTCGAAAACGGCGGGCGAACGCAGCCGCATGGCTGCGACGCGATGCGCGTGCCGCTGTCGCCCGCTCAGAAGTCCTTTGAAACAGGGGTGATCTTGAACTGCATGGCGTCGCAGTGCTGTCATTATTCGTCAGGCCACCCAATCGTCCAACGCGCAGCCATGCTGCTGTTTGGATGGGCTTCCTTTGAAATCATCCGTATCTATTGACCGCGCATGGAGCGTGTGGAATCGTTGACTAAGGATCGTTCAACGAGCCCGCCGACGGATGGGCGGCATTCGATCGTGAAACTGGAGCCGCGCGAGGGAGCGACAGCTGTGTGGCCGCGTCACATCTCGATTGTTCCGGTTCATCCATGAGGGGCGCCGCACGATCGGCCAGTCTGCCCGGCGCGCTTCTCGTTCTTCCGAGCATGCTCTGGCTGCTTGTCTTCGCGATCCTTCCAGTTCTGTTTTTAGTTTGCCTGTCGCTTTGGACCGCGACGATCTTCGGCATTGAGCAGACATGGACGCTGGCCAACTATCAGACCATCGTCTCGGATGCGGTCTATGCCAGCATTCTGCTCAAGACGCTCCGCATCTCGGCGATCGCGACACTGCTTTCTCTCGCTTTGTCGTACCCGCTCGCGATGTTCCTCGTGAGCCTGAAGGGCCGCACGCGCAGTCTGTTCCTGCTCCTGATCTTTCTTCCATTCTGGTCGAGCTACGTGGTGCGCAGCTTCATGTGGCTGCCGGTGCTCGGCAAAACCGGGCTCGTCAATCAAATACTCTTGGCACTCGGCATCACCAATGCGCCGGTCGAATGGCTGCTTTTCAACGAGGGCGCTGTCTATGTCGGTCTTGTCTACGTCTATACGCTGTTCATGGTGCTGCCGATCTTTCTCTCACTCGACCGGATCGATCCGTCGGTGATCGAGGCGGCGCTGGATCTCGGTGGCAAGCCTTATCAGATCTTTGCTCGCGTCGTCTGGCCGCTTAGCCTGCCGGGGGTGTGGTCCGGCTGCGTGATGGTATTTCTTATCAGTGTCGGCGCCTACGTGACACCGCAGCTTCTCGGCGGCACGTCCGGCACGATGATCGGCAATGTCATCGCCGGACAATTCCTCAACACCAACAACTGGCCGCTCGGTGCTGCGCTATCGATTGCGCTGATCGTGATGGTGGCAGTGCTGTTCGCGATCGTTGGGCGGCGTCTTGGCCTCAAGCAGCTCTTTCTCGGAGCGCGCGCATGAGGCCGGAGGGCGCATATTCTTCCCTCCTTCTGCGCGTCTACGCGGCACTTTTTTACGCGTTTCTCTATGTACCGATCCTGGTACTGATCATTCTATCGTTCAACAATTCGCCCGCGATGGGGTTTCCGTTCCTCGGCTTCACGACAAAATGGTACGGTCAGGCCCTTGCGGGCGGTGAGTTGCTCACCGCGCTGGTAAACAGCATCATGCTCGGTGTCGTGAGCGCGTCCGTCGCGACCGTGCTCGCACTCCTCGCAAGCTTCGGGCTGCGTCATCGGTTTCCGCTCAAAGGACTTGTCTTCCCGGTGATCCTGATCCCGATCGTCATGCCGGGGATCGTCTCGGGTGTGCTGCTGCTCGTCTATATCGGACTCGCGGGCTTGCCGTACGGATTGTGGAGCGCTGTCCTGCCCGCGCACATTACGTGGGTTTTGCCCTTCGCCTTCCTGACACTACATCCACAGATCTCGCGCTTTGATACGTCGCTTGAAGAGGCCGCGATGGATCTCGGCGCAAGGCCCGCGGCGGTGTTCTGGCGTGTGCTCTTTCCCATCATCCGGCCAGCCTTGATCGCTACGTTGCTGTTCTCGTTCACAATCTCCTTCGACGAGTTCATCCGCACGCTGTTCGTCATCTCGGCGGAACGCACAGTGCCGATCTATCTGTGGGTGCTCATCATTGATCGTGTCGCACCGTTTCTCCCAGCGATGGGCGTCGTCCTGATGGCGATCTCAATGGCCATCGCCGGCGCGGGATTCGTTCTCACGCAGCGAACCTCAACCTCTCCAAATTGAGTCTCACACCAGAAGGAACACGATCATGACAACACATAAAGGCATTCATCGGCGTGACATGCTGCGCTTGACGGCGGGTGCCGCCGGCGTTGCGGCGACAGGCGGACTCATTTGTCCCGCGGCCGCGCAGACGACACTCGAAGTCATGCTGCCGAACGCGATCGTGTCCGGCAAGCTGCGCGAGATCGTGGAGAAAGAGGCCGGCATCAAGATCAGTGACGCACCGTTCCAGTCGACGCCGGATTCGATCTCGCGCCTGCTGGGCCCGGGCGGCACGTCGCGTTTCAACATCAGCTTCGGCATCATCGATTTTGCGCGCCAGCCGGTGCTTGGCCCGAAAGCTGGAGCCGAGAAAGTTGCCGCGCTCGACATGTCGAAGATACCGAACGCCGCCAAGATGGGTGCGCCGTTTAAGCCGGACATCATCGAGCGCGATGGCAAAATCTATGGCCTGCCGGTGCTGATGGGCTACAACACCGTACTGTTCAATTACGATCAGGTGCCGGCCAAGGACGAGTTCACGCAATCCTGGGGCTCTATCTTCGAAGACAAGTACGCGGGCAAAATTGGCTGGTTCGAGAGCCCGCATCAGATGATTTTTGCTGCCGCGATCTATCTCGGTAAAGAGAAACCCGCGACCATGACCGACGCCGAGGTGCGCGAGGTCGGCGACTTCATGATTTCCAAGAAGAAGAACGTGCGCGTGATCTGGACCAGTTTTTCCCAATGCGCGAATCTGTTTGCTACCGGCGAGATGATCATTGCATTCGGCCCAATCCCGGTGCGTACGCAACTCGAGCAGCAGGGGATCCACGTCACCAATGCCTGGCCGAAGGAAGGCGTTGAATCCCTGGTCGGCGACGTCTTTATTCCGAAGGACTCATCCAATCTCGACAAGTCGCACGCGATGATCAACGCGATGCTGAGCGACGCCTTCGCCAAGGAACTTCCCAATGTGTCCGGCTATCTGTCGTCGAATGCCTCCGGTGGTGATGGAATGACGGAAGAGCAGAAGCTGCAGGCGGGCTACGGCATCCACAGCGGGAAGACAAAGCACCACTCGATGCCGATTCCGGCGAATCTCAACACCTGGGTGGAGGTGTGGAGCCGCGTGAAGAGCGCCTGAGGTTTAGCGGCGCGGCGTGCCCGGAAAGGGAATAACGCCCGTACTAACCCTCTATTGTTTATGGGAAAAATGCGCAACTCAAGGCCGTTGTCGATTGAATTGCTTGCGTTAGGTTATATGTTGCGTGCGGAACGATGATGGACGGTCGACGAGAGGATGCGGCTGGCGTAAAGCGCAGCGCCCTGCCCCTCAGCAAAGAAAAAGACAACTCCGAAATGCCTCAAAACCTGTCCGATCTTCACGTGGATGCCGCACAGGCACCCGAAGTGTTGCCCGCGGCGACCCCTGAAAAAAGTATTCCACGCTATCGTGACGTGGCCAATCAGCTGATTGAGCGTATTTCAAGCGGGGTCTATCCGGTCGGAAGCTTGCTTCCGACGGAGACTGATCTGACGCAATTGTTTCGGGTGAGCCGCCATACCATTCGGGAGGCGGTCCGGCATTTACAGACAATGGGACTTGTCGTCCGTCGGCAGGGCCACGGCACGATCGTTAAGTCCAATCAGTCGCAGCGGCAGTTTAAACTAGCGATTCGTACGTTCAGCGACATCGAGAACCACGGCTACTTCACCCATCTTGTCGTGCTGCGTAGCGAATTCGTCATCGCGGACAGCGCCCTTGCGCGAGAGCTGCAATGCGCGCCCGACCAGCGATTTCTTCATGTGGTGGCACGCCGCGTACCGATCGACGACACGATTCCCCTTCCCGTTGCGTGGAACGAGACCTACATCGTCGAAGCTTATGCAGACGTCCGCAATGAAATGGGATCGCACAAAGGTCCGATTTACGGGCTCATTGAACGGATATTCAACGAGAAAATCAGCGCGATCGAACAAGACGTGAGCGCGGTCGAGCTGGATGCCGAGGTTGCCAAGGTGTTGTCGGCACGCGCGCGCTCCCCGGGTCTGCGCATGCGGCGCATTTATTTCGGCCGCGGCAACAAACCAGTGATGATCGGCTTCAACACCTACCCGTCCGATCCTTTTAGTCTCAACATGCGGCTAGAGCACGACTGACGTTCGAACGTCATCCGGTGCTCTGTGCCAGCCGCTGCTTGACGTGCTCTTTCCAGCCGCCGACTGCGATGATGTCGCGCAATTCCGGTTCGACCGGTGTGAACTGATGCTCCTGCGCGCGGGTGATATTGCGCATCAATCCGGTTGAGAAATCTACTTCCAGATCGTCTCCGGTTTCGCACGTGCTGGTGACGCCCAAACATGGCGCCAGGAATGGCACCCCGGCATTGATCACATTGCGAAAGCTGCCGCGCGGAATCGACTCGGCCACCAAGCCGAGGCGGTGCCCTCGGATGCCGAGAAAGCCTTGAATATGCGGATTTCCTTGCCCGAACCGCCGGCCGGCCACGATGATGTCGCCGGGGTTCACCTTCTTGGGAAACTCAGGGTCGACCTCCGACATCAGGAAGTCGCGCAGCACGATCGGATCGGTCTCGCGCGAGAGCGCGAAACGCAGCGGCATGATCGCGCCGTCGATGCCGAGATTGTCGCCGAACTTCCAGCAGCGGCCGCGATAGATCCAGTTCACGAGACTGCCTCCTGAAGCATGCTGCGTGGATCGGTGATCTGTCCGGTCACGGCTGACGCTGCGACCGTCAAAGGGCTGGCAAGATAGATATCGCCGGACGCGCCCAGGCGGCGCACGTCGTTGCGCGTGCCGGTGTTGATCGATGTCTCGCCTTCGGCCATCCCGCCGATGCGTCCGCCCGCGCAGGGACCACAGCCCGCCTGGGTCATGGTGGCGCCAGCGGCGAGGAATATCTCAAGCAGCCCGGTGCGCGCCGCCTCGCGCGCAACCTCCTGCGTCGCCGGCGTCACGTAAAGCCGGACGCCCGGATGCACACGGCGGTTCTTGAGGATGCCGGCGGCGTCCGCCAGGTCTCTAAGGTTGCCCGATGCGCAGGAGCCGATGAACGCATGCTGGATTGGCGTGCCCAGAACCCTGTCGATCGGATGAACATTGTCCGGCGTCGGCGGCATCGCGACCTGCGGACCGATGGCCGAGAGATCGTACTCAACAACCTCCCGGAAGTTCGCGTCGCTGTCGCTTTTGACCGGCGTGATCGGCTCTTTCGTCCGCGATGCAAGATAAGCGAGCGTGACCTCGTCGGGCTCGACCAACGCGGACTTGGCGCCGATTTCCAGCGGGATATTGCACAACGTGTGCCGACCCGAGATGTCGATGCCCGCAAGGCCGGGTCCACCGAACTCCACGACGCTGTAGTCGATCAACTCGTCGCCCAAATCCGCGATCAGCTTCTGCGCGACGTCGCGCGTGCTTGTTCCCCGCTGGAGCTTGCCGTCCAGATTGACTCGAACGGTTTCGGGCACGCGCATCCAGACCGAGCCGAGCGCGAGGATCTCGCTCACCTCCACGACGAACGCGATGGCGAGCGCGCCGACCGCGCCATAGTTCGTGACATGCGTGTCGTAGGCTTCGACGAACATGCCGGGGCGAATGAGGCCCATCTCGATCGGGAACATGTGGCCGAGGCCGCCGCGTCCGACATCATAGAATTGCGTGATGCCGTACTTGGCAACGATCTCGCGCACCTTCTTCTGCCGCTCGGAGGACTGCGGCGTGACGGCAACCGGCTCGTGATCGGTCGAGATCAGCACGCGTGACGGATCGAACAGTTTGGTGACACCGAACTCTTCCAGCGCCTTGTCGAAGTTCACCACGTACCAGTCATGGCACGTCACGAGTTCCGGCACTGGATGGATGATCTCCCCTGCCATCACACGACGGCCCACAACGCGGGAGAGGATCTTTTCGGTGACGGTCTGTCCCATGACGGTTTCAATCCCGATCGAGTGCTACTTCGGCCTGCGCTGGCGCCACGTCGCATTGCGTCTTAAGGTCTAAAAGGTACGTATGAATTTGCAAGCCCTTTACTGGAATGACCGCGGGCTCTCCCGAGGGACTGCATCGCCAGTTTCCTGTAACGACATGCCCGAATACTAGCAACCGCTCAATGAATAAGCGCAATTTAGCGCACGATGCGCACATCGAAGCCACGACCAATTGCGCGGCAGTTGAGAGTTGACATCCGAAATAGTCTGGATGAAGCTTAGAGCGCTATTTTTCAGATATCCGTACAACTGCAAGGCAGACGTGATGTCGGAAGGGGTTCGGCTGGGGGTCGACATCGGTGGCACGTTCACCGACTTCACGATGGTCGACACCGCCAACGGTACCGTGCGCGTCGAAAAGATCCTGACATCGACCGGCGCAGCAGAACGCGCGGTTTTGCAGGGCGTCGACCGGTTTCGCGAAGGCCAGCTAGATGTGCTCGCAGGTGCGGACGGCATCATCCATGCGACAACGCTGGTCATCAACACGATCCTCGAGCGCAAGGGCGCGCGTACCGGCTTGATCACCACGGCCGGCTTTCGCGACCTCCTCGAGATCCAGCGCGAGGTCCGCTACGACCTCTATGATCTCTTCATTCGCCTGCCCGAGCCAATCGTTCCTCGGCGGCTGCGCATCGGCGTGACTGAGCGTGTTCTCGCCGATGGCAGTGTCCGCACGCCGCTCAATGAAGCCGAGGTTCGGCAGGCCGCGCGCCAGCTTCGCGAGGCCGGTGTTGAAGCCGTTGCTGTCGTCTTCCTGCACAGCTACCGCAACAACGCGCACGAGAAACGCGCCGGCGGGATTCTCGCCGAGGAATTGCCCGGCGTCTTGGTCTCGCTGTCGCATCAGGTTCATCCCGAGCCGAAAGAATACGAGCGCGCGTCAACCACGGTACTCGATGCCTACGTCAAGCGCACGATGGCGAGCTATCTCGATCGCCTGTCCGACGGGCTGAAGGAGCGTGGCTATAAGCGCAAGCTCTTCATCATGTTGTCGAACGGCGGCACAACGACCGCCGATCACGCGAAGGCAGTTCCGATTCAGCTTGTCGAGTCAGGGCCGGCGGCGGGCGTCGAGGCTGCGTCCTATTTCGGCCGCAGCATGGGTATCGACCGAATTCTCTCGTTCGACATGGGCGGTACGACCGCGAAGCTCTGCATCGTCGAGCATGGCCGCGCCGAGCGCGCACGCGTGTTCGAGGTCGATCGCGTAAAGCGCTTCATGGCCGGCAGCGGCCTTCCGGTGGCAGTTCCGGTTTATGATTTGCTGGAGATCGGAGCTGGCGGCGGCTCGATCGCACGCGTGGACTCGCTTGGCCTGGTCCAAGTAGGCCCGGACAGTGCAGGCGCTGCGCCCGGCCCCGTCTGCTATGGACTTGGCGGTCTGGAGCCGACAGTCACCGACGCCGATCTGGTGCTCGGCTACCTTGGGGCCGACAGTTTCCTCGGCGGCGACATGCCGCTCGATCTGGCGGCTGCGGACGCTGCCGTGAACAAGCGACTTGCGCAGCCGACGGGACTTTCGGTCGAACGCGTGGCCAGCGGCATCTTCGAGATAGTCAATGAGACAATGGCTTCGGCCGCGCGCCAATATGTTGCCGAAAAGGGCCTTGCGCCCTCCGAGTTGACAATGATCGCGTTTGGCGGCGCCGGCCCGGTGCATGCGCTCGGGCTCGCACGCAAGCTTGGCTGTCCGCGTGTTGTCGTGCCGCCGTTCCCAGGCGTGATGTCGGCGCTCGGGCTGCTTGCGGCACCAGTCGCGTTCGAACGCAGCCATTCGGTCAAGCGCCTCGCGAATGCGACGCCGCCTGCGGAACTCGAAACACTGCTACGCCAGCTCGGCGAGGAAGCGCGCGCGTTGCTTCCTGCTGAAGCGTCGCCAGAAGTACTGTGGTACGCCGACATGCGATATTCCGGCCAAGATCACGCGCTCGAAGTCGCACTGACGCGGCCGACCGTCGATGATACTGCGATCACGCGCGCCGTCGATGCGTTTGTGGCGCTCTATCACGATCTCTACGGCAAGATCGACGACGACAATCCGGTCGAAATCGCGAGCGTTCGCGTCGTGCTGACTGAACGCGGATCGACGATCAATCTGCCCAAGCCAACCGCAATCGCACCAGCGACGGCGGCTTCGCACCGCCGCATGATCGAGGCGGACGGCAGCGCATGCGACGCGCCGGTGTACCCGCGCGCTGCCTTGGCGGCAGGTCAGACGATCGTCGGACCGGCGCTGATCGAGGAACGAGAGTCGACGACCATGCTCGGCCGCGGCGACCGTATGACCGTCGATGCGAGCGGCGCGCTTGTGATCGACGTCGCGTTGCCGCGGCGCGCCGACGAGGCCGTTCCCCGGCTCAATGACAAAGTCAACGCGTGACGCGGCGAGATACCACGATGGCGACCAAACTCGATGCAGTGACGATCCAGATCCTTTGGAACCGCCTGATCGCGATCGTCGATGAGGCAGCGACCGGCCTGATCCGCACTGCCTACACGCCGTCGGTGAAGGAGTATCACGATTTCTGCTGCGCGCTGTTCGACACCAGCGGCCGCATGCTCGCGCATTCGACGGTCACGACCGCCGGCTTCCTTGGCATTGTGCCGGAAGTGATGCGCAACTTCTTGCGCAAGTTTCCGCCACAGAGCCTTGCCGATGGCGATGCGATCATCACCAACGATCCGTGGATCGCGTCGGGGCATCTGATCGACATCTCGATCGCGGCGCCGATTTTCCATCGCGGCCGCATCGTCGGCTACACGCTGTGCATCGTGCATCACCTCGACATGGGCGGGCGTATGTCCACGCTCGCCTCGAAGGACATCTACGAAGAAGGGTTGAAGATTCCGATTCTCAAGCTGTTTGAGGCCGGTCAGCTCAATCGCACGATCTTCGATTTCATCACCGCCAACACGCGCGTTCCGGACAAGATTCTCGGCGACGTGCGGGCGCAGATCGTTGCCAACAATGTCTGCGCGCGCGGCCTCAAAGTGATGATGGATGAATACGCGCTCGATGATGGCTTGGAAGGCTTGGCGAGCGAGATTATTTCGCGCACCGAGCAGAGTCTGCGCAGCAAGATCGCCAAGCTGCCGCAGGGCGTGTACCGCAACGACGTCATTCTACCGCGCATTCCGGGCGTCGACACCGACATCAAGATCTGCTGCGAGATGCGCGTCGAGGGTGACGGTATAACGGTTGACTATACGGGCTCGTCGGGAGAAGTCGGCGCGGCAGTGAACTGCTGCTACAACATGACTCGCTCCTATACGTCCTATCCGTTCAAGCTGGCACTCGATCCGAGCGTGCCGAACAATGACGGCGCGCTCAATCCGATCACCATCATCGCCCCGATCGGATCGATCGTGAATTGCCGGCCGCCGACGGCGACCTGGGGTCGCACGATGATCTCCCATCTTTTCCCAGAGATCGTATTTGGCGCGATGGAGAAGGTTCTGCCCGAGCGTGTGCTTGCGGCGAATGGTGGCGCGCCGGCGAACGAAATCTATCTGCATGGTAAGCATGCGGATGGCCGCTCATTCATGGCGATCTCTCAGCATTCTGGCGGCTTCGGCGGATCAGCGCGGCAGGACGGGCCGGCGACCCTCTGCTTCCCAAATAACACGCGCAACATTCCGGTCGAGGTGACCGAGAACGAGTCACGCATGATGTACCTGCGCAAGGAGCTTGTGCCGGACTCGGGCGGTGCGGGCCGCAACCGCGGCGGACTTGGCCAAGTTGTCGAATACGAGATTCTTGGCGGCGGTCCCGACGGAAAGGACCAGGTCGAAAGCTCGGTGCGCCTGTCCGGCCGCAGGGAGAACGGAAACTTCCCCGTCTCCGGCCGGCTCGGAGGCAAGGCCGGCCGTGGTTATGGGCTTGAGATCAATGATAATGAGGTCGATCACGGAACATCGCGCACGTTGAACCCCGGTGATCGCGTCTGCTTCAGACTATCAGGCGGCGGCGGATATGGCGACCCGCTGGAGCGCGATCCTGCACGCGTGCTCGACGACGTGAAGGAAGGCCGCGTGACCGTCGAGGGCGCGCGCAACGATTACGTGGTCGTCATCGATCCAGCAACGAACACTATCGATGCAGCCGCGACAGCCGCGAAGCGCAAAACACCACAGGCGGAGGCGCGCGCGTGAGCCTTGCCGTCCGGTCAGCGTTCCGGCAGCGCCTCGCGGCAAGCGGGCCTGGCTGGGCGCTCGCCTCTCCGGCGGTGGTCTGGCTGATCGTGTTTTCGGTGCTGCCGATCGGCCTGATGGTCGCGATGTCGTTCTGGAAATCAACCATTTATGGTACGCGTCCGGATTTCATCTTCGACAACTACCGTCGCATTTTCGCAAATTCCCTCTATGTCAACCAGTTGCTGAGCACGCTGCGCATTGCTGTCTCGGCCACCATTATCTCGCTGTTGGTCTCATATCCGATCGCGCTCATGCTCTCGCGCCTGAAGGGCGCGTTCAGGCCGGGTTTCCTGCTGCTGCTCTTCATTCCGTTCTGGTCGAGCTACGTGGTCCGCACCTTCGTGTGGCTCCCGATCCTCGGCCGCAATGGAGCGATCAATCAGTTTCTGCTCTGGCTCGGGGTCGTCGACCAGCCGCTGGACTTCCTGCTCTACAATGAAGGCGCCGTGCTGCTCGGCCTCGTCTATGTGTTCACGTTGTTCATGACACTGCCGATCTATGTAACGCTCGACAAGCTCGATCCCGCACTACTCGAAGCCGCGAACGATCTCGGCGCTCGTCCGTTGCAGGCCTTCGCGCGTGTCATCGTGCCGCTGTCCCTGCCGGGCGTGATGTCGGGCTCGATCATGGTGTTCCTGCTCGCGGTTGGCGTCTATGTGACGCCGCAGCTTCTCGGCGGTCCGTCGGGTTTGATGTTCGGAAATATCATTGCGGCGCAATTTCTCTCAGACAACAACTGGGCCTTCGGCTCGGCGCTAGCTGTCGTGATGATGGTCGTCGTGCTGTCCGTGATCCTGAGCGCTGGACGCCTCGTCGGGTTGCAGCAGGCGTTCTCCGGAGGGCACGGATGAGCGTGCTCGCCGCCACGGCGCTGGACGACGTTGGGTCCGCCGCACAGCGGCCGCGCCGCTCGTTGAATGGCTGGAGCATCGCGCTCTTCATTTACGCGACGGCGTTCTATTTGTTCCTGTATGGCCCGATCGCGATCATCGTGCTGCTTTCGTTCAACAATTCGGAGGTCACCGGCCTGCCGTTTCGTGGCGCGACGACGCATTGGTACGAGGTGGTGTTCGCGCGTCCCGACCTGATGTCGGCGCTGTTCAACAGCATCGCGCTTGGATTTATCTCAGCGGCGATTGCCACCGCAATGGCGTTCTTTCTCGGCCTGTCGTTCCGCCGCGACTATGTTGGCCAGCAACTCGTACTTGGGCTGGTCCTGCTGCCGATCATTCTGCCGGGCATCCTCGGCGGCATCGTGCTGCTGATTTTCTTTGGCTATCTCGGCATCCGTCCGGGTCTCTACACGACGGTGCTTGTCGCGCACGTCAACTGGGTACTGCCGTTCGCATTCCTGACGTTGAACGGGCGTCTGCAAGGCCTCGATCGAGCGGTCGAGGAAGCCGCGATGGATCTCGGTGCACGCACGCACCAGGTCATGTTGCGCGTGGTGTTGCCGATCATCCGCCCGGCGCTGGTCGCGACGCTGCTGTTTTCGTTCAGCCTCTCGTTCGACGAGTTCATCCGCACACTCTTCGTGATGGGTTACGACCGCACGGTGCCAGTCGTCCTCTGGAGCGCGATCGTTGATCGGCTCGCGCCGGAGCTTCCGGCGATGGCGGTGATCACCATCCTGATATCGACCGCGGGATCTCTGTGCGGTTTCGCGTTCGCGGCACGCGCAAGCAAGCGCCAAGCCTAGGAATACTATGGAGGGTCATGTGGAGATATCTCGAAAACTGCCGCAAGGTCTTAGCCGGCGCGATCTGCTCGCCGGAACAAGCGCGCTCGGCGCCGCAGCCGCGACCGGATTCGCCCCCGCATCCGCGCAGGGCAAGCCCGTTACGGCCATTATGCCTGGGGTTTTCATTCCAGACTCGGTGCGGCCTCTGATCGAAGGCAAAGCCGGCGTCAAGGTCGAGAACGCACCCTACGTGTCCCCGACCGACACGCTGGCCAAGCTGCTCGCGCCGGGTGGTACGTCGCGCTACGACCTGATGATCAGCGTGACACCGTTCGTGCGCAATCCGATCATCGGCGCCAAGGCTGGCGATGAGAAGGTCGCGCCGATCGACCTATCGCTGATCCCGAACGCGTCCAAGATCATGGACCTGTTCAAGCCCGACATCGTGACGCGCGACGGCAAGACCTACATGGTCCCGATCGTGTGGGGCTACGACTCGGTGATCTACAACGCCGACAAGCTTCCACCCGATGACCCGGGCACCCAGTCTTGGGGCGCGTTGTTTGAGGACAAATATGCCGGCCGAATCGCGTGGCGCGACGACGCGCACGGCATGATCCTCGGCGCGGGCCTGTTCCTCGGGAATAAGGATCCGGCCGCGATGAGCGCGTCCGATCTCAAGGACGTCACCAGCTTCCTGACCAAGAAGAAAAAGAACGTCCGCACCATGTGGTCGACGTTCGGCAGCGCGGTCAGCCTGATGTCTTCGGGCGAGGTCTGGGCGATGTATGGCTGGATTCCGATGCGCGCCGCGCTGCAAAAGCAAGGCATGAACGTCACCAACAACTGGCCGAAGGAAAGCCTGCTGATCTGGAGCCAGGGCGCATTCATCCCGAAGGACTCGCCGAACGCCAAGGGCAGCCACGCGATCATCAACGCGTTCTTGGATGCCGGCGTTGGCAAGTCGCTTGCGTCCGAAACGAACTATCCGACGACCTCTTCGGAGATTTCCGGGTCGTTCTCAACCGATGAACGCAAGAAGCTCGGTCTCGACATCGTGGAGCGCGGCGTGAAGGTCTATCCGTTGCAATTCCCGAACGCGATGGATCAGTGGCTCGAGGCCTGGAATACGGTGAAGTCGGCCTGATCGGGGATCGAACCGATCGCGCAGCGTTGGAGTGTGTTGGAATGCGGTCGGCGTCAGCCAAACGGGTTGTTTCGGAGAACTAGATGGCGAACCCGCCAACAAAGGAGATGCCGGCCGCGATCCAACTCGATACCGCGACCCCGATCTCGGTGAGCGTGCGGAATGTCTATAAGACCTTCGACACGACGCCGGCCCTCAAGGACATCGCGCTCGACATCCGCCGCGGCGAGTTCTTCTCGCTGCTCGGCCCCTCGGGATGTGGAAAGACCACCTTGCTGCGCTCCATCGGTGGATTCGAGACGCCGACCTCGGGCACGATCCTGATCGACGGGAAGGACGTCGGCGGGATCCCGCCGTATGGCCGTCCGACCAACATGATCTTTCAGCAGCTGGCGCTGTTTCCGCACCTCGATGTCTACGAGAATGTCGCGTTCGGGCTGCGCGTGCAGAAGAAACCGAAGGAGCAGATCGACGGACGCGTTAAAGGCGCGCTCGCGCTGGTGCGGCTTGAGGGATACGAGCGGCGGATGCCGAGCCAGCTTTCAGGCGGACAGCGCCAGCGTGTCGCGATGGCGCGCGCCCTGGTGAACGAGCCGTCCGTGCTGCTGCTCGATGAGCCGCTTGGGTCGCTCGACCTGCAGCTGCGACTTCAGATGCACGAGGAGCTTCGACGGCTGCAGCGCACGCTTGGCAATACGTTCGTCTTCGTCACTCACGACCAGGGCGAGGCGATGTCGATGTCGGACCGGATCGCGGTCATGAACGGTGGCGTGATTGTCCAACTCGGTACTCCCGAGGACATTTATGAGCGGCCGCAATCTCGCTTCGTCGCGCAGTTCGTCGGCCATACCAATTTGTTCGACGGCAAGGTGATCAGGATCGAAGGTAGCCGCGTGACCGTGGAGAGCGACGGCATCTCGCTCGCCGCCACGACGCCGACGCCAGTTGAGCTCGGTCAGGCGGTTACCGTCGTGGTTCGGTACGAGCGCCTTGGTCTTGGCGCCGGCGACACAACGCTACGCGGCAACGTCGCCGAGCGGATGTTCCTCGGTGGCACGGTGCGTGTCGTCATGGCACTGTCGGGCGGTCGTCTTGTAACGGCGGATATCGCTTCGACTGCCGCCACGGGCCTGCCGGCGATTGGTGAACCGGTTGCGCTCACCTTCAATGCATCGGACTCGCGCGTGCTGGTGGCCTGAGCGCGCATCGACCCAAGCGAATCCGCAATCGCTTCACATGGCCAAACCCTTCGGTCGACGAACGAGATATATCTGATGTATCGAATAGGTATTGATGTCGGCGGCACGTTCACGGACGTGGTGCTTGTCGACGAGGAGACCGGCACCGGCGTTGTCGCGAAGCTATTGAACGAGCCGGGCCGCAAGGCCGAGACCGTCGTGCGCGGTATCCAGAAGGTTCTGGAAGATGCGAAAATCTCACCGGATCAAGTCAGTCTGATCGGTCACGGCACGACCATCGCCACCAATGCGGTTCTCGAACGCAAAGGCGCGCGTTCGGCGCTGGTCACTAACAAGGGCTTCCGCGATGTGCTGGAAATCGGCCGGTTCAGCCGCCCGCCCGAGCTGATCTATCGGGTGCAGGAGGACAAGCGGCCGCCGCTCGTACCACGCTATCTGCGCATGGAGCTTGATTGCCGCATCGACAGCGAAGGACGCGAACTTCGTGCAGTGAACCTGGCAGAGCTCGACGCGATCGCAGAGCGGCTCAAGACCGAGAAGGTCGAAGCTGTCGCGGTGTCGCTCCTGTTCTCATTTCTCAATCCGGTGCACGAGCAGATGATCGGCGAGACGCTGCGCAAGGCGCTTCCCGGCGTCTACGTTTTGCTGTCGAGCGACATTCAGCCGGAGTTTCGCGAGTTTCCGCGTACCTCGACCACGGTGTTTGCCGCCGCGGTGGCGCCGATCATCGGCGTCTATCTCGATCGTTTGCAGGCTGGCCTGGCGGAGGCCGGTATTGGCAGCCCGCTTTATTTCTTCCAGTCGAACGGCGGTGTCGCGCAGCCGCAACTTGTCATGCGGCGTCCGTCGACGCTGTTCCTCTCAGGACCTGCGGGTGCGGTGGTTGGCGCGGCGCAGCTTGCGATCGAGTCCGATTACAAGGACCTGATCACAATCGATATGGGGGGCACGAGCCTGGACGTATGCGTGCTGCGCAACGGCGTCGCGGAGACCACAGCATCCCGCGAGATCGATAACTTCCCCATTGTATCGCCCATGCTTGACGTGCACACCGTCGGCGCAGGAGGTGGAAGCCTGTGCCGGATCGATGAGGTCGGTCGCCTGCGTGTCGGGCCGCAGAGTGCATCGTCCGACCCGGGACCGGCCTGTTACGGGCGTGGCGGCACCGGTCTCACGCTGACAGACGTTAATCTCGTGCTCGGCTATCTCGATCCCGCGGACTTCGCGGGCGGTTCGGTTGAGCTTCATCCGGAGTTGGCCGCGACGGCGTTGCGGGACGCGGTCGCCGGGCCACTGAAGATCGATGCAATCGAGGCGGCGGCCGGCGTGTGGCGTGTTGCCGCCAACCAGATCGCAGAGGCGATCCGCTACGTGACCGTGCAGCGCGGCGTCGATCCGCGCGGCTTCGATCTGGTTGCATTCGGCGGTGGCGGCCCCATTCACGCCTATGGGGTTGCCGAAGATCTTGGGTTACGCCGCTTCATCGTGCCCATCGACCCGGGACTATTCTCGGCGCGTGGCATCGCGCTCGCCGATTTTACGCACGACTATCTCGTCTCATTGGTGGAACCGATCGAGCGCGTGGACGTCTCGCAGCTTGGGAGGTCTCTCGCGAGCCTCAAGGTACGCGCGCACGCGGATCTTGAATCCGAAGGCGTTAGGCTGGATGCGCGTGATCTCGTGCCCAGCCTCGATCTTCGTTACTTTGGTCAGTCAGCCGAGATCAACGCGCAACTCCCCGCGGATCAGAACGCCGCCGACATCGACCTCGCGGCCTTCGTCAACAAATTCCACCGGCGTCACGAGGAGCTCTACAGCTATAGTGTTCCGAACGAGCCAGTTGAGTTGGTCAACCTGCGTCTACGGGCGATCGGACGCGTGTCGAAGCCGCCGCGCGCTGCATTGTCCGGCAAGGGTTCGGGCAAGCCTTCAGGGTCGCGCCGCGCATGGTTCCTGCAGGGCGGCGTGGTCGCAACGCCGGTCTGGCGCCGCGAAGACCTTGCCGCGCACATGGCCCTTGAAGGCCCGGTGATCGTCCAGGAGATGTCGTCCTCGACGATCGTCCCGCCCGGCGCCGTGCTGGATGTCGATGCGATCGGCAATCTTCTTGTTACGCTTCCTCAGGTTCATTGAGAATCCATCATGGCCATTGATCCGTTCACGCTAGCCGTCATCCAGAACGCGCTGATCAGCGTTGCGTCCGAGATGAAGCTGATGACAATGCGCACGGCCTACACCCAGCTCTGGAAGGAGCAGGGAGATCTGTCCTGCTGCGTGATGGACGCGGAAGGCCAGATCGTCGCGCAGGACCCAAGCGGCTTTCCGATTCACGTCACCACAATGCCGTTCCAGCTCCAGAGTCTGGTCGAGGGTGTGGGCCGCGACACGATCGAGCCGGGTGACGTGCTGATGACGAACGATCCGTTCCTCGGCGGTACGCATCTCCCCGACATACTTATCGCCCGTCCGCTGTTCTGGGAGGGCACGCTGTACGGCTATCTGTGCAATCGTGGTCATTGGGCCGACATCGGCGGCATGGGGCCGGGCAGCTATTCGCCCGCGACCAAGGAATTGCTGCAAGAGGGTCTCGTCATTCCTCCGGTGAAGCTCTTCGTCAAGGACCAGATCCAGAAGCCGCTGGTCGATATCGTGGTTCGCAATGTGCGCAACTCGGTTGTGGCGCATGGCGACATGCGGGCACAGTATGCGTCCTGTTTTGCGGGCGAGCGGCGGTTTCAGGAAATCATCAAACGCTACGGGCTACCGACCGTAGTCGAGGCGATGGCCGAGATCCTCGCGCGCTCCGAATCCATGACTCGCGCACGCATCGCGGACTTCAAGGACGGCGAATACCACGCGCGCGATTGTCTCGATGGCGATGGCCTGCGCGACGAGCCGCAATGGATCGACGCGAAAGTCACCGTGAATGGCTCCGCCATCACGGTTGACCTCACTGGTTCGTCGGATCAATCGACCGGCGGCATGAACTGCTCGCGCGCGTCCGCGATCTCCGGCGTGCAGTACGCCATCAAGGCGATAACCGATCCGGAAAACCCGCCAAACGCCGGCAGCTACCGGCCGATCACCGTGCTGACGCGTCCGGGTAGCTTCTGCGATGCGCTGCCGCCGCGCTCTATCGTCGGATATGGCGAGGTTGCGTATCGCGTACTCGATACCGTGATGCGTGCGCTATCCGACGCCGCCCCGCTGCAGGTACTTGCGAGTGGCTCCGGCTCGACCGGAACGGTCGCCATCGGCGGGCAGGACAATCGGCCAACTGCGAAGCGCGGTTACTTCGTGACGCTCGAGCTGTCCTCCGGCGCGTATGGAGCGCGGGCGACCAAGGACGGTATCAATGCGATCCGCTACGGCGCCGGCAATGCCGGTCATGTGCCGGTCGAGGCGAGCGAAATGGAGAACCCGATTCGTTATGAGCGGATCGAGATCATGCCGGATACTGGCGGTGCGGGCATGTATCGCGGCGGCAACGGTTTCTGCCGCGTGTTCACGGTGCTGGTGGATAGCACGGAGATCTGCATTTGCGCCGATCGTCACAAGTCTCATCCGCAAGGCCTTTTCGGCGGTATGCAGGGCACGACCGCGCGCTACGTGCTCAATCCGGGCGCGCCCGGCGAGCGCGTGTTGAGCAGCAAGACGCCCTATATCCCGCTTGCGAAAGGTACCGTGGTCTGGCTGCAGTCCGCGGGTGGTGGTGGCTATGGTGATCCGAAGAAGCGCGCGCGCGATCTGGTGCAGCGCGATCTTCGCGATGGCTACATCACCAAGGCGTTCGCCGACACGCATTACAAGACATAGCAACGATGGCAACGCCGGGGCATCCGCAGCTTGCCGCGAACTACTATCTCGCGCCACCCGGGGTCGGCGTGCCGGAGTTCATGCGACATGCACGGAACGCGGGCGCGATAGGCATCGGACTGACCCTTGTGCCCTCGTCGCGCATGGCCCCGAGGAACTGGCCAAGCTTGCGGCTAGGCACGGGCTGTTCATTTCCACGCTAAACAGCGCCGGCTATTTTCTTTTTGCCGATGACAGCGAGCGCACTCGCCAGAATGAGTTAAATGTCAGGCTCATCGACGCCGCGGCGCGCATGGGCGCCGGGCGCCTGGTCGTCATCGCAGGCGGAATCGGCGGATCGGGTCTGACACTCGAAGCCGCACGCGAGCGCGTCGCACAGTCACTTGGCGCGTTGAACGAGCGGGCGAGCGCTGCCGGCGTGCGGCTCGCGCTGGAGCCGATCCACCCCGCTGATCTCACGATCAAGGGCTGCGTCAATTCCATCCACCAGGCCTTGGAACTGGTGCAGCCGCTGTCCTCGACCGATCTGGTGATCGACACGTTCCACTCGGCATGGGACGCTGATATCTGGCGCTTAGCCGAACTTGCGGGCGACAAGGCCGCCGTCGTGCAGGTTTGCAACTGGTATGAGCCATCGCCGGATGAGAAGCCGCAGCGCGATTTGCCGTCGCGCGGTTCGATGGACCTCGCGACATGGCTGCGCGCGCTTGTTGCCAGCGGATTCGCTGGCCCGATTGAGTTCGAGATGTTCGACCGGCATCGGCGTGGCCGGACCGTGCCCGAGCTTCTTTCCACGGCGCTGCGCGAACTCCGTGAGATGCTGCAATGACACAGACCAAGACTGTCCGTTTCTACGGCTACGGCGCGCCCGATGTTCTTCGCTACGGAGACGTCGACGCGACAGACCCCGGTCCTGGGCAGGTGATGATCCGTTCGGCCGCGATCGGCGTGAACTTCATCGATATCCAACAGCGAAAGGGGCGTTATCCCGCAAAGAGCCTGCCCGCGACTCCCGGTGCCGAGGGGGCAGGTGTGGTCGAGGCGGTCGGCGCGGGCGTGATTGAATTCCGCCCGGGCGATCGCGTCGCCTATTTTAGCCATTTCCCGGGAGGTTATATCGAACTTCGCGTCATCGATGCGGACCGCGTGGTGAAGTTGCCGGACTTCATCTCCTTCGAGCTGGCCGCCGGGATCATGCTCAAGGGCCTGACGGCCAACTTCCTGCTGCGCGGCTCATATCAGGTCCGAGCCGGCGACACGATCCTTGTGCACGCCGCCGCGGGCGGCGTCGGGTTGATGCTTTGCCAATGGGCCCGGCGGCTCGGCGCGCGCGTCATCGGTGTGGTGGGGACTCAGGAGAAAGCCCAGATCGCAAGCGATCACGGTTGCGACCATGTGATCGTACGCGAGACGGACGATATTGTGGCCCGCGTGCGCGCGCTCACAGGCGATCTCGGTGTGCCGGTGGTCTACGATTCCGTGGGTGCGAGCACGTTCGACATTTCGCTTGCGTGCCTGCGCCAGCGCGGGTTGTTGGTCTCCTTCGGAACGGCGTCCGGACCGATCCCACCATTCGATTTGTTCCGTCTCAACAACAACCATCATCTGGGCAAGGGCGGTTCGCTCTATATTACCGGCGCCAGTGTGTTCGACTACACCCGGGAACGTAGCGAATATCTGATGCGTGTCGCCGATCTGTTCGAAGTGGTGCGCAGCGGGATCGTCAAGGTCGAGATCAAGCGGCGCTACATGCTCGTCGACGCAGCGCAAGCGCATCGCGACCTCGAGTCAGGTACTACGACTGGGACCTCTGTACTCATTCCATAGTTCGAACAATGGTGCGAGATCCTGCTCATGATACGAGAACTGCGGATCGGGGTAGGGCGAAGCGACCGGACGCAGGCGATGATCGAGAGTCGCATCCGATTTGGCTCAGCCGACGCGGTCGTGGACTCCCCGTCGCACGAGGAACTATTCCGTCGCGCGTTCGATCTTGAGCTTTATGACGTCGCGGAGCTCTCACTTTCCAACTTCATCGTCATGACCGCAGCGGGCCAGTGCGGATATGCGGCACTACCGATTTTTACGTCGCGGATGTTTCGCCATTCGACAATCTATATCCGGACGGATCGCGGCATCAAGCAGCCGTCCGACCTCAAAGGAAGGACCATCGGCGTCCGCGAGTTCTCGAACACCGCAACCGTGACCGCCAAGGGACTTCTGAGCGACGTCTACAGTGTGCGCCAGCAGGATATTTCGTGGCGGTACGGTCCGGTTAATCCTGGCGAGGACCGCCCCATTCAGCGTCGCATCCCGCCGCGGATCGAGGCCGAGGCGATCGAGGTCGGCGAATGCCTGTCCGATCTTCTCGCGACCGGTGCCTTGGATGCGATCATCGCTTATTCGCCGCCACGTTGCTTTCAAGAGCGCCAAGAACAGGTCGCGCGCTTGTTTCCGGACTACCGCGCTCACGAAATGTCCTATTTTTCGCGCTCCGGCGTCTTCCCCATCATGCACCTTCTCGGCATTCGCAGGTCGCTCGCGGACGATGCTGCTTTATGCGTTGACATTTGCGAGACATTCGAGCGCGCAAAGCAGGACGCTATGCGGGCACTCGAGCGCCTTGATGCCTTGCCGGTAATGCTGCCGTGGCTCAGCGCGTCGGTGCAAGATGTGCAGCGGGTCATGGGTCAAGACTACTGGCCATATGGCCTTGCCAGAAATCAAGCCGCATTGCTTGCGACGCTGCGTTGGCTTGCCGAGCAGGAGCTTATCGAAACTGCACCGCGCCTCAATGATCTTTTTGCCGCACCATTGCAGACATGGGAGCCGCCGAGTGATCCGAACGACCATCAGGGAAACCCATATCCATGACCGACGTTTTGACCTCATCTCAGGGCGGCTACCGCTTCATAAAGGGCGTATTCCGGTATTCCGCCGGCGTGGCGGCGGAGCCGGGTTTCGAGATCGTGCGCGCCCGCTTTGCGAAGGTCTTGCCACTGGCCGAGGGATTCGCGCGCATCGAACGGCATTTGAGCGCGATCGGCCGACTGGTCTCGGCATTTTGCGCGTGCGAACTGCGCTCGCCCTAGCCGTTCCACGATGACGGGTTCCGCGACTTCAACCGGCGCTATGTGGAGCCGTTGCGAGGTTGGGATCTTATCCACGATGGCATCAACCCGACTAAAATTCCCTGATCCTCGATTTTCGATCCCTGCCGTCTCGAATAATTTCCCTGTTAATTATCGTAGGAAAATGCTCAAGAAGTCACCGCAGCACGGGGGTTTCTCGCTAGAGAAGCGGATGCTAAAGGGTCAAAAATCGCAAAATTCCCTGTATTTTTCCCTGTTACCAGGGAATTCGAGCGGGAGACCGGTTCGCACATGACTGCCTCCTCCACCACCGTTCTATTCGTGCTTTGATTTTTCAATTCTTTTTGCCGAAACTGTCAAACCAGACAGCAAGTTTGACAGTTACTGTTCGCTATCTGGTCTTTTCCATCGCTGCGCGGGCGAGCCGCGCTTGGTCAGCCGTCTTGGTGTAACGCTGCACTTCACTCAAGCTAGCGTGGCCCGTGATCCAGCAATCTCATGTGTCGTGCATCCTGCCTCTGCAAGACGGCGCGCAGCAGCCTTGCGCAGTCCATGTGCGGAGCAGTGCGGAAGTCCCGCTTCATTGCATCGGTCTCTAAACCAGTTGCCGAAGCCGGCCGCGCTGAACGGCTTACCGTTCTGCGTCGTCAAGAGCGTCAAGTGCTCGGCCGGCGTCTCGGCGATGACCGCGGTAAGTACACGGTGGAGCGGGATCGCAAGCTCGATGCCAGTCTTTTGCTGGCGGACGTGCAGCACGCCATCGCGGATATGCTGATGGCCCATTCGGACAACGTCACTGCGCCGCTGACCCGTGTGGAGCAGCAGCATCAGAGCCAAGCGCGCTCTCGTTCCCGCTTTGTGGCATGCCTGAAATTGCTCAATCTCAACTTCCGTCCAAGCATGATAGCCGTCTGTTTTCAGGCTCGGAAGTTTTATGCCGATGGCCGGGTTGTCAGCACGCAAGCCAATCTCGACGGCGTATTTCAACAAACCGCGGTTGGCCTTGAGCAAATGACGTGCGGCAAATCGTTTTTTTGATTTCAGCAGCGTGCTGATGTGCTGGCGCTGCAGCAGTGCGATGCGTTTGTCCCCGTGTTCAGAACGGAAGTGTTCCAAGATACCGCGCAGTGGCCGCTGCGTGCTCGGCGCGAGCGTCAGGAGCTAAGCTGGAATCTGGGTGACGACGTTTGATTGAAGGCGGCGTATCGAGGCGGGTGTCGAAGCCTGCCAGAACCTCCCCGAAAGGAGCGATACGCCATGTCGACGGTCAACGCCGCTTGTGCTTTTCCTCAGCACGAGCCTCGCCATCGGATTGTTCGTTCTGATCTACGCCATATCGTAAGAGGCCGCCCTAGTTGGCGACCTCGTCATTTCGACGGTTCCTCGCTCGCCGGTCCCAATCCCTAGCGGCTTGCCGACCAGCCGATTCCGGTGCGGAATTGCGCCATGCGCGCGAACCCCTCACGCCCCGCCAGCAACGCCGCGTCGAAGAGGCGGTGAGCAACGTCCACCCCGCCTATGGCCCCGATCTCCCCTTCGAACGGATCGCGATCAACCGAGGCGCGCTTTGCATCGAGTGCAAGGCGTGCGGGCGGCGCAGTGCGCTGACAGCGGAAAACTGCGCGCACGTCCGCATTGGCAACAGGACGCTCGTCAAGACGATGAAATTCCGGTGTCAGCGGCGCGGCTGCGGCTCGACCGAGGCGCGCCTTTACAACGCTCACACGTCGGACGAAGCCGCGATGTTCATCGCCGGTGATCGGATGCCAGATGGACGGCGGGTGGTGTGAGGGGGGCTACCGCGCGCCTATGTCCTCGCGCGGCTCAGAGAACACTCTTATCCCAGGGGGACCTTTTCTGTCGCGCAATCTGTCGCACAAACGGTCTGGTGAACTTGCGAAAGCTTCCAAGTATCTGAAATGATTGGTCGGAGTGGCAGGATTTGAACCTGCGACCCCCTCGTCCCGAACGAGGTGCGCGCCGCACCGCTGTGCCGACTTCCGTGCGGCGGATGTGCGCCACCCGAACCGGTTTCATGTTTTACAATTGGCCGGGCCGTTCCGGTCCCGTTCATGCCAATCCGGCCAATCGCTGGAAAACGCTTGTCGTTGAAATTTCGAGGGAAACCGCCTCAAAGATTAATCGTCCAATTTAACGATTTGGCACGGCTCGCCGGCCGCTGCCGGGGTTGCAAAAGGGGCCCGGATCACAAGGCAATCTGCTTGCGCCAGCGGGGTGAGCATCGAGGAATCCTGTACCGGGAACGGCGTCGCAACGAGCGAGCCGTCTGCGTCGCGTGTGAGCGTCGCGCGGAGGTAATCCTGGCGTTCGTCGTTCGCCAGCAGTGCCCGGCCGAGCGCGGCGGATTCCGATCGCGGCTCAAGGTCGTGGCGGCCCGACAGGCGCCGGATCAGCGGGCTCAGGAACAGCACCGAGCACACGTAGGCCGAGACCGGATTACCCGGCAGTCCGAGCACCCGCATCGCGCCGAGCGTCCCTGAGAGCAGCGGCTTGCCGGGCCGCACCGCGACCTTCCAGAACGCGAGCGCGAGGCCTTCGGCGGCGAGCGCGGGCTGCACCAGGTCATAATCGCCGACCGACGCGCCTCCGGCCGTCACCAGCACGTCGGCGCCGGCATCGCGCGCGCGGCGCACGCCCAGAACCGTCTCGTCGAGCCGGTCGGGCAGGATGCCGAGGTCGATCGGTTCGGCGCCTTCGCGGCGGATCACGGCAGCGAGCGCAAACGCATTCGAGTGGATGATCTGGCCCGGGCCGGGCTCGGTGCCGGGCGGCACCAGCTCGTCGCCGGTCGCGACCAGCGCGATCTTCGGGCGGCGGTGCACCGGCACCGAGGGATGGTTCATCGCCGCGGCGAGCGCGACGTCGCGGCCGGTGAGCCGGCGTCCTTTCCGCAACAGCACCGCGCCTTGCCGGAAATCGAGGCCGGCGACGCGGACGTTCTTTCCGTGTCCCGAAGACTTCGTCACGACGACATGCTCGCCGTCGCGGGTGGTGTTCTCCTGGATCACGACGGTGTCGGTGCCGGCCGGCAGCACGCCGCCGGTGAAGATGCGGGCGGCTTGGCCCGCTCGAAGAGTGACCGCGAGCGGCCGGCCGGCCGCGACTTCGCCGACGAGCGTCAGTCGTGCGGGCGCGCTCGCGACATCGGCCGCGCGCACCGCGTAGCCGTCCATCGCCGAGATATCGGCGGGCGGCTGCGTGCGCCGGCTCGCCAGATCCTCGGCGAGCACGCGGCCTTCGGCGAGCGCGAGCGGCACGCTCTCGGCCGGCAATGGCTTGGCGCCCTCGAGCACGCGGGCGAGCGCTTCGGCGACCGAGATGAGCGCCATCTCAGCCTCCCTTGGCGCGATAGACGCCAGATTTGCCGCCGCGCTTCTCGACGAGATGAATGCCCTCGATGCGCATGCCGCGCTCCACGGCCTTCACCATGTCGTAGATCGTGAGGCACGCGATGGACACGGCGGTGAGCGCCTCCATCTCGACGCCGGTCGGGCCTGAGACCTTTACCGTCGCGCGGACGACGAGGCCGGGCGGGCGTCGCTGCGGCTCGATGTCGACCTCAACCTTCGAGAGCGCGAGCGGATGGCACAGCGGGATCAACTCGTGCGTCTTCTTCGCCGCCATGATGCCGGCGATGCGGGCGGCGCCGAGCACGTCGCCCTTCTTGGCATCACCCTTGAGCACGACGGCGAGCGTTGCCGCGCTCAAGACGACGCGGCCTTCCGCGACCGCGACGCGCTCCGTCGCGGCCTTGCCGGAAACGTCGACCATGCGGGCTTCGCCGCGCCGGCCGAGATGCGTGAGCTTGCCCATTGTTACCCGGCGGCTGTCATCCGTGCGGGGTCGCGCGCGAGCAGCGCTTGGGTCGCGGAGGCAACATCTTGGGTCCGCATGAGGCTTTCGCCGATCAGGAAGGTCGAGACGCCGGCTTTTTCGAGCCGTGCCAGATCGGCCGGTGTGAACAGCCCACTCTCGCCGACCACCACATAGCCTGGCGGGATCAGCGGTGCGAGACGCTCGGTCGTCGCCAGCGTGGTCTCGAAGGTCTTGAGGTTGCGATTGTTGATGCCGATCAGGCGAGACTTGAGCCGCAGCGCGCGTTCGAGCTCGGCGTCGTCGTGCACCTCGATCAGCACGTCCATGCCGTAGGCGAAGGCGGCATCTTCGAGATCGTTTGCCGCCGCATCATCGACACCCGCCATGATGATCAGGATGCAGTCGGCGCCCCATGCGCGCGCCTCGGCCACCTGATAGGGCTCGTACATGAAGTCCTTGCGCAGCACAGGCAGCGCAGTCGCGGCGCGGGCGGTCGTCAGAAATTCAGGTTTGCCCTGGAACGACGGCGCGTCGGTCAGCACCGAGAGGCACGCGGCGCCGCCCGCCTCATAGGCGCGCGCGAGCGCCGGCGGATCGAAGTCGGCGCGGATCAGGCCGCGCGAGGGGCTCGCCTTCTTGATCTCTGCGATCAGCGCATAGTGTCCGTCCGCGAGCTTGGCCTTGATGGCGGCGAGGAAGCCGCGCCGCGCCGACGCGGCCTTCGCGGCCCGCTCGACCTCTGCCAGAGGGCGCGCGGCTTTCGCCACCGCGATCTCCTCGCGCTTGTAGGCTTCGATCTTGGCGAGGATGTCGGCCATGATGAAATAATATCAGGCGTTTGAGACGGCGATGAGGCGATCGAGCCGGCCTTCGGCTTCGGCGCTGTCGACCGACTTGGTAGCGACCGCGACGGCTTCCTTCAGATCCTTCGCCTTGCCGGCGACCACGATCGCGGCGGCCGCATTGAGGATCGCGACATCGCGGTACGGGCCTTTTTTGCCGCGCAGCACGTCCATGAGCGCGGCCGCGTTCGCCTCGGCATCGCCGCCGCGCAAGTCTTCCGGCTTGGCTTTGGCGAGCCCCACGTCCTCCGGCTTGATCTCGAATGTCGTCACCTTGCCGTTTTCCAGCGCCGCGACGGCGGTCGGTCCCGACGTCGTGATCTCATCCAGGCCATCGGAGCCGTGCACCACATAGGCGCGTTCGCTCCCAAGGTTCTTCAGCACATTCGCGAGCGGCTCGACCCATTGGCGCGAGAACACGCCGACCATCTGGCGCTTGACGCCGGCCGGATTGGAGAGGGGTCCCAGCAGGTTGAAGATCGTGCGCGTGCCGAGCTCGACGCGGGTCGGCCCGACATGCTTCATCGCCGGATGATGCGCGGGCGCGAACATGAAGCCGATCCCGGCCTCATTGATGCAGCGGCTGATCGCCTCCGGCGGAAGATCGATCTTCACGCCCAGCGCGCCGAGCACGTCAGCGGCCCCGGAGCGCGAGGAGAGCGCGCGGTTGCCGTGCTTTGCGACCGGCACGCCGGCGCCTGCCACGATGAAGGCCGCGCAGGTCGAGATGTTGTAGGAGCCGGACGCATCGCCGCCGGTGCCGACCACGTCGATCGCGCCGGCGGGCGCTTCCACGCGCAGCATCTTGGCGCGCATCGTCGTGACGGCGCCGGTAATCTCATCGACGGTCTCGCCGCGCATGCGCAGCCCCATCAGGAGGCCGCCCATCTGCGAGGGCGTCGCCTCGCCCGACATCATGCGATCAAACGCACTCGCGGATTCCTCGCGCGTCAGGCTCGCGCCGGTCGCGACCTTGCCGATGAGCGTCCTGAAATCGTCCATGACGCTTCCCTAATGCGCGCGCGGGGCCGGACGCCGCCCGGTCGTGGCGTTCCAGTCGGCGGCGAGATCGAGAAAATTCTTCAGCATCAGATGGCCATGCTCGGAGGCGATGCTTTCGGGATGGAATTGGACGCCATGCACCGGCAACGTTGTATGCGCGAGACCCATGACGAGCCGGTCGCCGGTCTCGGCCGTCACGGCGAGCGCGTCCGGCATGCTGGCGCGCTCGACCACGAGCGAATGATAGCGCGTCGCCCGGAACGGCCCGTTGATGCCGCGGAACACGCCCTGGCCCTGGTGCGTGACTTCGGAGAGCTTGCCGTGCACCGGCACTGGCGCGCGCACGACCGCGCCGCCAAAAGCCTGGCCGATCGCCTGGTGGCCGAGACAAACGCCGAGGATCGGGATCGTCGGAGCCGCCTTGTCGATCAGGTCGAGGCAGATGCCGGCTTCGTTCGGCGTGCAGGGGCCGGGCGAGAGCACGATCGCGTCCGGGTCGGCGGCGATCACGTCATCCGTCGTGATCTTGTCGTTGCGATGCACGACGATTTCGGCCCCAAGCTCGCCGAAATAGTGGACGAGGTTGAAGGTGAAGCTATCGTAGTTGTCGATCAGAACGATCATCAGGGCCGCCCGGAGGTCCAAGGGGTCTTAGTTGGCCGGGTTTGGACGGTCAAGCAAGCGAACGCCGTCACTTCGGCGGCGGCAGGTCGAGATCGGGGATCGGCGGCATCATGTCCTGGAGGCGGCGATTGATCTCTTCGTTGGACACGGGCGCCGACAGCGCACGAGTGCGGTCGGAGTCCTTCTCGCCGAGATGCACGAGCGCCGGCACGAACAGCACGATCGCGAGCACGAGCCATTGCGCGAGCAGGAACGGGGCTAGCGCGCGCGCCAGCGCCGCGAGTGTGCCGCGATAGCGCAGCGTGCCGCGCACCATCATCAGCGCGTAGCCGAAGGGGGGTAGAAGGAAGCTCGTCTGCAAGGTGAGCAGCACCAGCACGGCGGCCCAGCGCGCATCGGCGACGCGCACGAGCATCGGCGGCACCACGATCGGGATGATGACGAAGATGATCTCGAACGCATCGAGCACGAAGGCGGACAATCCGATCACCGCAAGCACGATCGCCACCACCACGATCTCGTTGCCGGGAAGGCCGACGACCCAGTCATTGACGAGCTTGTCGGTCCCGAGCAGGCGCAGCGTCAGGGTGAACGTGGTCGCGGCGATCAGCAGCGCGAACAGGGCGCCGGTCGTCGCCATCGCGTCGTGCAGCACCTCGCGTAGCGCCGCGCCGCGCAGGCGCCCGGTCAGGATGCCGGCGGTGAACAACACGAACGCCCCCATGGCGGCGGCCTCGACGGCGTAGAAGTATCCCGCCGCGACGCCGCCGAGCAGCGTGAGCAGGAACGTAACCGAGATCGCGGCGAGCAGCATTTGCCCTCCGCTCGGGCGATCGTCGGTCGGGACGGCTTGCGCGGGCAGGCGGCGTCCGACCAGCCAGGCGACGGCGAGACAGAGGACGAGAAACAGCCCGGCGGGCGCGAGCGCGCCGTGGAAGACGTCCTGCGTGTTGATGACGCGGTCCTGGCGGCCGGTCATGGTCACGGCGATCGTGTGCGCCGAGAGCATGGCGTCGCCAAGCAGGATGAGGACGAGCGAGGGCGGGATCACGACGCCGAGCGTGCTCGCGACCGCGACCACGGCCGCGCGGGTCGGCTCAGGCACGCCGCGCGCCGCAAGGCGCGGCGCGACCACGCGGGAGAGGCCGAGCACGCTCGCGCCGACCGAGCCGTTCATCGGGCCGAGCAGGGCGCCAAGCCCCATGCCGGAGACGAGCGGCGCGGCCGTGCCGCGCGGCAGGATCGCTAAGCCCGTGCGGTAGAGCGCTTCGGCGACCGGCAGGCGATCGAGCAGGAGGCCCATCAGCACGTAGAGCGGCAGCGCCTGCAGCAGGTCGTTCTCGAACAGATTGACCAGGCGGCCGGGCAGGGCGGACAGGAGCGAGAACGGGATCGCGCCGCTGACGACACTGAGCGTGGCGCCCAGGCTCGCGACGCCGATCAGCACGACCGCGGCGGGCAGGCCGGTCAGCACGATGCCGCAGCCGACCAGCAGCAGGAGCAACAGGCCGACCGCCGGCATCAAGCGCTCCCGTCGCGCGGACGCAGGGTATCGATGGTCACTTGCAACAGGACCAGGCCGGCGATCAGCCAAAGGGCAAGCTTGATGAGGAAATAGCCGGGATTGTAGGTGTCTGGGAACGCTTCGAGCATCCGCACCGACGGAATGACGAGCTTCGCCCCTGCGAACAGCATGAACAGCGCCCAGGGCAAGAGGCAGAAGAGCGCGCCGAGCCGCGCGATAATTGCGCGGGTGCGATCCGAATAGGTTCTGGCGACCGCGTCGGCCGCCAGGTGGGTATGCGCGCGGGTGGCGGCCGTGAAGGCCATCGCGACATAAAGCGCGAACAGCCACTGGCCGAGATCATTGGCCTCGCGCGAAAGGCCGCCGACGAGTTCGCGCAACGGCCACTGCAGGAACAGCAGCGCCACGACCGGGAGCAGCAGCCAGCTTCCCGCGGACAGGATCGCGGCGACGAGCCGGTCAAGGCCGCCGATCAGGCGCGTGGTCATGTTGAATTGCCGGCCCAGCGTTCCCCTGGACCGATGATCCGCCAGCCCTTCTGCCAAGTCTAGCGCGCTTATTGCCCGCGCTTCGCCGCGCTCGCAAAACGGCGCGCCTCTTCGGCCGCGCGGAACAGCGCACGGGACTTGTTGATGCATTCCTGCTGTTCGGATTGCGGATTTGAGTCCGCCACGATGCCGGCGCCGGCCTGCACGTACATCACGCCGTCTTTTACCAGCGCGGTGCGCAGCACGATGCAGGTGTCCATCTCGCCCGCGGCCGAGAAATAGCCGACCGAGCCGGCGTAAAGCCCGCGCTTTTCCTTCTCCAGCTCGTCGATGATCTCCATCGCGCGTACCTTCGGCGCACCCGACACTGTCCCCGCCGGGAATCCGGCGGCAAGCGCGTCGACCGAATCGTGCTTTGCGGCGAGCTTGCCCTCGACGTTCGACACGATGTGCATCACGTGGCTGTAGCGCTCGATGAAGAACTGGTCGGTGACCTTGACGGTGCCGATCTCGGCGACCCGGCCCACGTCGTTGCGGCCGAGATCGAGCAGCATCAGGTGCTCGGCACGCTCCTTTGGGTCGGCGAGCAGGCGCTCCTCGTAGGCCTTGTCCTCGTGCGGGGTGTCGCCGCGCGGCATGGTGCCGGCGATCGGCCGTACCGTCACGACGCCGTCGCGTACGCGCACCAGGATTTCCGGGCTCGATCCCGCGACCGCGTAGCCGCCGAAGTCCAGGAAGAACAGGAACGGCGCCGGATTGACGCGCCGCAGCGCGCGGTAGAGCGCGAACGGGGCGAGCGTGAAAGGTGCTTCGAAGCGCTGCGACAGCACGACCTGGAAGATGTCGCCGGCCGTGATGTAGTCCTTGGCGCGCGCGACCATCGCTTTGAATTCGTCCGGCGTGGTGTTCGAGGTCGGTGGCACCGTGAGAGGGCCCGCCTCGCTGCCGGTCGCCTCCTTGTCGAGCGGCCGGTCGAGTGCGTCCACGATCGCCGAGATGCGTTCGGCGGCGCGGGTAAAGGCCGCGTCGGCCTTCGCGCCCGGCTCGGGGCGCACCGGCGTCACCACGGTGAGCGTGTCCTTTACGGCGTCGAACACCACGACGACGGTCGGGCGGATCATGACGGCGTCGGGGATGCCGATCGGGTCGGGATGCGCGGCCGGCAATTCCTCCATCAGCCGCACCATGTCGTAGCCGAGATAGCCGAACAGGCCGGCCGCCATCGGCGGCAGCGCGTCGGGGAGAGCGATGCGGCTCTCGGCGATGAGCGCGCGCAGTGCCGCGAGCGGCGGTTGCGGGCAGGGCGCGAACGCCTCGGGCTTGGCGCGCGCCGTGCGGTTGATCTCGGCATCCGCGCCGTTCGTGCGCCACACGAGATCGGGATCGAGGCCGATGATCGAGTAGCGGCCGCGCACCGCGCCGCCTTCGACCGATTCGAGCAGGATGCTCATCGGGCGGCTGCCCGCGACCTTCAGGAACGCAGAGACCGGCGTTTCCAGGTCCGCGACCAGCGTGGTCCAGACCACCTGCGGCTCACCGCGCCGGTAACATGCCGCGAAAACCTCCGGCGCGGGCTCGATCTGCATGGCAAGGTCAGTTCTGGTCGGCCGGCGCGGAGATGCGGCTCAACGCTTCGAGATTGATGAACGCGCCGAAATCGGTCCGAAGCTGCGCCACATATTGATTGAGCAGATCGTCGGAGAACGCGCGGCGTATCGCGTCGTCGACGCGTTTAGCCTCCGGCGAGGCCGCGTCGAAGGGCGGAACCGTGACATCGGTCAGGTGGAACACGACCATCTCGGTAGCGCTCGCGCCTTGCGCGAGGCCGGCTTCGTCCTTGACGCTGCGGAACACGGCATCGATCACCGCCTGCGGCAAGGGGCCGGTATTGCCCGCGCGCTTGAGGCCGAAGGTGGTCTTCACCGGGGCGCCCTCGGCCGCCGCCGCATCCGCGAGCGAGGTCCCGGCCTTGATCTTCTCGGTCATCTCCTTCGCCTTGGCCTGGAGGCGCTCGGCGACCTGCTGGTCATGCCAGCGCTGCTCGACCTGCGGGCGCACCTCATCGAGCGTGCGGTCGCGCGCGGGCTTCACCGCGGTCACGTCGAACCAGAGCGAGCCGCCGCCCGGAACCGCAAGCGGCTCGTTCTCGACGCCGACGTCGGAGGTAAAGACGTTGCCGACGAGGTCGACGCCGGACGGGATGCCGGCAATCGGCTGGGCGTTCGGGTCGCGTCCCGCGCGGTCGACCGCCTCGATGGTGCGGGCGGTCAGATTGAACTTGGCGGCGATCTCGCTGAGCTTCAGTCCCGCGGCGCGCTCGTCCTCGATCTTGTCGTGACGGGCGGCGATCTCGTTCTTGGCGCGATCGACCGCGATGGCCTGCTTGATCTCGGCGCTCAGCTCCTCGAACGGCTTGATCTGCTCGGCCTCGATCTTCACCACGTGCACGAGCACCACGACGAAGCGGCCCTGCACCGGCGCGCTGGTCGCGCCTTCCGCAAGCGAGAAGGCGGCATCCGCCGTTGCACGGTCGACCATGCCGTCCTTGCTCAACAGGCCGAGGTCGGTGTCCTTGTCGCTCAGCCCGCGCTCGGTTGCGAGCGCCGCGAAGGTGATCTCCTGCTTCTCGATCCGCGCCGCGGCGGCCGCCGCTTCCTCGACATTCGGAAAGATCATCTGCTGGATCTGGCGCCGCTCGGGCGTGCCGAAGCGGGCCTTATTCACCTCGTAGAACCGGCGCGCGTCGGCGTCGCTGACATCGGCCGCGCGCGCGATATCGCTCGGCGTGACCGACAGCACGACGGCGCTGCGATACTCGGGCGCGCGGAACTGCGCCTTGTTGTCCTCGAAATACTTGGCCAGCGCCTCCGGGGTCGGGGCGGGGATCTCGCCCGCCTTGCTGGCGTCGAGCACCACGTAGTCGATCGCACGCTGCTCGTTGTCGTAGCGATTGTACGCATCGGCGATCGTCTGCGGCGGGTTGAGATCGCCGCTCACGGTCTCGGCGATCTCGCGCCGCAGCGTCAGGCGGCGTTGCTCGGCCGCATAGCGTGCCTCGGTATAGCCGTTGCCACGCAGCCGCAGCTGGAAGATGGCAGGATCGAACTGTCCGCCTGCGTTCTTGAAGTTCGGATCGGCCATGATCTGGCGCGCGATGTCGTCATCGGTGATGTTCAGATGCAATTGCCGCGCGCGCTGGTCGAGCGCTGCTTCCGAGACGAGCAGCCGCGCAAGCTGCTCTTCCAGGCGCATCGCGCGCGCCTGCTCCGGCGTGATCGGGCGCCCGAATTCGCGGCCGAGCTGCTGCAGGCGGTCGTTGTAGATCTGGCGGAACTGCTCGATCGCGATCTGAGTCGGTCCGATCTTGATGACCGTCGAGGGCCCGTAGCCGCGGACCATGTCGCGGATGCTCCACGAGCGCAGCATGTCGCCGATGCCCCAGAACACGAAGCTCATGGCGATCAGCCCGAGCACGATCGCCATGATGATTCGCCCAAGGCGATTGTGGGAGGCTTGCCGCAGACCGCGAAGCATTTCAGTCCTACATGCGATGATGGATGATACGGGAAGCGCTCATGCGAGTTTCGCGATGGCGCGTCAATAAGGGGACGCATCATAGGGAGCGGCGCCTCTGGCCGCAACCAAGGCGAGGCGTGGCCTCTGGCGCCGGTAACGGCGGGTTGCTACCGGCTCGCCGGTGTGCGAACGGGCGATAAAGGGGACGGGATTCCGAGGATGACTAAGGGGCAACGCCGTCCGCTGGTCGCGGGAAACTGGAAGATGCACGGGGTCATGGCCTCGGCCGCCGAGCTCGTGAAGATCATCCAGGGAGCCGGCGGCCTTGCCGCGAAGGTCGATCTGCTCGTATGCCCGCCCGCGACGCTGGTGCAGGCTTTCGCGGTCGCGGCGGCCGGCTCCAAGGTGGCGATCGGCGGCCAGGATTGTCATGCCGAGCCAATGGGCGCTTTCACGGGCGATATCGCGGCCGAGATGCTGCGCGACGCGGGTGCAAGCGCGGTAATCGTCGGCCATTCGGAGCGACGCGCCTATCACAAGGAGACCGACGCGGACGTGCGGGAGAAGGCGCTGGCGGCGCGCCGCGCGGGTCTGCTCGCGATCGTGTGCGTGGGCGAGACCAAGGACGAGCGCGGGGCCGGCCGCACGCTGGACGTCGTCGGCGCGCAGCTTGCGGGCTCGCTGCCGGATGGGGCCACGGCCGAGACCATGGTCGTCGCCTACGAGCCGGTCTGGGCGATTGGGACCGGCGTGACGCCGACGGTGGCCGACGTGACGCAAGTGCACGGCTTCATCCGCAAACGTCTCGCGGCTCGCTATGGCGCTGCCGCCGATGGGATGCGCATTCTCTATGGCGGCTCGGTGAAGCCCGCGAACGCCGGGGAACTGCTTGCGGTCGCCGACGTGGACGGCGCGCTCGTCGGCGGCGCGAGCCTCAAGGCCAACGACTTCCTCGGGATCGCGGCGGCCTACCGCTGAGCGAAGAGGCTATCTATTTGACTATTTGAGCATGATCTTTTTCGAAAACCGGTTCCCACTTTTCGGGATTATGCTCCGCGTCACGCCGACCACTGCACCGCCTCGGCGAGGTCGACCTTCGCGAGCGGGGACGGCTCGACCCCCGCGAGCACCGGCATCTTCAATCCGAAGATCCCATGCAGCTCGCGATCGATGTCGGCCGGGAAGAACGGTTTCTGCAGGAATGCCCGGGCACCGCGCGCCAGCGCGCGCTTGCGCCGTTCTTCGTTCTGCTCGCCGGAAATCATGATGACCTTGACGTTCGGATCGCGCGCGAGGAGGCGATCGAGCGTCGCGATCCCGTCCATCCCCGGCATGTTGCAGTCGAGGAACACGACGTCGAACTGGCCGTGCTCGCAAAACGTGAACGCGGTCTCGCCGTTGGCAGCCTCGGTCGGATCGAGGTTGAAGATGCTGTTGGCGAGCACTCGCTTGATGATCGCCCGCACGGTCGCCGAATCGTCGACGATCAGCGCCTGGCTCGGCACCGTGACGCGGCAATAGGTCTGCAGGATCGCCGTCACATCGGCGGGCGTGAACGGCTTCTCCAAGAACTCGTAGACCTTGAGCTGGCGGGCGAGCTGCAGCCGCCGTGTGTTCGCGGTTGCCGACATCAGCGCGATGAAGGTCTTGGCGCCGATCCGGCGCGCCTGCCCGATGGCATCCATGCCGTCCATCTGGGGCATGTGGACGTCGATGAAGGCGACGTTGATGCGGCCGCCGACGAGCCGGTCCATGCATTCGCGGCCGTCGCGCACGGAGATGAGGTCGAAGGGAATCGCCGAGGCCTTGGCGAGTGCCGCGAACAGCTCATGAACGATCGAGGCATCGTCGGCGACGAGCACCTGGAGCTTGAAGCGTGCCATTTGTGGCCCCCGAAAGGCGTGAGAGAGCTCGGGGTCTACAGGCGGTGCGTTGCCAATTGATCAGGTGGCTCGTTCGAGGTCTCGGCGTTCTCGCAACCGCTCGTTGACCACGTGACGACGGCCGGTCTCGGCAGTTGCGGTGTGCGGGGCTTGAATCGGCCGTGAAAAGGCTCAAACGGCGTTCTTTTGAATTCAAGAAAACAACATATATACATCGCCTTATGAGCGATCTCTCAACGAACATGTCGGCTACGCTAAAATCGCCCGGCGCGCGTCGTCGCGCGGGCGGCGGACCTCGGTGATCCAGGGGGCCAAATGGTCGCATTGGTGTCACTACGTATCAGGAAATCGGAGCTTTTTCGGTCGTGCCGAGGCGGTTCAGCGCGCGGGGACCCAGGCGGCCTGCGGGGTGGAAATGTCGCGGGGGATCGTGTAGAGAGCCGCCGACTTCCTATATCAGCGGCATTGGCGTGGGCGTCCCAGCCCGCGCGCCGTGCTTGAGTTAGGCCGATCCATGCTGACCGTGATTATCGTCATCCATCTCATGATCGTTGCGGCCATGATCGGCCTCGTGCTGTTGCAGAAGTCCGAAGGCGGCGGGCTCGGCATGGGCGGCGGGGGCGGCGGGTTCCTGACCAGCCGGGGGACCTCGAATGTCCTCACCCGCACCACCGCGATCCTGGCGGCCGGCTTTTTCGCCACCAGCCTGATCCTGTCGATCATCGCCGGATTCGAGCGCAAGCCGCGCTCGATCCTGCAGAACACCGGTGCGCCGACGACGCAGGTTCCGGCGCCCGGCAGTTCGCCCAATCCGGCGGGCCTGCTTGACCGGCTGCGCGGCACGCCGACTCCGGGAGCGCCTGCGGCGCCGGGTACGGAAGCGCCGGCCGCGCCTGCTGCTCCGGCGGCGCCTGCTCCGGACACGCCGGCGGCCCCGAGCGAGCCGCAAGTGCCGCGGTCGCAGTAACGACTTTCGACCGAAGGGCCGGGTAACCGGCCCTTCGGATTTTGGGTACTGAGGCCTCGTCGAATCGGGGCGGTTAGGCTAAAGGTCGGGCCCCATGGCGCGGTACGTTTTCATCACCGGCGGCGTGGTTTCCTCCCTCGGAAAGGGTTTGGCGTCCGCCGCGCTCGGCGCCCTGTTGCAGGCGCGCGGCTACAAGGTNNCGACGACGGCGCCGAGACCGACCTCGACCTTGGCCATTACGAGCGCTTCACCGGCCGCCCGGCCACGCGCCAGGACAACATCACGACCGGGCGCATCTACCAGGACATAATCGCCAAGGAGCGGCGCGGCGATTATCTCGGCGCCACGATCCAGGTCGTCCCCCACGTCACCAACGCGATCAAGGACTTCATCCGCGAGGGCAACGAGAGCTACGATTTCGTGCTGTGCGAGATCGGCGGCACGGTCGGCGACATCGAGGGGTTGCCGTTCTTCGAGGCGATCCGCCAGNNAGCATTCGGTCAAGGAGCTGCGCTCGATCGGCATCCAGCCCGACATCCTGCTCTGCCGCACCGACCGGCCGATCCCGCGCGAGGAGCGCCGCAAGCTCTCGCTGTTCTGCAACGTGCGCGAGACTGCCGTGATCGAGGCGCGCGATGTCGACAACATCTACGCGGTGCCCGAAGCCTATTCGGCCGAGGGGCTCGACAACGAGGTGCTGGCGGCCTTCGGCATCGATCCGGGTACTGCGCCTGACCTTGCCACCTGGCGGCTGATCAACGAGCGCGTACGCAATCCGGAAGGCGACGTGACGATCGCGATCGTCGGCAAGTACACGGGGCTGAAGGACGCCTACAAGTCGCTGATCGAGGCGCTCTCGCATGGCGGCATCGCCAACAAGGTGCGCGTCAACCTCGACTGGATCGAGTCGGAAGTCTTCGAGCGCGAGGACGCCGCACCCTTCCTGGAGCACGTGCACGGCATCCTGGTGCCCGGGGGCTTCGGCCAGCGCGGCGCGGAGGGCAAGATCAAGGCCGCGCAGTTCGCGCGGCTGCGCCGCGTGCCGTATTTCGGCATCTGCTTCGGCATGCAGATGGCGGTGATCGAGGCCGCGCGCGAGGCGGGCATCGAGGGGGCGAGCTCCACCGAGTTCGGACCCACGGAGGAGCCGGTCATCGGGCTGATGACCGAATGGATGCGGGGCGATGAGCTGGAGAAGCGCCACCTCAACGGCAATCTCGGCGGCTCCATGCGCCTTGGCGCCTATGACGCCGTGCTCGCTGGGGGCAGCAAGGCGGCGGAGATTTATGGTAAGACGCGCATCTCCGAGCGCCACCGCCACCGCTACGAGGTGAATATGCGCTATCGCAACAAGCTCGAGGCGGCGGGCTTGCGCTTCTCAGGCATCTCCCCTGACGGACTCTTGCCGGAAATCGTCGAGATCCCGGATCACCCCTGGTTTATCGGCGTGCAGTTCCACCCAGAGCTGAAGTCACGCCCCTTCAGCCCGCACCCGTTGTTTGCCTCCTTCATCGGCGCCGCGGTGGAGCAAAGCCGGCTGGTGTAGGCCGTTGTTGCCAAGGCGAGACAGCTCAGGGACTGTCGCCGAGGCGCTTGAGCGCGGCTTCGAGGTCTTGGCGGTCCTGGGTGCTCGGGTTCTTGCTGAGCGCCGCGCGATAATCGGCGATGGCGTGTTCCTTGTCGCCCTTATGCTCATAGAGGACAGCGCGGTTGGCATAGGCGTCCCGGTAGCTCGGGTCGAGCGTGATGGCCTTGGCATAGTCGGTAAGCGCGCTGTCGAGCTCGCCCTTTTTCTCATAAGCGACGCCGCGATCGTTGTAAGCGACGGCGTCGTTCGGACTGATGGCGATCGCCTTGCTGCCGTCGGCGATTGCCAGGTCCGTCTCGCCCTTGTCGGTATAAGCGACACAGCGATTGATGTAGGCGTCGGTGAATGCCGCGTCGAGCGCGATGGCCTGGCTGAAATCGGCGATGGCCTGATCGAGCTGGCCTTTGTCGCGATAGGCGATACCCCGGTTCACATAGACCCTGACCAGCCCAGCATCGATCTTGAGCGCCTGGGTAAAATCGGCAATGGCGCGGTCGAGGTCGCCTGCTCGCTTGTACGCGCCGCCGCGTAAGCCATGGGCAAGCGCGACATAGGGGCTAAAGGGCTCGAGCTCGAGGAATTGACTGCACCCGTCGATCTGCTTTTCCGTGTCCCCGATTTGATTGCAGTCACCAATCGGGTCGGCGCAGGCTTGGCCGATTACGAGCAGGAAGCTCGTGGCGAGCAGCAAGCTTCTCGATATCATGGCTGACATAACGGACACTCCATGCCACTTCGGCAGACGAGCTGATACCTGTCAGTTTATCAGGCAAAAGGCCTCAGAAACACGATCTGACGCCCGACAGGCCTTGCCAAGGACCGCACCATGCCCGATGCCACCGTCTCCAGACCCACATCGCCGAGAACCGCGATGAGGTGAAGCTCATCGCCACGCTGTTTCCAGAGCGGAAGGATTTTCTCGACGTCTACGACCATTACAGCCTGGTGAAGCGCCGCGCCGTCCTCGGCCATGGCGTCTGGCTCTCCGAGTCCGAGCTTTGCCGCATGAACGAGCGGGCGCGTCCATCGCCCATTGCCCCACCTCGAATCTGTTCCTCGGCAGCGGTCTCTTGCATCTGCGCAATGCCAAAGATCCGAAGCGGCCGGTCGAGGTCGGCGTCGGCACCGATATCGGCGCCGGCACCAGTCTCTCCCTGCTCGCCACCCTGAACGAGGCCTACAAGGTGGCAGCACTCGTGGCAGCGCCGATCGGGGCACTCGAGATGCTGTATCTCGCCACCCTCGGCGGCGCCCGGACACTAGACCTCGACGACCGTCTCGGCTCGCTCGCGCAGGGGCGCGAGGCGGACCTCGTCGTGCTCGATCCCAAGGCTACGCCACTACTTGCCTTCCGCGAGCAGCGCTCGCGCTCGATCGAGGAGACCCTGTTCGTGTTGATGACCCTTGGCGACGACCGGGCCGTGTGCGCGACCTATATTGACGGGAAGCTGGCACACGCGCGCGAGCCGGTTGACCGCTAGCGGTTGACCGCTAGGCCCAGGCGAAGCATGGTCCGGCCATGACCGCCGCCGTGACGCCCCTGCCGAGCGCCGTCGTGACCATCGGCACCGCCCGTTTCGGCAATGGGCTGCCGCTTGCTCTCATCGCCGGCCCTTGCGCGCTGGAAAGCAGGACCCATGCGCTGGAGATGGCGAGCGCGCTGAAGGAGATGGCGGGGCGGCTGGGGCTCGGCCTCATCTACAAGTCCTCCTTCGACAAGGCGAACCGCACCAGCGCCGGAAGCGCCCGCGGCATGGGGCTGTCCGAGGCGCTTCCCATCTTCGCCGAGATCAGGGAGAGCGTCGGGGTCCCGGTTATCACCGACGTGCACGAGCCTGACCAATGCGCCCCCGTTGCCGAGGCCGTCGACGTGCTGCAGATCCCGGCGTTTCTCTGCCGCCAGACGGACATGCTGCTGGCGGCTGCCAGGACCGGCAAGCCGGTCAACGTCAAGAAGGGGCAGTTCCTCGCGCCGTGGGATATGCGACATGTCGTGGCCAAGCTCGTCGGCGCCGGCAACCCCAACGTGCTGGTCACCGAGCGCGGCGTCTCCTTCGGCTACAACACGCTCATCTCCGACATGCGCGCGCTGCCGATCCTGGCCGAGACCGGAGCGCCGGTGATCTTCGACGCCACCCATTCGGTGCAGCAGCCGGGCGGGCAGGGGGGCCATAGCGGCGGCGAGCGGCGCTTCGTGCCGGTGCTGGCGCGAGCGGCGGTCGCGGTCGGCGTAGCGGGCGTGTTCATCGAGACCCATCA
>PLJS01000215.1 GCA_003140315.1 Hyphomicrobiales bacterium
CGAGGCGCGCTACGCGCGCACCTCAGGGTGACGGCTCATAAGTTACGCCGCCGGGATCGCGGCCGGCGCCTGCAGAAAGTTCCGCACCGCGTACCAGAGCAAATGCCGGTTGTTGGCGAAGCCGAGGCTGTGCGCCGTATAGGGCAGGATGACGAACTGGCGGTCGCCGTTCGCGAGGTTCGTGTAGAAATCGAGCAGGTCCTCATTGGTCGAGTTGCCGTCATGGTCGCCACGGACCATGAGCACGGGCGCCTGCACTTTCTTGGGATCGACCAGCGGCAGATTGACCGCCATGTCCAGGTAAGTGCCGGTCGGCACCCTGTCGCCGAATTTCAGTTCCTCGGAGGCGATGGCCTCCGCGACCGCCTGGTTATAGGCGGAGGGTAGTCCGTCGCGGGAAAAGATCGAGCGGATCATGTTGCCGTCGCGCAGGCGCGTGTTGCTGGCGCGCAGCTTGTCGGCAACCGCGGCACGCCGGCCGATCTCGGCAGAGCCGGTGCCCTTGTAGGTGAATGCGCACAGGACAAGCCGATCCACGCGTTCGGGTGACTGCTGCGCGTAAAGCCCGGCGCGGATCGCGCCCGAGGACTCGCCGACGACGCTCATCTTGCGCTCGCCGGTTTCCTTCGCGACCACCTCGGACGCGGCTTTGAGGTCGGCTGCGCCGTTCGCGATGTCGGAGTTGCTCGCCGTGCGGCTCGAACGTCCGTAATTCTCGTGGTCCATCGTCCAGACATCGAAGCCGTAGCCGGCGAAGGCGTCCATCATGGAATACTCGCCCTTGCCCGGCACGGTCAGATCGAAGCTCGGACGCGACGAGATCGACGATCCATGTACAAGGAACACGACCGGCTGTTTCTCGCCGGGCTTTGCGGCCATGCGCTTGCGGTAGAGATAAAGTTTCACGTCGCCTTTGTTGGTCCAGTATTCGCTGGCGACGATCTCGGGCTTTACCTGCGCGGTCTGTGCGCCCGCTTCGCCGGGCGCGAGTTGGATGACGAGCCCCGCTCCTGCTCCGGCGATCACGGTGCGGCGCGCGATGGGATAGTCGGTCATGGCGTCCTCCTGCGGTGCGTCGTTTCGCCGATCCTAGCAAATCCTCAAAGCGCGCGGGAGACGGTTGCGGCACTGTTATGATGCCATCGCGCCGTCACGATTCGGGCCGACCTCCAGTCCATGCAAATACCCATTCTCCGCCGCCGTCTCATGCAAGCCGCGCTGTCGGGCGCGGCCGCGCTGGCCTTCGGCGGCAGCGTCTTCGCGCAGGTCGCCTCGCAGCCGTTCGCCCAATGGGTGGAGGCTTTCCGCGCACGTGCGCGAGCCAAGGGCGTCTCTGACGCGACCTACACGCGCGTGATGGGCGACATCAAGCCCGACACAAGCGTCTATGCGCAGGACCGCAACCAGCCGGAGTTCAAGGAACAACTCTGGCAATACCTCAATCGCCGCGTCTCCGACTGGCGCATCATCACCGGCAAGGAGCGCGCGAAGGAATACGCGGGCCTGCTTGGGCGCATCGAGAAGGATTTCGGGGTCGAGCGCGGCGTGATCCTCGGACTGTGGGGCATCGAGTCGACCTTCGGCGATCCGGTCGTGCAGCAGAACCACATGCGCCCGGTGATCCCGGCGCTCGCGGCGCTCGCCTGGGGCGAGCCGCGAAGGCGCGCCTATTGGGAGGCCGAACTCATCAACGCGCTCGTCATCATCGAGAAGGGCTGGAGCACGCCCGCCGAGATGGTCGGCTCCTGGGCCGGCGCCATGGGCCACACACAGTGGATGCCGGAGATGTGGCTCACGCTTGGCTTTGACTATGACGGCGACGGCCGCGTCAATCCGTTCGGCAAGCCCGACGACGCGCTTGGGAGCAGCGCGCGCTTTCTGGTGCAGCGTGGCAAATACCGGCGTGGCGAACACTGGGGCTACGAGGTGCGCGTGCCGGCCGGCATGCACGAGAGCGATACGTCACGCAGCTACGAGGCGTGGCAGAAGGCCGGCGTCGCGCGCGCGGACGGCGAGGCGTTTCCGCAGCCCACGCTGAGCGCGAAGCTTTGGGTCCCGGTGCCGAGCGGACCTGCGTTCCTGCTCGGGCCGAACTTCAACGCGATCAAATCATACAATCCTTCGACCAGCTACACGCTCGCGATCGTGCACCTCGGCGACCGCGTGCTCGGCGGCGGACCGTTCGTGCAGAAGTTCCCCGGCAGCGAGCGCGCACTCACGCTCGCCGAGGTGCAGGAGGTGCAGCGCCTGCTCACCGCGGCCGGTTTCGATACCGAGGGCGCTGACGGCCGCGTCGGCAACGCCACCACGGCGGCGGTGGCGAACTTCCAGCGCAAGAACGGCATGCCGGCCGACGGCTATGCCGGGCTGAAGGTGCTGGCGAAGCTGAGGGGCGGGTAAAAGCGCGCCGCGAGTTCGGTGCGCTCCCTCCCCCTTTCAGGGGGAGGTGAAGATCAGAGAACCACACTCGCCTTGATGCCCAAATAAATCTCACGCACCTGTTCGTTGTTCTCGAGCTCTTCCGATGTGCCTTGCAGCACGGTGCGGCCGGTTTGCAGCACATAGGCGTAGTCGGCGATCGCGAGCGCCAGTGGAATGGATTGCTCGGCGAGCAGCAGCGTCAGGCCTTCCTCGTGCAATTTGTAGAGCGCGTCGTAGAGCTGATCGACGACCGCGGGCGCAAGGCCGAGGCTCGGCTCGTCGAGCATCAGCAGCGTCGGCTCGCTCATCAGCGCGCGGCCGAGCGCTAGCATCTGCCGCTCGCCGCCGGAGAGCGTGCCGGCGAGCTGCTTCCTACGCTCCGCGAGCCGCGGGAACAGCGCGTACACGCGATCGAAGAGGCCTGCGAGCTTGCCCTTGTCGGAGAGCACGGTCGCGCCGAGGCGGAGATTCTGCTCGACCGTCTGGGTGACGAACAGCCGCCAGCCCTCCGGCGAAAGGGCAAGCCCTTTCGCAACAATCGCATAGGCGGGCTCGCCGCCGATTTCTTCCTCGCGCCAATGGATGGTTCCGCCGCTCGGCCGCACCAGCCCGGCGACGGCGTTGAGCGTCGTCGTCTTGCCGGCGCCGTTCGAGCCGAGCAGCGCCACGATCGAGCCCGGCTGCACATCGAGCGTCACGTCGGCGATGCCGACGAGGTCGCCGTAGCGCACTTCCAGATGCTCGACGCGCAGGCGATCCACGCGGGCTAATCCTTTTTTCGCCAGTTGCGATGGCCGCGGCCGAGATAGGCCTCGATCACGGCTTCGTCCTTGACCACCTGCTGCGGCTCGCCTTGCGCGATCACGTGGCCCTGGTTGAACACGATGATGCGGCGCGCGAGCGTCATGATCACTTCCATGATGTGCTCGACGATGACGAGCGTCACGCCGGTCTCGTGGATCTTCCGCACCAGCGCGATCGCCTGCTGCAGTTCGGCCGGCGTCAAGCCCGCCAGCGCCTCGTCGAGCAGCATCAGGCGCGGGCCGGTCGCGAGCACGCGCGCGATCTCAAGCCGCTTGCGTCCCGGCGTGCCGAGCGAGCGCGCGCGCAAGTCCTGCCGGTCCTTCAGGCCGACCAGATCGAGCACTTTGAGCGCGTGCGCACGCGCGTGGGTGCGGTGCGGATGGCGCAGGAAGGCGCCGACCATGACGTTGTCGAGCACGGTCAGGTCCTCGAACGTCGCCGGAACCTGGAACGTGCGCCCGATGCCGAGCCGCGCATGCGTCTCGGGCGATGCGGTCGTCACGTCGACCCCGTCGAACACGATCTTGCCGGTGGTCGGCAGCGTCTCGCCGGCGAGGCAGTTGAAGAAGGTCGACTTGCCGGCGCCGTTAGGCCCGATCAACCCGATGATCTCGCCCTCCTCGATCGCGAGGTCGGCGCCCGCGACCGCGCGCAGATTGCCGAACTCTTTCGACACGTTTTGCGCGCTAAGCAGCATGGCGCTTCCAGAGCTTTGGCGCGATGCGCTGCCACATCTCGTGCAGCCCGCCCGGCTCGAAGCGGGCAATGATCACGATGATGCCGCCATAGAGAATGTAAGTGAGACCCGTGCCGCCGCCGCCGAACCAGGTGTTGGTCGCGGTCTGCAGCGGGATCAGGATGAGCGCGCCGACCAGCGGGCCGTAGAGCGTGCCGGCTCCGCCGAGCGCCGCGATGATCACCATCTGCACCGAGACGAGGATGCCGAAGCCGCTGTCGGGATCGATGAATCCGGTCTTGATCGCATAGAGCGAGCCCGCGACCGACGTGAAGGCGGCGCTCAGCATCAGCGCATAGAGCTTGGTGCGGCGCACCGGAACGCCGAGCGAGCGCGCGGCGCGCTCGCCCGCCTTGATGGCGCGCAGGTAATAGCCGAAGCGGGTGCGCTGCACCTGCCAGGTGACGGCCAGCACGATCACCAGGACTCCAAGGAAGATGAAATAATAAGGAAGCTCGCCGCGGAAGGTCAGGTCGTACCAGCCGCGCCCGACCGCCGGCCCTTGCAGGCCGATCGCGGCGCCGGCGAAATCCCAGGTGCTGACCACGAGGCGGATCAGTTCGGCGACCGCGATCGTCGCCATCGAGAAATAATGGCCTGACAGGCGGAAGGTCGGAAGGCCGACCAAGACCGCGAGCACGAGGCTGATGGCAATTCCGACCGGCACGCCGACGATCGGCGGCAACTGCCAGTGCTGATAGACCAGCAGCGGCAGATAGGCGCCGACGCCGAAGAACATGCAGTGCCCGACCGAGACCTGGCCCGCATAGCCGCCGACGATGTTCCAGGCCGATGCCGAGATCGCGGCGAGGAGGAGCGCGACGCCGATGTCGAGATAGAAGGCATTGGAGAAGACGAACGGATAAGCCAGGAATGCAAGGCAAAGCGCGATCGTACCCTTCATCGCGTTACGCCTTGCCCAACAGGCCCTGCGGCCGGAACCAGAGCAGCGCGACGAACAGGCCGTAGACGACGATGTCCTTGTAGATCGGACCGAAGTAGAAAGCCGAGAGCGCCTGGATCAGGCCAATGATGAGGCCGGCGTACATCGCGCCCGGCACGCTGCCGAAACCGCCGAACGTCACCACCACGAAGGCCATCAGGCCGAAGGTTTCGCCGACCGAGGGCGACCAGGGGTACGAGATCGCCATCAAGGCGCCCGCGATGCCGGCGCTCGCGGCGGCGAGCCCCCAGGCGAGCGCCTGCATGCGGTCGGGCCTGATGCCCATCAGCATCGCGGCGTTGCGGTCCTCGGCGACCGCCAGCAGCTTGGAGCCGATCGTGGTGCCGGTGAGGAAGAGATGCATCGCGACGGTGAGCACCGCGGCGGTAATCCCGGCGACAAGCTGCGCCACCGGCACCAGGATGCCGAGGATGTTGAGCGTGCCGCCGAGCGAGGTCTGCGGCAACGACACGATGTTGGCGGAAAAGATCCAGAACGCCGTATAGCGCAAGAGCAACGCAAGGCCGAAGGTCGACAGGATTTGCGCCAGCATCGGCCCGCGCGTGACGTGGCGGATGAGGCTGCCATAGACGAGCACGCCGAGCACGAACAGCGCGACCGCCGCCGCGAAACCGAACGTCGCAGGTCCCCCGCCGAGCCACACTACGACGAGCAGCGCCACATACATGCCGAGCATGACGAACTCGCCATGCGCGAAGTTGATGAAGTTCATCATGCCCCAGATCAGCGTGAGGCCGGACGAGAACAGCGCGTAGATCGCCCCGAGCAGCAGGCCGCCGACGATGACTTGGAGGAGGAGCATGGGGGCCGTCACCCTGAGGTGCGAGCCATAGCACGTCGCAGACGGGCGTAAACGCCCTTATGGCGCGCCTCGAAGGGCGACGGCGTTGCGGCCATCCTTCGAGGGCCGCCTTCGGCGGCCGCCTCAGGATGACGTCGGAGGCAAGAAGGCGCGCAACGCCGAAGCGACGACCGGGTGGGGTCGCTGCGTCGCACCCAATTTGCATGGATGTTCGCAACGATCGCCCCAACCCGCGTCACCCCACCCGACCGCGCTGCGCGCGGCCACCCTCCCCGCTTCGCGGGGAGGGATAAGCAACTACGCCTTCCATCCCTTCATCGGCCACACGAGCTTCTCGGTCGCGTTGGCGTCCGGCCAAACGACCTTGTAGTCCTTGCCCTTGAGCTGGATGAGATAGGTTGAGGCGAGGATGTTCTGGCCGGTCTCGTCGAACTTCACGCCGCGATAGCCCATCATGAGCTGCTCGGGCTTGAGGTCGGTCGCTATCAGCGCCGCTTGGATCTTCGCCGGATCGACCGAGCCCGCGCGGTTGAGCGCGTCGGCGAGCGTCAACATGGCCTGCATGTTGCGGCCCGACGTGTCGTCGAGGTCGCGGCCGGTCTTGCCCTTGTACATGTCGTTGATCTTCGAGGTCGTCGAGCCCGGCTTGCCAATGTCCCAAGCGCTGCGGTTCATCACGCCTTGCGCGATGTCCTGAATCGCCGGGATAAAGGACGGATCGGAGAACCCGGAGTCGTCGCCGAGCACCATCGCGGGCATGTAGTCGAGGTTCTTCATCGTCTTCATGTAGAGGATCGCATCCGCCGTGTAGCTGATGAAGATCACGACGTCGGGGTTCTTGTCCTTGAGCTGGAGCACCTGTGCCGAGACGTCCGTCGTGCTCGCGCTGTAGGGAATGCGGTTCGAAACCGTGAGACCCGCTTTCTTGGCAGCAGCTTCAACCGCATCGCCCACGGAGGTGCCGTAGTCGGTGTTCTCGTTCACCACGGCGACCGAGGCGACCTTGTGGCCGGCCTTGTTCATGTCGGCGAAGAACGTCATGTACGCCGCGGCAAAATCGCTCGCAATCGGCGTCACGCGGAACAGCCATTTGAAGCCGCGCTGGGTGATGTTTCCGGCCGCCGAGTCGCCAACCACGAACGGGATGCCGTTGCGCTCGGCAACGGGCGTTGCGGTCAGCGTGCAGGAGGACTGATAGGCGCCCAACAGCACGTTCACCTTGTCCTGATTGATCAGCCGCAACGCCTGCTGCTGGGCGACCGACGGGTTGCCCTGGTGATCGATGAACACGAGCTCGAGCTTGGCGCCGCCGAGACCGGGAATTCCGGCATCCTTGGCGAGCGGAATGCCGACGAGCTCCGGATGCGCGTCGTTGACGATCTCGGCCGCGATCTCCACCGCAGCCTTGGAGGCCTGCCCCGCCGCCGCGGCGTTCCCGGTGAGCGGGAAAAGGACACCGACCTTCACCGGATCGGCCGCGCGCACCGAGCTCGCTCCCGTCGCCAGACTGGTCGCCGCCGCGCCCGCTCCCGCCAGAACGGTGCGCCGGTTCACTTGTTTCACCATATGATCCTCCTTGCCGTCACGCCGGACGGATATGCTTCGCTGCCGCCCCGCCATTGCGGGTTCGCGAGCCACCGGGTAGCGTCCGGCCGCGCCCGGCGAACTAAAGGGCCGCACTCCAAGAGTGTCAATCGCGCGCCCGCCGATCCCCATCATCCTTTCGGAGTTGCAGCCGCTATGCCCTACGACGTGACGACGATCACGGTGCAGCCGAACACGCACGGCAAAGCGCTTCCGCCCATCGAGCAATGGTTGAAAGCCAATCCACGCAAGGGCGAATTCCTCGGCTGCTTCGCCAGCGAGATCGGCGATCTCAACAAGATCATGCTGCTGCATCACTACGCGAGCGGCGCGGACATGATCACCGACCGCGAGAGCGTGGCGAAGAGCGCCAACCCGTTCGGCTGCGTCGAGCTGATCGCCGGCATGTCCGCCGATACCTTTGTGATGTTCCCCTTCATTCCGGCTCTGAAGCCCGGGCAATACGGCCCGATCTTCGAAATCCGCAGCTACCGGTTCAAGCCCGATGGGCTCGGCCCGACGATCGCGGCGTGGGAGAAGGCCGTGCCGGCACGGGCGAAGCTCTCCCCGCTCCTCGCCGCGATGTATTCGGTGACCGGCGAAGTTACGCGCTTCATGCATATCTGGCCCTATCCGAGCCTCGAAGTGCGCGCGGCAACGCGCAAAACCGCAATCGATACAGGGGTTTGGCCGCCTGCCGGCGGCCCGGTGCACCTTGCGACCATGCGCAACGACATCTTCCTTCCGGCGTCTTTCTCCCCTATTCGTTAGGGCAAGCGGCACCGCCGGGACCGGCGCGCAACTTCATTTTCTCTAAAAAACCCAAGGCGAGGACGACATGTATACGCAACTCGGGCTCTACATCGACGGCAAGTGGAACCACGGCAACGGCGGTGGCGGCGAAGAGGTCATCAATCCGGCGACGCAGAAGCCGCTGGCGCATCTGCCGCATGCGACGGCGAGCGATCTCGACGCGGCGCTGGCGTCCGCCGAGAAGGGCTTCAAGCTGTGGAAGGTGAAGTCGGCCTATGACCGCGCCAAGGTGCTGCGCAAGGCCGCCGACCTGATGCGCGAGCGCGCCGATCACATCGCGGGCGTGCTGGTGCAGGAACAGGGCAAGACTTTTGCTGAAGCCAAGGGCGAGGTCGTCACCTCCGCCGACATCATCGAATGGTTCGCCGAGGAAGGCCGCCGCTCCTATGGCCGCATCATCCCGAGCCGCAATCCGACGGTGCGGCAAATGGTCGTCACCGAGCCGGTCGGCGTGGTCGCGGCGTTCACGCCATGGAATTTCCCGACGCTGACGCCGGCGCGCAAGATGGGTGCCGCGCTCGCGGCCGGCTGTTCGCTCATCATCAAGGCGTCGGAAGAGACGCCCGGCTCGTGCGTCGAGATGGTCAAGTGCTTCGAGGATGCGGGCCTGCCGGCCGGCGTGCTCAACCTCGTGTTCGGCGTGCCGGCGACGGTCTCCGAGCACCTGATCGCGTCGAACATCGTGCGCAAGATCTCGTTCACCGGCTCGGTGCCGGTCGGCAAGCATCTCGCCCAGCTCGCCGCCAAGGGAATGAAGCGCGCCACCATGGAGCTCGGCGGCCACTCGCCGGTCGTGGTGTTCGGCGATGCGGACCCCGAGAAGACCGCCGACACGATCTCGGCGTTCAAGTATCGCAACGCCGGCCAGGTCTGCATCTCGCCGACGCGCTTCTACGTGCAGGAGGCGATCTACGACCGCTTCGTCAAGCGCTTCACCGACAACGCCAAGGCGATCAAGCTCGGCGACGGCATGGACAAAGAGACCACGATGGGTCCGCTCGCCAATCCGCGCCGGCTCGACGCGATGGACACGTTCGTGGCGGACGCGAAGAACCGCGGCGGCAAGATCCAGACCGGCGGCAGCCGCTCCGGCAACCAGGGCTTCTTCTTCGAGCCGACCGTGATCACCGATATCCCGGACGACTCCAAGATCATGACCGAGGAGCCGTTCGGACCTCTTGCTCCCATTGTTACTTTCAAGACCTTCGACGAGGTGGTGCAGCGCGCGAACTCGCTGGAGTTCGGCCTTGCGGCTTACACCTTCACGTCGAACCCCAAGACCGCCACCGCGATCGGCGATGCGCTCCAGTCCGGCATGGTCGGCGTAAACAGCGTCGCGATCTCGACGCCGGAGACGCCGTTTGGCGGCATCAAGGACTCCGGCTACGGCCACGAGGGCGGCATCGAAGGGCTCGAGGTCTACATGAATAAGAAGTTCATCGCGCAGGCGTAACTCGGTGCCATACCTCCCCGCCGTCGGGGAGGTCGACGCGCGTAGCGCGGCGGGTGGGGTCTTCCTTCACGAGAACCCCACCCCCGACTGCCTTCGGCAGTCGGACCCTCCCCCTTCGGGGGAGGGATAAGGAAGATCAATGACCCAAGTTGTCGACCTGCTCGGCTATGACCGCATCGCCGAGCTTGCCTCTGCGCTTCCCTTCGCGCCGACGCGCGAAAAATTCATCTTCGTGCGCCACGGCGAGACCGAAGGGAACCGCACGCGCCATTACCAGATGCCGCATACACCGCTGAACGAGACCGGCGAAGGCCAGGCGGCAGTCGCCGCCAAACTGCTGGCGAAGACCCGCATCGGCAGACTGGTCGCGAGCCCGATGGCGCGCGCCTGGCGCACCGCAAACCTGGTCGCGGCCGGGCACCGCATCCATCCAGAGGTGGACGGCGCGTTGAGCGAACGCTTCTATGTGAGCCTGTGGGACACACCGATCCAGGGCGAATTCAACTGGAACTGGGACCCTGACGGCTGCGAGCCGCTCGCGACCTTCGTGCACCGCGCCGCCTGCAGCGTCATGCGCATCCTCGCCGACGACACGGGCGACGGCGAGACCGTCATCGTGGCGCATGGCGGCATCTTGCTGGTCGTCTGCGCGCTCACCGGCGCGACGCTCGAGAATACGCAGCGCCGCAATGCCGTGCCGCTGCGGTTTGAACGGACGGATGGAACGTGGCACGTTTCGCCGATCGCGTGAGGTGAGTGCCGGTGACCGACCCTTCAGCCGTCGAACGCCCCCTGCCCTCCGGCGCGAATGCGCCCGCGTTCGGCAGCGATGTCGTGGCCGAGACGCTGCGCGCGCTCGACATTCCTTACATCGCGCTCAATCCCGGCGCGAGCTATCGCGGCTTGCATGACAGCATCGTCAATTATCTCGGCAACACGCGGCCGCAGATGCTGCTCTGCCTGCACGAGGAAAGCGCGGTCGCGATCGCGCACGGCTATGCCAAGGTCACCGGGCGCGCGATGGCGGCCGCCGTCCACTCAAACGTAGGCCTGATGCACGCCACCATGGCGATCTTCAACGCCTGGTGCGATCGTCTGCCGGTGATCGTGCTCGGCGCGACCGGTCCGGTCGACGCGATGAAACGCCGGCCGTGGATCGACTGGATCCATACCGCGCGCGACCAGGGCGCGCTCGTCCGTCCCTACACCAAATGGGACGATCAACCGGCCTCGCCAGGAGCTGCGCGCGAGGCCTTGATGCGCGCGTATTGGCTCGCGCATGCGGCGCCGATGGGCCCGGTCTACGTGAACCTCGACGCCGAGATGCAGGAGGCGAAACTTCCCGAGCAGCTCACCCCGCTCGACGCGGCGCGATTTACGCCGCCCGTGACATCGGCCGCGCCCGGGGATGTTCTGGCGCAGGCGGCCGCCATGTTGCAGGCGGCGAAAGCGCCGGTGATCCTTGTCGGCCGGGCCTCGCGCGACCTCACGGCCTGGAACGCTCGCGTCGCGCTCGCCGAGGCGCTCGATGCCCGCGCGATCACCTGCCTGAAGACAGCGGCGGGCTTCCCGACCGATCATCCGCTCCACGCCGGGCCGCCGTCGGTCATCGCGCCGGTCGGGAACGCAGCCGCGGCGATCAAGGCGGCTGACGTGATCCTCAGTCTCGACTGGATCGACCTTGCCGGCACCTTGAGGTCCGTGTTCGGCACCGAAGCGCCGGGCGCGAAGATCATCCAGGTCTCGATCGATCACCACGTGCACAACGGCTGGAGCATGGACCACCAGGCCCTGCCTCCGGTCGACCTGTTCATCGCGGCCGACCCCGACCCGGTGGTGCCGGCGCTGGTCGCGCAGATGCGCGCGACCGCTAAACCGCGCATCGTCAGGGATCAAGCCGTCGCCGAAAAGCCCCTCCCCGATGCCCCGCTGACGGTTGAACATCTCGCGCGCGCGCTGCGCGGCGCCGTCGGGGAGCGCCTCTGCGCGCTCACGCATCTCCCGCTATCCTGGAATGGCGCGTGGTGGCCGTTCCGTCATCCGCTCGACTTCCTGGGATCGGACGGCGGCGGCGGCCTTGGTGCGGGTCCCGGCGTCACCGTCGGCGCCGCGCTCGCGCTGAAGGGAACCGGCCGGCTACCGATCGGCATCTGCGGCGACGGCGATTTCCTGATGGGCGTAACCGCGCTTTGGACGGCGACGCACTACCGCATTCCGCTGCTGATCGTCGTCGCGAACAATCGCTCATTCTACAATGACGAAGTGCACCAGGAGCGCGTCGCGCGCATGCGCGGCCGGCCGGTCGAGAACAAATGGATCGGCCAACGCATCGCCGATCCCGACATCGACGTTGCCGCCCTCGCGCGCGCGCAAGGCGCGCTCGGCTTTGGGCCTGTGGAAGACGCGAGCAAGCTCGCCGGCACGTTTGCCGAGGCGATCGCGGCGGTCGAGAACGGCGCGGTCGCGGTGGTCGACGTGCGCGTCGAGCCCGGCTATACGCCGGCGATGACAGCCGCCGTGTCGAACGCCGAGAGGAAGGCGTGATGGCAGTCACGCGCCTCGCCGACCAGGTCCCCCGCGCGCAATCCGCCGCGCCGATCCTCGTCGTCGATGACATCGTGAAAAGCTTCGAGACGCCGGACGGTACCGTCACGGCCGTCGATCACATCTCGTTCGACGTCGCACCGGGCGAATTCCTCGCCGTCATCGGCCCGTCCGGCTGCGGCAAGTCCACCCTGTTCAACATCATCGGCGGACTGATCGAGGGCTATCGGGGCCGCGTCGCGGTCGCGGGCGAGACCGTGCGCGGCCCGCACGCTTCGATCGGCATGGTGTTCCAGGAGGAGTCGACGTTTCCGTGGCGCACCGTCGTGGAAAACGTCGCCTTCCCGCTCGAAATCGCCGGCATGGCGAAAGCGCAGCGCATCGAGCGCGCGCGGCATTTCATCGATCTCGTCGGGCTGACCGGCTTCGAGCGGCGTTACCCGGCCGAACTCTCCGGCGGCATGCGCCAGCGGGTCGCGATCGCGCGCACGCTCGCCTCCGAGCCGAAGATCCTGCTGATGGACGAGCCGTTCGGCGCGCTCGACGAGCAGACGCGGCTGCTGCTCGGCGACAAGGTGCTGGCGATCCAGCACCAGCTCAAACAGACCTGCCTGCTCATCACCCACAACATCACCGAGGCCGTGCAGCTCGCCGACCGCGTTCTGGTGATGACCTATCGGCCCGGCAAGGTGAAACGCATGGTCGCGATCGAGCTGCCGCGCCCGCGTTCCTCCGAGATCGTATCGAGCGACGCGTTCGGGCGCAGCGTCGCGCAAATCTGGGGGGATCTCCGCGAGGAGGCGAGCCGCGGCATGCGCGACGACGAGCGGCATATCGCGGAGCACCTCTCATGACCGGCCGCGCGACGCGCACGTTCGTGCCCTTCGCGCTCGGCTTCGGTACGCTCGTCCTGTTCACGCTCGCGCTCGAGGCGCTGATCCGCGCAGGGCTCGTCAACCGCTTCATCGTGCCGCTGCCTTCGCAGATCGCCGGCGCGTTCGGCCGCGTGATCGCCGAGGAAGACATCCCGCACCGCTTCCTTGTGACGGCCCGGGAGTCGCTTTGGGCGGCGCTCCTGCTCGCCCTGTTCGGCATCGGCTTTGGCGTTCTGCTCTATCGCGTGCGGCTGTTGCGCGAGGCGACCGAGACCTGGGTCGCGGCACTCGCCTCCGCGCCGACCGTGCTGATGTATCCCCTGTTTCTCGTGATCTTCGGGCGTAGCGAGACGACCATCATCATGATGGGCTTCGTCGCCGGCGTGCCGGCCGTGATCCTGAAGACGATAGAGGGGCTCGCCGGCACGCGGCGCGTGCTCATCGACGTCGGGCGCAGCTTCAAGCTCTCCGAGGTGCAGCTGTTCTGGAAGATATTGCTCCCGGCGGCACTGCCGACGATCTTCGTGGGCTTGCGCCTCGGCATGATCTTCGCGCTGATCAACATCGTCGGCGTCGAGTTTCTCATCAATTTCGGCGGGCTCGGCCAGCTCATCAACGATCTCGCCGAGCGCTACGACCTGCCCGGCACCTATGCGGCGATCTGCTTCGTCATCCTGGTCAGCGTCGTGTTCTTCTTCCTCACCGATCGGATCGAGCGATGGCTGAGACCGGTCGCCTGATCGCGCCCGCGGCGCCCCCGATCGCGCCGGTGACGCTCGTGCGCGTCGCGATCATCGTTTTCGTGCTGCTCTTCTGGGAGGCGATCGCGCGGTCGGGGCTTTTGTTCCGCGACGTCGTGCCGCCGCTGACCGTTATCGGGCAGGCGTTGATCGCGCTGCTCGCCGAGACTGACTACTACCGGCACCTTGGCGTCACGGCGGGTGAGATCGCGATCGCGCTCGGCGTTGGCGGCGTCACCGGCCTCGCCGTCGGCGTCCTGCTCGGCGGCAGCCGCCTACTCGCGCGCGCCTTCGAGCCGTATCTCTATTATCTCGGGCCGACGCCGAAGATCATCTTCTTTCCGATCATGATCATGTGGTTCGGCGTCGGCCCCGGATCGAAGATCGCAATGGGCGTGATCTCGTGCTTCTTCCCTCTGGCGCTGAGCGCGGCCGCCGGGATGCGGCAGATCGATCAGGTGCTGATCAAGGTCGGCCGCAGCTTCCGCGCCGGCACCTGGGCGATGGTGACGAAGATCTATCTGCCGGCGATGCGCGCGCCGGTCGTCAATGGCGTGCGCCTCGGCCTCGGCGTCGCGATCATCGGCACGCTGCTGGCCGAGACCAAGCTGTCCAATCGCGGCGTCGGGTTCCTCATCATCAACGCCTATTCGACCTTCAACATGCCGCGCATGTATGCTCTGCTCATCGTGGTGTTCGTGCTGTCGATCGGCGCCAATGCGCTGATCGGGAGGCTCGGGGGCGTCGATCAGATCAAACGCGCATAGCGCATGATCCCGAAAAGTGGGAACCGGTTTTCGGACAAGATCATGCGCAAAGAAAATCCAATGGGAGGTCCGACATGAAACGCCTGACGATCCTGGTGGCTGCCGCTCTTGCGCTCGCGGCGCCGCCGGCCTGGTCCGCCGATCAGCTCAAGGCCACGCTCGGCCAGCGCGGCAATTGGGACACCGCGGTGATCCACCTCGGCACCAAAGCCGGCATCTTCAAGAAACACGATCTCGAGATCGAGACGGTGTACACCTCGGGCAGCGGCGAGACGCTGCAGCCGGTGATCGCCGGCAGCGTCGATCTCGGCTTCGCGGTCGGCACGCTCGGCGCGATGGCGGCCTACGCGAAGGGCGCGCCGGTGCGCATCATCGGCGCCGAGGCGACCGGGGCCGCCGACTACTGGTACGCCAAGACGTCCTCGCCGATCAAAACGCTGAAGGACACCGACGGACACACGATCGCGTTCTCGACCAACGGCTCGTCCACGCAGTCGATCGTGCGCGCGTTCATCAGCGAGAACAAGCTGACCGCGAAACCGATGTCCACGGGCAATCCATCGGCGACGCTCACCGCCGTGATGACCGATCAGGTCGATGTCGGCTGGGCCTCGCCGCCGTTCGGGCTGAAGGAGATCGATGCCGGGCAGATCCGCGTGGTGGCGAAGGCAACCGATGCGGCGATCGTGCGCGGGCAGACCATCCGGGTGATCGTCGCGAATACCGACGCGCTCGCCAAGCGCCGGGACGTGATCGCGCGATTCATGCAGGCTTATCGTGAATCCATCGACTACATGTACAGCGACAATCCGCAGGTCATCAAAGACTATGCGGAATTCGTCGGCGTGCCGGAGTCGGTCGCCAAGCGAGTGCGCGACGACTTCTTTCCAAAGGCGCTGATCTGGCCGGACGAGATCAAGGGCATCGACACGCTGATGCCGGAGGCCGTGACGCTGAAGTTCATTCCGGAGCCGCTGACGCCGGCGCAGCTTTCCGAGCTGATCCAGATTCAGGGGAAGAAATGAACATCTCTGTGATGCCGCCACTGACGCTGCCGCAGCACCGCACCTGCTATTACGGCGGCGCCTGGCATGAGCCGAAGTCCGGCCGCGACGCCGACACGATCAACCCGGGCACGGGCGAGAGCCTCGGCAAGGTCGCGGATGGCGGAGCCACGGACGTCGACGCCGCGGTCGCGGCCGCGAAGGCCGCGTTCAAGGAATGGCGCAAGATCGCGCCGCTTGAGCGCGCGAAAATGCTCCGCCGCATCGCCGAAGTGCTGCGCGCGCATGCGCAGGAGCTCGCCATGATCGACGCCGCCGACGGCGGCAATCCGGTGCGCGAGATGGTGAGCGATGCGATGGTCGCAGCGGCGCAGACCGAGTTCTTCGCCGGCCTCGTCACCGAGATGAAGGGCTCTTCGATCCCGATGGGGCCGGACGTGGTGAACTTCTCGGTGCGCGAGCCGCGTGGCGTCGTGGCGCGCATCATCCCGTTCAATCACCCGTTCATGTTCTGCGGCGGCAAGTCCGCGGCGCCGCTCGCCGCCGGCAATACCGTGATCGTCAAGCCGCCGGAGCAGGCGCCGCTCTCCTCGCTCCGCCTCGCCGAGCTGATCGACGGCATCCTGCCGCCGGGCGTGTTCAACGTGGTCCCGGGCGGCAGGGAGGTCGGCGCCGCGCTCGCAGGCCATAAGGACGTCGCGATGGTGGCGCTGATCGGCAGTGTGCCGACCGGGCGCGCCGTGATGCGCGCCGCCTCCGAGACCGTGAAGCCCGTTATGCTCGAACTCGGCGGCAAGAACGCGCTGATCGCTTATCCGGACGCCGATCCGGACGAGGTCGCGGGCGCCGTGGTCGCCGGCATGAACTTCACCTGGTGCGGCCAGTCCTGCGGCTCGACCAGCCGCGCGTTCATCCATGACAGCATCTACGACGCGGTGCTGACGCGGGTGAAGGAACGCGTCGCCTATTACAAGCCCGGCATCCCGACCGATCCGGCCACCACCATGGGGGCTATCGTCTCCAAGACGCAGTTTGACCGCGTGATGAGCTACATCGCATCCGCCAAGCAGGAAGGCGCGCGGCTATTGCATGGCGGCGGCCCGCCGGCCGACCCGGCGCTCGCAAAGGGGTTCTTCGTCGAGCCGACCGTGTTCGCGGACGTGACCATGGGCATGCGCATCGCGCGCGAGGAGATTTTTGGGCCCGTGCTCGGCATCTTGCGCTGGTCGGACGAGGCCAAGATGCTCGAGGAGGTGAATTCGGTCGAATACGGGCTCACGGCCTCGATCTGGACGAACGACATCTCGACCGCGCATCGCACGGCGGCAGCGGTCGAGGCCGGCTTCGTGTGGATCAACGAGGTCGGCAAGCATTTCCTCGGCACGGCGTTCGGAGGCTTCAAGCAATCCGGCATCGGACGCGAGGAAGGGTTCGAAGAGATGCTCGCCTTCACGCAGGAGAAGAACATTCACGTGAGGCTGAAGCCGGCGAAGGGATGAGGCGCCGGCGCAATCGCCCCTTCTGTGACCGCCATCACATCGCGGCCGTCCGAGGCTCTCTAGGGTCCGAAGTGTGGCGGGCAATCAGGCTTCGCCAAGCGGAACCTCGGAGAACGCCATGACCAAGATCACAACGACATTGTCAGCCCTCGCCATCGCGGCAACGCTGATCGCCCCCGGGAGCGCCTATGCGGGCGACCCGGTCGAAGAACCCAGCACAAGCGACGCGCCGACCACCTACCAGCCGGTGCAAACTCCGCAACCGAGTTACGAGCCGACCACCTACCATCCGGCGCACACTCCGCCATCGAGCTACGAGCCGACCACCTATCATCCGGTGCACGCTACGCGATCGACCTACGAGCCGACCACCTATCACCCGGTGCACGCTACGCGATCGACCTACGAGCCGACCACCTACCCGGTGCACGCTCGGCGATCGAGCTACGAGCCGACCACCTACCATCCGGTGCATGGTCCGCGATCGAGCCACGATCCAATCACCCGCCGGCATCTCAGCAGCACGCGTTAGCTCGCCGTGCGGGCAGTCTGCCCCCTCTCCCCTTGAGGGAGAGGGGGCATCGATCTCTCGATAGCCCGCAACCCCTCACCCGCATCGCTTCGCGATCCGACCTCTCCCTATGGGAGAGGTGAAGCGTGCCGCAGCGATCGGTTCAATTTCAGACGAACACGCTCACAGCTTGTAGGTCTCGAACGTCGTCGGGTGGAACAGGTCCTCGACCGTGACCAGGCGCGAGGAGAGCCCTTCCCGGTGGTGGTTGTCGAGGAAGTAGTCGAGCTGCTTGCGGTTCGCCGCCACGCCATAGGACCAGAAGTCGCGGCCCATCAGATTGCGCGCCGCGCGCACCTGCTCTTCGACAAAGGGCAGCGTCACCTTCGTGGACGATGTATCGGCCAATCGGGCGATTGCGATCGTCTTGGCGCGCTCAAAGGCTTTGAGCACCGCGGCCGGCAGCCACGGATGCTGCTCGACGATCGATCGCCGCACGCCGATGATGTGCATGATCGGAAAGATGCCGGTGCGCTTGAAATAGTCGGTGGCGGCCGCGACCGTGTCCGCGAACAGCCAGCCGACATTGGGATGGCCGCGCTCGAAGCATGGCGGCACCCGCGGGCCCATGAATGCGTCGATCTCGCCGGATTCGAGCATGCTATCGAGCGTGCGCCCTTCAGGCACGTCTTCGAGATGCACGTCGGGCGGCAGGCTGATCGTGATCTTCTCCTTGCGCCCGGCGTCCTCGAGCCCGCCCCTGATCCAATGGATGTCGGAGCGCTTCACGCCGTAGTCGTCCTCGAGGAGAGCGCGCGCCCAGACATTCGCCGTGAGCTGATATTCGGGCACGCCGATCTTGCGGCCCTTCAGGTCCGCCGGCTGCTTGATGCGGTCGGTGCGCACATAGATCGAGGTGTGGCGGAACGCGCGCGACACGAAAGCGGGCACGCCGACATAGGGGTTGTTGCCTTGCGCGGTCTTGACCGTGAAGCTCGACATCGACAGTTCGCAAATGTCGAACTCGGCATGCCGGAACGCCCGGAAGAAGATCTCCTCCGGATCGAGCGCCATGAACACCGGATCGACACCGTCGATCTGCACGGTGCCGTCGGTGAGCGGACGGGTGCGGTCGTAGTCGCGCACCGCGATGGAGAGGTTGAGTTTTGACATTCCTGGGATCCGGCTGCGAGGGAACCGCGCACTGTAGGGCGACGGCGCCGCCAATCAAGCGCCTCGCGACAGCCGCGCGCGGCTTCAGTCGGCGCCGTGGCGCGCGGCTTTGTCGTCGGGCGTCACGTCGATCACGCGCGCGCGGCCGGTGATCGTCACCGGCGGCTTGCAATCCTTCATGCAGGGCTTTGCGTTCCAGAACGGCTTCTCGGCCGTCTCGCGATCGTCATCGTAGAAGCCGGCTTGGTTCGGCATCTTCACCTGCGCGAAGGTGTCACGCGACAGCACGAATTTCTCGTCGACGATGTCGTTGAGGAACAGCACATAGGCGACGACCGCGTAAAGCTCGTCATTGCTGAGCGACTGCGCATCACCGAACGGCATCGCGTGGCGCACATAGTCGAACGCGCTTGAGAGATACGGGAAATACGAGCCGACGGTCTTGACCGGGTCGTCGGAGGATAGCGAGCCGGTGCCGCCGGCGACCTGCGGCCAGCGGCCGGCGCTCTCGCCGAACTCGCCATGGCACGCCGCGCAACGGGTCATGTAGACCTCTTCGCCCTGTCTCACCGAGCCTTTGCCAACGGGGAGCCCCTGCCCGTCCGGACGCACGTCGATGTCCCAGCCGGCGATCTCGGCCGGGCTCGCCGCGCGCCCGAGCCCGAGATGGCGTTCGCCGGCAACCGCGGGGGCGGCGAGCAGGAAGCAGACAGCGACGACCGCGAAGCTACGACACTTCGACATTCTCGACCTCGCCGTCGCGCTTCACCAGCCACGTCTGGATGCCGTTGTTGTGGTAGACTGAGTTGGCGCCACGAATTTTCCGCAACTCCGTCTTGGTCGGCTGCACGTAACCGGTCTCGTCGATCGCGCGCGACTGCAGCAGCAACTCCTCGCCATTCCAGTCGGTCTCGGCGTAGAAGCGCACGCAGGCCTTGTCGAGCACGAGACCGTCGATCCGTGCCTCACGCCAGTTGCGGCCGCCGTCGAGCGAGACATCGACGCGCTTCACCTTGCCGCGCCCCGACCAGGCGAGCCCCGAGATCACCGTGAAACCTTTGGCGCGTACCGGCGCCTGCGGCGACGGCGACGTAATGACCGATTTGGCGTCCATCACGTAGGTAAAGCGGCGCGCCCGGCCGTCCGCCATCAGGTCGGTGTATTTCGAGGTCTCCTCGCGCGCGAACCATGGCTCATCGCCGAGCTTGAGGCGGCGCAGCCACTTCACCCAGACATTGCCCTCCCAGCCCGGCACGACGAGGCGCGCCGGATAGCCCTGTTCGGGACGCAGCATTTCGCCATTCATGTGGGTCGCGACGAGGCAGTCGTCGAGCGCCTTCTCGAGCGGGATCGAACGGCTCATCGCGGCAGCGTCCGCGCCCTCGGCAAGCAGCCATTTCGCGCTTCCCTTCACGCCGGCTTCGGCGAGCAGAACGCGCAGCGGCACGCCGGTGTATTCGACGCAATGGACCATGCCGTGCGTGTACTGGCAGCCGTTGAGCTGCGCGCCGCGCCACTCCATGCCGGAGTTCGCGGCGCACTCCAGAACATAGATGCGATTGACGCGCGGAAAGCGCTTGAGATCGGCGAGCGTGTAGATCAGCGGCTTGTCGACGAGACCGTGGATGATCAGGCGGTAATCCTCCGGATCGATCTCGGCGATGCCGGAATGATGCCGCTCGAAGCAGAGCCCGCTCGGCGTGATGATGCCGTCGAGCGCGTGCAGCGGCGTGAAGCTCACCGAGGACTCTTTGCTTGCAGTGAGCCACGACACATCGCGGCGGATGACGTTCGCCTCGTATTTCGACGGATGGCCGTAGGGTCGCACCGCGACGCCGTCGCCGAGCGCACGCGTCCATTCGGGCACATTGGGCGGGAGGTTTTTCAGATTCTCCGCGCGCGCCGCGCCGCCCACCAGCGCCGCGCCGGAGAGCCCGGCCGCGCCGCTTAGAAAGCGGCGGCGGGATGGGATTGGCTTTGACTCGTTGTCATCGTCCATCGGGTCTGCATAGCACGGGACATGCGGATCGTTCTACCAACCGGCGGATCAGAGAAACATTGTCCCAAGAATTTGCCGCAATGCGGAATTTTGCTAGCGCGAAGACAATGTGCTTCAGCCGCCGACCACCTTTACGGCAGCCCCCGGCTCGACCGTCACGACTTTCTTCCGCGCGATGTACTTCTCCACCAACTCCCACACCGGCGGGCCCTCGGTGCCTTCGTTCACGCTGGCCCAGCCGGCGACCGTGTAGTCCTTCGCGGCATCGATCGGCTTGCCGGATTTGAGATGCGTCATGCCCGAGATGCGGCTGCCGGCCGGTTGGCCGATGTCGATCTTGTAACCGAGCCCACCGCAGCGGACCATGTCGCCGCCCTGCTGGTAGTATGGATCGGGATTGAACAGATTGTCGGCGACGTCTTCGTGGATCTCCTTCAGCCGCGCGCCGCTCATCGGCAATCGATAGACGTTCGGATAGGTGATCGCGGTCGCGTCGTGGATGTCCTCCACGGTGATCGGTGATCCCGGCAGCACGGTCGTCCCCCAGCGGAAGCCGGGTGAGAGCGCGATCTCGGCGTCGCGCTCCTCGATCAGCGCTGAGCAGATCAGGTCGTCGAAGGTCCCGTTGAAGCTGCCGCGGCGGTAGAGCAAGGACTCGGTGCGCCCGACCTCGCGCGCGAGCTCGGCCGCGAATGGCGCGCGCACCATGTCGATCGCGGCGCGCATCGCGGCGTCAGGCGCGATCGCGTCAGGAAACAGCGGGATCAATTTGTAGCGGAAGTCCTTCAGCGCGCCGTCGCGCACGTCGAGATCGAGGCGCGAGAGAAACTTGCCGTTGCTCCCCGACGCGATCAGCAGCGTCTTGCCGACCTTGACCACCTCGGGCAGCGCGTCGTGGGTGTGCGCGGTCAGGATCACGTTGATGCCGGCGACGCGCGTGGCAAGCTTGCGGTCGCTGTCGAAGCCGTTGTGCGACAGGAGCACGATCAGCGCGGCGCCCTCGCGGCGCGCCTTCTCGACGTTGGCGCGCACGTCCTCCTCGCGGATGCCGAAGGTCCATTTCGGAATCATCCAGCGCGGGTTTGCGACCGGCGTGTAGGCGAAAGCCTCGCCCAGCACCGCGACCTTCACGCCGCCCGCTTCGAACATCTTGTAGGGCGGAAACACCGGCTCCTGCCATTCGGTGTCGCGCACGTTGAGCGCGAGGAACGGATAGCCGAGGCGCTCGGTCAGCTCGTTGAAGCGCGCCTCGCCGTAGGTGAACTCCCAATGGCCGGTCATGGCGTCGGGCTTCAAGAGCTTGACGCAGTCGAGCACGGCCTCGCCGCGCGTATGGTTCGCCGTGAATGAGCCCTGCCAGGTGTCGCCGCCGTCGAGCAGGAGCACCTTGCCGCCGCGCTCCGCGCGCACGGCTTTCACGGCGGTCGCCAGACGATCGAGCCCACCGATGCGGCCGTAGGTTTTCGCCAGCGCTGCGAAATCCTCCGAGGTCAGCGCGTAGGCGGCCTGGCTTCCGGCCGCAATGTCGAAGCGCGCGAGGAAGTCCTTGCCGGTGATATGCGGCAACGCGCCGCGCGCGTCGCCGGCGCCGAGGTTCTGCGAGGACTCGCGGAAATAGACCGGATTGAGTTGGCCGTGCAGGTCGGCGAAGTGCAGCAGCGTGACGTTGCCGAGCGCGTCGAAACGAAAGAGATCGTCCTGCGTCAGGCGCTGCTGCGCGAAGGCACGCACCGAGGCGTGCGGCATGACGGCCGCCGTGGCGGCGGCGACTTGCAGGAATTCACGCCGTGAGAACATGCTGCGCGGCGCCCCGGGATGACAAGCTAACTCACCGTGATCGTCTCTTCGCCGACGATCGTCGAGCCGTCGTCGTCGGTCCAGGTCAGCACCACGGGCCCTGATACGGTCGCCTTGAACTTGAACTGGATGTAGGGATTGGCCGAGATCGCGGGCTCGAAATCGGCTTCGAACACCTGTTTGCCCGCGACCGTGCAGGTGAACTTGTTGAGGATCTTGCGCGGGATGGTGTTGCCTTGCGGGTCCTTGCGCTGACCGTTCTCCATGACGTGCTGAACCAGCGCCTTCACCTCGACGATGTCGCCGGCCTTGACCTCTTTGCGGTCGAGCTTGATGCGCGGCTTGACGGCGGCTGCCATGAGTGTCTCCGGCGGTTTCTTCGTTGTTTCTCGATCAGCCGCCGCAGCCGCCGATCGTGACCTTCACCTGCTTGGCCGTCATGTAGAGCGAACCGTCGTTCATCTTGGCGACAGCGGTGACGGTCTGGGTCGTTGCGAGACGGATGCGCGTGTTCGTCTCCGCGGCGCCACTCAGCGGCGTGAAGCGGAAGGTCGCCATGCCGCCGCGCGGATTGCCGTCGCCGACGACGAGCACCTCGGACACGTAGGACTGCTCGGTCATCGGGCTTTCCACCGACACGGTCATCGGCACGGTGTTGCCGTTCTCGGCGATCTCCGGCAGGTCGAGCTTGACCTTGCCTTCGGTCGGCTGCTTGCCGCCGGTGAAGGCCTTGATCAGGTCGCCGGAGTCGTTGGCCGCGAGCGCCGGCGAGACCGACAGGCCGAGGCCCGCAGCGGCAAGCACGCCCACGCTCGCGCCCAGAACCTGGCGGCGGCTGACGCTGTTCATCTCAGCTCCCTTTGTTCTTCCGTGCGCGGCGCAACGAATAAGAATTTTCTGCGCTGCAGCAATCCGAAAGATATTCATTCCGTGGACATGCTGTTACGACGGCACCACATAGGCATAATCTTCCATTTGTGTAGACGCTGCTATTCGACAATGCAACAAACCGCGACGAAGACCGGGAGACGCAGGCACGTGGTCAGGACGATGGTTGCGGCGGCGCTCGCGTTGATCGCCTTTGCGTCGCTCGCGCGCGCACAGGATGCCGACACCGAAAAGGCGATCGAGAAGTATCGCCAGATGCTGCGCCAGGACCCCTGGAGCAATCCGGGCCTGCTCGACGTCGACCGCGGCGAAACGCTGTGGACGACGCCGCGCGGCCCGCAGAACGTCACACTCGAACAGTGCGACCTCGGCAAGGGGCCGGGCAAGGTCGACGGCGCGTTCGCCGAGCTGCCGCGCTATTTCGCGGATGCCGGCCGCGTCATGGACCTTGAGACGCGGCTGCTGTGGTGCATGGAGAAATTGCAGGGGTTCGATGCGGCGGAACTCACGAAGAAACCGCATCCCGCGGGCGGCCAGCCCGTGCGGGAGCTCGGCGCGATCGCAACCTATGTGGCGAACAAGTCGATGGGCCTGAAGTATGCGGCGAAGCTCACCGAACCGCACGAGCAGGACGCCGTCGCGCTCGGCGAGAACCTGTTCTACCGCCGCTCCGGGCCGTTCGATTTCGCCTGCGCGACCTGCCATTCGCAGTCCGGATTGCGCATCCGCCTGCAGGGCCTGCCGTTCCTCGCCGAGAAGAAGGCGGCCGCCAAGGTGATCGGCGAGTGGCCGGCCTATCGCGTCTCCACCACCAACGTGATGACGATGCAGAACCGGCTCTATGACTGTTACTGGCAGATGCGCATGCCCGAACTGCAGCTCGGCTCCGACGTCAGCGTCGCGCTAATCGCGTTCCTCACCAAGCAGGCGGAGGGCGGCGAGATCGCGGCTCCCGGCCTGAAACGCTGAGGGAAACCATCATGCGTCTCACCATCATCGCCCTCGCCGTAACGCTCGCAACGCCCGCGCTGGCGCAGCAGCCGGTCGATGCCACCCGCGCCAACACGGCGATCCAGTCCGCCTTCCCGACCGCGCCGGCGGAATGGGCCTCGCGCCTCACGGGCGATGAGACTATGCAGCAATGCTCGGCGGCGCGGAATAGTGCGGCCAAGGACATCGCGGCCGCGATCCAGAAGCGCGAGCAGGCGACCATTCTCTATCCGACCGACAATAATTTCATCGGCGACTGGAGGAGGGGCGAGGCGCTGGCGCAATCGGGCTATGGCTTGCGCTTCACCGACTATCCGCCGCGGCAGGTGAACGGTGGCAACTGCTATGCCTGCCATCAGCTCACCAAGGCCGAGGTGAGCTACGGCACGCTGGGACCGAGCCTCTCCGAATACGGCAAGCTGCGCGACTACAAGCCCGAGGCCGTGAAGGCCGCCTACGAGAAGATCTACGATTCGCACGCGGCGCTGCCATGCTCCACCATGCCGCGCTTCGGCGCGAACCAGGTCCTCACCATCGAACAGATCAAGGACGCGGTCGCTCTGCTGATGAGCCCGGACAGTCCTGTCAACACGGGCAAATAGGAGACCCGCATGCCGACCACACGACGACGGATTTTGGGAGCGCTTGCGGCGTCCGGCGCGACGCTTGCAAGCACATCGCTCAACGCGGCTCCGGCGACGCTGAAGCTCGACGAGTTGAAGAAGGACACCGACGTCGCCTGCCTCTATCACTGCGACTTCGGCGATCCGCAGCGCTTCTCGGCGCTGCTGCAGAACATGAACAATCACTATTCGGCGTATGACTTCGACACGCTAAAGCTCAAGCTCGTGCTCGTCGCGCATTCGGCCGGCATCAAGTTCTTCCTGGAAGACCTCGCCGGCAGCCCCTGGGAGAAGGACACGATCGATCCCGACATCTACAAGCGCTTCGTCGGCTTAACGAAATACGGCGTCGAGGCGTATCTGTGCCAGATCACCTACAAGCGGCTGAACGTCGACCCGGCCAAGACGCGCAAGGACGCGTTCCTGAAGTTCGTGCCGTCCGGCGTCGCGACGGTCGCGGAACTGCAGGGCAAAGGGTTTGCGTATCTGAAGGTGGGGTGACGCTCCTCCCCGTCATGCCCGGCCTTGTGCCGGGCATCCACGTCTTTCGTTCGGCAAGTCGTGGATGGCCGGGACAAGCCCGGCCATGACGAAGGCAACGTCTACCCCCGCGCCGCGCGCACGTAATCCCGAAAGCTCTTGGTCTCGTACGCCTTCTCGCGCACGAACCGAAAGAGCGCGAGGAAATCGTCGGGCAACAGATATCCCGGCGCGCGCGCGACTTCGCGGCTCTGCGGCGGCTTTGCGGCAAGCCCCGCGGCGGTTTCGGGGAAGAACTGGAAGGTCGGCGTGAAGCGGATGCCGTAGCGCGCCGCGAGCGCCTTCTCGGCTATGGTCGCTGCCGTCGAAATCCTTGACCTTCCGCGAGCCGATGATGTTGAGCTGCAGCACCTCGAAATTGGTCTTCACATAATCCTCGATGTCGGGCCGCGCGAAATTGACCAGATGCGTCTCGCGGCAATAGGGACAACCTTTCAGCTCCCACATGACGGCGAAGCGCTTGCCCGACTTCGCGGCGCCGTCGAGGTCGTCGGCGAGTTCGAGAAAGCTGTCGAGGAACCAAGGCTGGCGGTAGAGGCCGTCGTCGGTGAGGACCGCGGCGGCGTGCGCGGGCGCGGCGACTGTCGCTGCGGCTCCGACCATCAGTTCGCGGCGGGTAAACATTGATTCTCCATAGCGCCAATCAGCGTCGCCACGCCAGCGCGCGATGCTTTATGCTGCCGCATATGTGGCTCTCCGCCCTCGCATGCCAATGGCGCGGCGCGCTGTGCGCCCTGCTGATCGCGTTCGCGACCCCGGCCGCGGCCGACGACCTCGCCGACTTCAACGCGGCGGTCGAGGCGGCGATGAGCCATCATCGCGTCGCGCTCGGCTATCTGCGCACCGGCAATGTCGATCTCGCGACGGTCGAGCTCGAGTACTTTCGCGACGCGTGGCGCAAGGTCACGGCGCGCCCGCGCCCGGCGGCCTTTGACACCGCGCTCTATACGGAGACGATGCTCGACATCTCGACGCGCGTGGTCACCATCACGCTCGTGCTCAACCTCGGCCGCCCCGACGTCGCAATCGAGTCCCTGAGCGCGATCCGCACGTCGCTTTCGCGGCTGCGCCGCGCGGCCGGCGTGACGGTGCTCGCCGACTGCGTGCTCGACGCCGACATCGCGATGGACGCCCTGTTTGCGCTCGACGGCCAAACCGATTGGGACAGCGTCAGCGCGGGCGCGGAATCCTATCGCGGCACGCTGCAACGCTGCGACGGCAACGCATCGCCGGACATCCGCAATCAGGCGGAATTCCGCCGCCTGATCGACGGCGCGCTCGCGAGCCTCGCGCAAATTCCCAAGGCGGCGGAGACCCACGACGGCGACCTGCTGCATCGCCTGCTCATCGAGCTGCGCGCGTTCGACAACCTGCTGGCGTTCCGTTACGGCTGAGTCATGTTCCGTATCGCGCTCGCCGTCCTCGCGGTCCTCACCACGCTTGCGCCCGCGCATGCCGCCGAGCTCGTGATGTTCACGCAGCGCGGCTGTGTGTGGTGCGAAAAGTTCGACTGCGAGATCGCGCCGCTTTATGAGAAGACCACGGAAGGCAAGCGCGCGCCGCTGCGCCGCGTCGACATCGCAAAGCCGCTGCCCTCGGACCTCGCCCTCATCCAGCGCGAGCGTTTCACGCCGGTGTTCGTGCTGATCGAGAACGGCCGCGAGTTCGGCCGCATCCGCGGTTATCCAGGCGCCGCGTTCTTCTTCGGCCTGCTCGACAACATGATCGCGCAGCTCGATCGCGGCGAGAGCGTCGCGCCGGACCCGAACGCGGCGCCGCCCGCGGGCGCGACGCCTGCGAAGTGATCCCGTTTTGTGAATGGCAATAACGCACGCAAGCCGTTGCGGGTGCGGTGCAGGCCGTTCCATCATGCGGTCAAGCGGCCCGCAGCCGGCCGCACGGAGGAACGCATGTTTTCAGTCAAATCGTCCTATGTCGCGTTGATCGTCGCTGCCCTCGCATTCGCGCCGTTGCCGGCCGCCGCGCAGAAGGGCGAAAAGTGGATCACAAGCTGGATCGCGTCGGTCCAGGGCCCCTACCCGGTCGGCAATCCGTCAGCGCAGCCGGTGCTCAAATTCGCTTTTCCCACGCCGGAGGCCGGCGCGCGCGACCAGACGTTCCGCCTGATCCTGATGCCGGAGACCTGGGGCCGGCAGGCGCGCCTGCGGCTCTCCAATGCGTTCGGCACCAAGCCCGTGACGCTCGACAATGTGTATGCCGGCTTGCAGTTTGCGAGCGCGACGCTGGTTGCCGGCACCAATCGGCCGGTCACGTTCGGCGGCAAGTCGAGCGTCACGATCGCGCCGGGCCAGTCGGTGTGGAGCGATGCCGTCAACCTCGCCTTCGTGCACGATGCGAAATCGCTGATGGGCCGCAAGCTCGCGGTGAGCTTCCACGTCGAGGGCGAGAGCGGGCCGATGACATGGCACGCGAAGGCGCTGCAGACCTCGTATCTCAGCGCACCGGGCGCTGGCGCGAAGAGCAAGGCCGAGGACGAAGTCGCGTTCCCCTACTCGACCGCCTCCTGGTATTTCCTCGACGCGGTCGACATGATGGCGCCCGCGAATACGCGCGTCATCGTGGCGTTCGGCGACTCGATCACCGACGGCACCGCCTCGACGCTCAACGGCGACGACCGCTGGCCGAACGTGCTCTCGCGCCGCCTGCAGGCTGCCGGCCACCGCGCGGTGGTGCTCAATGGTGGGATCGGCGGCAACCAGATCACGGGCCCCGCCGAATACACGCCAGAGAAGCCGTTTGCGGGTGGCCCCTCGGCCGGCATGCGGCTGGAGCGCGACGTACTGACCCTGTCGGGCGTCACCGCCGTGATCTGGCTGGAAGGGATCAACGACTTCAGCCGCAACGGCACGGCTACGGCGGAACAGGCGCAGGCGAGTATGAAGGAGATCGTCGGCCGCCTGCGCGCCAAGCTGCCGGAGATCAGGATCATTGCGGCGACCGTGACATCGGCGCTCAACAGCACCAACGCGGCGTCGGGCTCGCCCGAGCAGGACGCCAAGCGCAAGGCGCTGAACGAGTTCATCCGGACCTCCAAGCTGTTCGATGGCGTCGTCGACTTCGACAAGGTCGCGGGCGATTCCGGCACCGGAGAGATGCGTCCCGAATACGTGCCCGAAAGCACGACCGGCGGTCCAGGCGACAAACTGCACCCCAACCGCGCCGGCTATCTCGCCATGGGCAACGCGATCGACCTCGACGTGCTGATGGCGAAGGCGAAGCCCGCGCGGGCGACGCGGTAGCCGCATTCGTCATGGCCGGGCTTGTCCCGGCCATCCACGACTTGCTGAACGAAAGACGTGCATGCCCGGCACAAGGCCGGGCATGACGAAGAATTCAGACCTTCGCCCCCGGCTCGGTCGTCGCAATATCCATCAGCCGGAGCTGCAGCCGCTCCTCGCCCTGCCAGCGATCGAGCGCGAGCGTACCCGCAGCGTGGACGTTGCGGCCGCGGCTTTCCAGCAAGGCCTTGCCGAGCGGCTTGCCGGCGGCGCGGAACGCGATGGCATTGATCGTCGTGCCGTCGCCCGAACGCAGCCGTGCGCGCACATGCGCCTGGCCGACTTCCTCGGCGTATGAAATCGTGTGCGACGGCAGCGCGAACACCGGCTCCGCATGGCCGGCGCCGAACGGGCCGGCGCGCGCAATGTCCGCGTGCAGCGCGACGTTCGCCCCCGCCGCGCTCAGCGCACCGTCGATCAATAGCGCATCCTCGCTGCGCGCGGCCTCCACGCTCGCGCTGAGCGTCTCCTCCAGATAGGCGCGGAACGGTGCGAGCTTGTCGGAGAGAAGCGTCACGCCCGCCGCCATCGCGTGGCCGCCGCCCTTGATGAGCAGCCCGGTCGCGACCGCGTGGCGCACCGCGGCGCCAAGATCGACGCCCGGAATGGAACGGCCGGAGCCGGTGCCGATGCCGCCCGGCTCCAGCGCTATGGCGAATGCGGGCCGGCCGTAGCGCTCCTTCAGCCGCGCCGCCACCAGCCCGACCACGCCCGGGTGCCAGCCGTGCCCGGCGGTGACCACGACCGCACCCTTCTCTTCCAGGCCGAGCGCCGCCGTGGCCTCGGCCTCGGCTTCGGCGACCGTCTGCTGCTCGATCACCTGGCGTTCGCGGTTGAGCCGGTCGAGTTCGGCCGCCGTCGCGGCAGCCTCGATCGGATCGGCTTCGAGCAGGAGCCGCACGCCCAGGTCGGCGCGGCCGATGCGGCCGCCCGCATTGATGCGCGGGGCGAGCAAAAAGCCAAGATGCCAGCATTCCGGTGGGCCGTTGAGGCGCGCGGCGTCCATCAGCGCGGTCAGGCCGACGTGATCGCGGGCGCGCATCGCGATCAGGCCCTTCGCGACGAAAGCGCGGTTGAGGCCTTTCAGCGGCACCACGTCGGCGACGGTGCCAAGCGCCACGAAGTCGAGGAAGTCGAGCAGGTCCGGCTCCGGCCGCAGCACGTGCCAGAAGCCGCGCCGGCGCAGCTCGCGATTGACGGCGACCACGGTAATAAAGACGAGGCCGACGGCCGCGAGGTAGCCGAGCCCGGAGAGGTCGTCGAGCCGGTTCGGATTGACCACCGCAACCGCGGGCGGCAGCGTCTCGTCGGCCTGGTGGTGGTCGATGATCACGGTGTCGAGGCCGAGCTCGCGCGCGCGCGTGAGGGGCTCGATGCTGGTCGTGCCGCAATCGACGGTCACCAGCAGCTTCGTGCCGCGCTCGGCGAGCCCACGGATCGCCTCGGTATTCGGCCCATAGCCCTCGAACAGGCGGTCCGGGATGTGGATCAGCGGGTCGCGGCCCGCGAGACGCAGAAACTTCGCCAACACCGCCGCTGAGGTCGCGCCGTCCACGTCATAGTCGCCGAAGATCGCGATCTGCTCGGCCCTCTCGACCGCGTCCGCGATGCGGCAAGCCGCAGCCGGCATGTCGGTCAGCACGTCCGGGTCCGGCATCAGGCGCTTGACCGTCGGGTCGAGGAACTCGGCGACATCGTCGACCGGGACATCGCGGCCGGCGAGCACCCGCGCCAGGAGCTCGGAGACGTTATGCCGCTGCGTCATCGAGAGGGCGCGCGCGGTGCCGCGCTCGTCGAGCCGGTCGCGCCAGGCGCGCCCGCACACCGACTTCTGCACCTCCAGGAAAAGCCTGCTCATACGGCCAATGTAGGGACTTTAATCGGTCCCGCGAATGGCCGACGCCATCGGCTTCAAATCCATCAGCTTTTCGCATTCGCCGATCGCCGTGGCGTATTTCGGCCTGTCGAAATCCGCCTTGGGGTCTGCGACGTGCTTCTCAAGGATGTCGGCCAGCGCCTGGGCGGCGTCGGCGCAGATCCTGCGGATCGGCTGGGTCCAGTTGGCGCAGAACTTCAGCTCATCTTCGCGCGCGAGCGCGACCGGCTCTCCAATGATCGCGGCCGTCTTCTTGACCTCATCACGCAGGTAGTCGAACGGCCGGCTGTCGAGCCCCTTGCGGCGGTCGGAGGCTTCGTGCTCGACGCGGCGCAGCGCCGTCACCTGGCTGCCGATCGCCGACTGCGCGATGCTCTTGAAATTACCGCAGCTTGCGGCGTTCGCGTTTTGAATCATGAAAAGCCCGCAAGCAATTGCCGCAATGAGCGCTTTTGCCGATGCCGCTTGCATCATGCGAGCCTTGGCCAGTCGGCGGTGACGCCCGGTCTCAATCCAGGTGGAATTTCTCGAGCTGGCGGTGCTCGGCCCTGATCCAGCGCACCGTGCCGGTCACCGAGCGCATCACCACGGTCTCGGTCTCGATCACCTCGCCGCGGAAGCGTACGCCCCTGAGCATGGAGCCGTCGGTCACCCCGGTCGCGGCGAACAGGCAATCGCCCTTCACCATGTCCTCGATCTCATAGCGCTTGCGCGGGTCCTTGATGCCCATCTTGGCGGCACGCTCGCGCTTCTCGTCGGTGTCGAGCACGAGGCGGCACTGCATCTGGCCGCCGATGCAGCGCAGCGCCGATGCCGCGAGCACGCCCTCGGGCGCCCCGCCCACGCCGATATAGATGTCGATGCCGGTATTGTCGGGATCGGTGGTGTGGATCACGCCCGCCACGTCGCCGTCGGTGATCAGCGCGACCGACGCGCCGGTCTTGCGCACCGCCGCGATCAGTTCGGCGTGGCGCGGCCGCTCCATGATCAGTGCCGTGATCTCGGCCGGCGCGACGCCCTTGGCCTTTGCGAGATTGCGGATGTTCTCGGCGGCGGGCGCATCGAGATCGACCACGCCCCGCGCATATCCCGGCCCGATCGCGATCTTCTCCATGTAGACGTCGGGCGCGTTGAGCAGCGTGCCGCCCTCGGCCATCGCCATGGTGGCGATCGCGCCCGGCATGTTCTTGGCGCACAAAGTGGTGCCTTCAAGCGGATCGACCGCGATGTCCACCTTCGGCCCGGTCTTGCGGCCGACCTCCTCGCCGATGAACAGCATCGGCGCCTCGTCGCGCTCGCC
>PLJS01000341.1 GCA_003140315.1 Hyphomicrobiales bacterium
TCACCAGGATCGACCACACGAAAAGCGGCATCCGGTGCAGGGTCATGCCCGGGGCGCGCACGTTGAAGATGGTGGTGATGAAATTGATGGCACCGAGGATCGACGACGCGCCGGCGAGATGCAGCGACAGGATCGCGAAGTCGACCGCCGGGCCCGGATGGCCCGAGGTCGACAGCGGCGCGTAGATGGTCCAGCCGGCGCCGACGCCCGGCGCGCCCGGCTCGCCTTCGAAGAACATCGACGACAGCAGCAGCGCGAACGAGGCGGGCAGCAGCCAGAACGAAATGTTGTTCATGCGCGGGAACGCCATGTCGGGCGCCCCGATCATCAGCGGCACGATCCAGTTGCCGAAGCCGCCGATCATCGCCGGCATCACCATGAAGAAGATCATGATCAGGCCGTGCGCGGTGACGAACACGTTGAACAGGTGATGGGCATGCTCGCCATGGAGGATCTGGATGCCCGGCGCCTGCAACTCCATCCGGATGATGATCGACAACGTGCCCCCGATGATGCCGGCGATGATGGCGAACACGAGGTACATCGTGCCGATGTCCTTGTGGTTGGTCGAATAGACGAACCGGCGCCACCCGTGCGGAAGATCGTGCGCATCACCGTGCGCGTCGTGATCCGTTGCCGTCATTGCCATGATCGGTATCCCTTAACGTTGTCGTTATCGCCCGCGTTTGTCATCTCGTCGCGACGCCAGACTTTACTCGGTCGCGGCGGACGCCGCCGCAATCGTCGCCGGCCGGTCGCCGTCGTCGCGCGCGTATTTCTTCTTGGCTTCTTCCACCCAGGCGGCGAACGCCTGGTCGCTGACCACGCGCACCGCGATCGGCATGAAGGCGTGATCCTTGCCGCACAGTTCGGAGCACTGGCCGTAATAGACGCCTTCGCGCGTCGCCTTGAACCAGGTCTCGTTGAGCCGGCCGGGGATCGCGTCGATCTTGACGCCGAAGGACGGCACCGCGAAGGCGTGGATCACGTCCGCGCCGATGACCTGCACGCGGACCACCTTGTTGACCGGCACCACCATCTCGTTGTCGACGGCCAAGAGGCGTGGCTGGTCGGGCTTCAAGTCCTTCTCCTGCACCAGCAGCGAGTCGAACTCGAACTTGCCGTTGTCGGGATAATTATAGCTCCAATACCACTGCTTGCCGGTTGCCTTCACGGTGACGTCGGCGGGCGGCAGGTTGAGTTGCGTGAAGAGGATGCGAAACGACGGGATCGCGATCACCACGAGGATCACGACCGGGATGACCGTCCACAGGATCTCGAGCAGCGCGTGATGAGTGGTCTTGGAGGGGACCGGATTGGCGCGCGCGTTGAATTTCAGGATCACGATCAGCAGCAGGACCAGTACGAAGACCGTGATGGCGATGATGATGTAGAGCAGGAGATCGTGAAACCAGATGATGTCGTCCATGCTCGGCGTCGCCGACTGCTGCAATCCCATCTGCCAGGGTGACGGCTGGCCGAGCCCCGCGAGCGCAATGCCGCCGCCCGCGAGGACGGTTGCGAAGACCAGCGCCGGGGCAATCCACCGCATCAACCGCATGAGCAAAGGCATCGGCGTGTCCGCTCCATTTCAGTCCATGTTCGACCGTGACCGATCGCATTCGAACCGCGTTCTTTAAAGAACATGACGGTTCGAGCGCCCGCAAGGGCACGGCAGCGCCCCCGGCAAGGCCCCGGTACGAAGATTCGGCGGGACGATCGGGACCTTGAGGCTTCTCAAATCACAATTCAGCCCTACTCGCAACGTGCCTCATCGCGGCATTCCCATGCCATTGCGGCAAGCTGCCATGGCCGACCCGGGTGCGGGAATGACCCACCATTCTGCGGCCCAGCGGCGATGGCCGGCCCAGTTCTTGACACGGTTGAAGCAGCATGTACGCAAGCGGACGTAACGTGCGGCGACCGCGCCGCGATTCGGTGTCCGGCCGGACATGGGGCGGCAATCGGTTCGCTTAAGGGACGAGAGCATGCACGCCTTTTTTCTGGGAGCGTTTCTGCGCGGCAGTGGGCTCGGCGCGGCGGCGCTCGCCGCATGGCTGCTCGTGGCGGTCGCGCCGGACGCGCTCGCGCAAGGCACGGTCAAGTCGGTCCATGGGGACTGGCAGATCCGCTGCGACACCCCGCCGGGCGCGCAGGGCGAGCAATGCGCCTTGATCCAGAGCGTCACCGCGGAGGACCGGCCAAATGTCGGGCTCACCGTGATCGTGCTTAAGACCGCCGACCAGAAGGGGCGGCTGATGCGCGTGCTTGCTCCGCTCGGCGTCCTGCTGCCCTCCGGCCTCGGGCTGAAAATCGACAAGGCCGACGTCGGTCGCGCCGGCTTCGTGCGCTGCCTCCCGAACGGCTGCGTCGCCGAGGTGGTGATGGACGACAATCTGGTGAAGCAGCTTCGCACCGGGACGAGCGCGACCTACATCATTTTCCAGACCCCGGAGGAAGGCATCGGCATCCCGCTGAGCCTGAAGGGCTTCGGCGAAGGCTACGACAAGCTGCCGTGAGGGCTTTGGGCGTAGCCCGGATGAGCGCAGCGATATCCGGGAAACCGCGAGGCGTGTCGCAACCCCGCATATCGCTGCGCTCATGCGGGCTACATGCCGCGGCACAAGCCACCTATATAAGATTGCCCACTGATCTTACCCCGCGGGATACCCATGACCGACCCCACGATGAGCCTCTTTACCCGTACCGGCCTTGACCAGGACCGCGCTGCGAAACTGCTCGCGCACGGCCTCGACGGGGCTGACGACGGAGAACTATATCTCGAATACCGCCAGGCGGAGTCGCTGGTGTTCGACAATGGCCGCCTCAAGCAGGCGACCTACGACACCAACCAGGGCTTCGGGCTGCGCGCCGTGAAGGGCGAGGCGGTCGGCTACGCGCACGCTTCGGACGTCTCCGAAGAGGCGATTTCACGTGCGGTCGACGCGGTACGCGCCGTGCAGGGCGGCTATTCGGGCAGCTATTCCCAAGGACCGGCACGCACGAACGTCCGGCTCTACCGCGACGACAATCCGCTCGGGGCACCCTCCTTCGAGACCAAGGTGAAGCTGCTCGAAGAGATCGATGCCTATGCGCGCGCCAAGGACCCGAAGGTGCGCCAGGTCTCGGTCTCCTTCGGCGCGACCTGGCAGGTCGTCGAGATCATGCGCGCGGACGGGGAAACCTATCGCGACGTGCGCCCGATGGTGCGCGTCAATGTGTCGGTGGTCGCGGGCGACGGCGACCGACAGGAGTCCGGCAGCAACGGCTATGGGGGGCGCGAGGGTTACGAGCGCTTCATCGTCACCGACGCCTGGAAGGGCGCGGCCGACGACGCCGTGCGCCAGGCACTCGTCAACCTGCAGGCCGTACCGGCGCCTGCCGGCGAGATGGACGTGGTGCTCGGCCCCGGCTGGCCCGGCGTGATGCTGCACGAGGCGGTCGGGCACGGGCTCGAAGGCGATTTCAATCGCAAGAAGACCTCCGCCTTCGCGGGGCTCATGGGCCAGCAGGTCGCCAGCAAGGGCGTCACCGTGATCGACGACGGCACGCTAGCCGACCGGCGCGGCTCGCTGACGATCGACGATGAAGGCACGCCCACCAGCCGCACCGTGCTGATCGAGGACGGCATTCTGGTCGGCTATATGCAGGATCGCCAGAACGCGCGGCTGATGGGCATGAAGCCGACCGGCAACGGCCGGCGCGAGTCCTACGCGTGTGTGCCGATGCCGCGCATGACCAACACCTACATGCTGGCGGGGAACCGCGACCCGCAGGAGATCATCGCCTCGGTCAAGAACGGTATCTATGCGGTGTCGTTCGGCGGCGGGCAGGTCGACATCACGTCGGGCAAATATGTGTTCCAGTGCACCGAGGCCTACAGGCTGGAAAACGGCAAGGTCGGCGCGCCGATCAAGGGCGCGATGCTGATCGGCAATGGGCCGAGCGACCTGCATCGCGTCAGCATGATCGGCAACGACCTCGAGCTCGACACCGGCATCGGCACCTGCGGCAAGAACGGCCAGGGCGTGCCGGTCGGCGTCGGCCAGCCCACTCTGCGCATGGATCGGATCACGGTCGGCGGGACGGGGTAATTTCCTCGGGCCCTGGAGCGCGCTATGCCGCGCATCGAACTTGGTGATTTGCCATGAACGAGCGTGTGACCGTCGAACTGGATGCCGAGACACTCGCGCGAGCACGCGCGGCCGGGGTTGATTTGTCACGGTTATTGAGGCGAGCTTTACTTCGCGAGTTGCCGCCAGCGAGCGATGAAGAGCAGAAAAGAGAGGCGGAGCAGTGGTATGCCGAAAATAAAGAAGCCGTAGACGCCTATAACAAGTTCGTCGAAGAGCACGGCCTCTTTTCGGACGGAGTACGGATGTTCTGATTGGCTCAGCAGTTCGACATCGTTGAGAACCGCGACGCAAGAGCCCGCATTGTCTATCCGTACTTAATTGTTTTGTAGCACGACCGCAGTTGCTACCGTTGTAGCGGCCCCGCTCGCGGCGTGGACCAGCCAACTCGCCGCCTCACGCATGCACCTGGCGCTCGACGTCAACGGACGGCGTTACGTCATTTTTGTCGAGCAGTTGGCCGCGATTTCCCGGCGTTCAATTGGACAGACGGTGGGCACAGCGAAGGCTATCGAATATAACATCATCGCTGCACTCGACATGCTCTTCACCGGCATCTGACTGGCGTTAAAATACGTAAGGATCGCTCCCTGTCAGAATCCATCGGCCGCGGCCGCCCGGACGCCAACGTTCCGAAAGCCGCCTCACCGCAACACGCCCGAAACGCAGCACGGCTTGTGCCGGGGCTTAGTGAGTTTCTCCTTCAGGAAACAGCGCGCCGAGGTGCCGAGATAGCCCGGCCGCACATAGGTCCAGGCGCGGCAACGGTCTTCGCCCTTGCAGGCGGTCTCGCAAACCGCACCGGTCGGATCGGCCGCCACCTCCATGTTGCGATAGTCGCCGCCGTAGCGGTCGATCGAGAACTCGATCTGGCCGCTTTTCGGCTCGAGCACGGCGGCACCCTTGACGCCGGAGACGCAACAGGTGTCCTCCACCCGTTGCGTGACCTGCTGCTTGAGCCAGCATGTTGCCGCCGTTGCGGCCGTCCCCGGATAGGAGAAGCTCCAGGCGCGGCAGCGCCCTTCGCGCTCGCAGCGCGCTGCGCAGACGGCCGGGTCCCCGTTGCGGACGGGGAAATTGGAATAGTCGCCCCCGGGCCGGTCGTAACCGACCTGCGCATAGGACGGCGCCGCCCCCGCGCCGAGCGCGACGAGGCAGACGAATAGTATCCGCAGACCCCTCATTGTCCGCCGCCTCGCTGTCCGACCGGAAGCCGGCCCCGCCGTCGCCCGTGGCTCATGTTAGAGAAACACATTGGATGAGGCGAGTGCGACGAACGGCCGAGACGCCCGCTCGTGCCGGCGCCACGGCCGCGCCAGCCTGCGACCAAATGCACATTCTTGCTGCGCTGCAAGCGACATATTGTTGCCTGAAGCGCAGGTGAAAAGCGCAACGAAATCCAGAGGGGGAAACGCCGGACGCCCTTGACCCCGGGCCACGCGACGAGTCTGGCGCAACGTCGGGAAGCGGAAACGCTCGGGTCTTGGATCCATGTTCAGCCTTCGTCGCTATCTGCCGTCCAATGCGGACGGCGGCAAGCCCTTCGATGCCGCATTCGCGCTGTTGGTCGTCGGGCTCGCGGTCATCGCACTGCTCACGTTCGATCATTACGCGATCTCGAACGACGAGGAAGTCCAGCATCGCTATGGCGAGCTGATCCTGCGCTATTACGCGACCGGCTTTGCCGATCAGACGGTCTTCCATTTCAAGAACCTTTATCTTTACGGCGGGCTGTTCGACATCGTCGCGGTAGGCTTGAGCCGCATCCTGCCGTTCGATCCGTTCGACATTCGCCACGTCCTCTGCGCCGTCATCGGCATCGCGGGGATCGGAGCGACCTTTGCGACCGCGCGGCTCATCGCCGGGCCGCGCGCGGCGCTGCTCGCCGCTATCGCGCTTGCCTCGTGCGGCGCGTGGTACGGCGCGATGTTCAACCACACCAAGGACATCCCGTTCGCTGCCGCGATGATGGCGGCGACCTATTTCCTGCTGCGCCTCGGGCGTGACCTGCCGCGGCCGCGCATCCGGCACCTGATCGGCTTCGCGCTCATGCTCGGCGCAGCGCTCGGACTGCGCGTCACCGGTCTGATCCTGATCGGCTATGCGGGGCTGATGGTGCTGGCACACACGCCCTATCCGGCTCCCGGCCGGATCGGAGAAACGGCGCGGTTCGTCCTGCGTTCGGCCTGCGCGATCGTTCCGGCGCTCGTGCTGGCCTACGTACTGATGATCGCGTCCTGGCCTTGGGCCGCGCAGGCGCCGCTCAATCCGCTGCGCGCGCTCAACGATTTCTCGCAGTTCCACTACGAGATCCGCACCATCCTGTTCGGCCATACGTATACGATGGCCGACGTGCCGCGCTGGTACGTGCCGGCCTATCTGCTGATCAGGCTCACGCTCTCGATCCTGATCGGGACCGGCCTCGCGCTCGTTTTCTTGGCATGGCCCAAGCGCGGCGGCGCCGAAGCCGACGGCCGCTGGCGCCGGGAGACGCTGTTCGTCGCCTTCGCGGCGGCTTTCCCGGTGCTGTGCCACGTGATCGCCCACGGGCCGGCCTTCACCGGCCTGCGGCATTTCACCTTCGTCATCCCGCCGCTCGCGGTTCTCGCTGGCGTCGGTTTCGACGCCCTCCTGAGCATGCTCGCATTGCGCCGCGTCGCTTACGCGGTCGCGGCCTCGCTCGTGCTCGCCGCGAACCTCGCATGGGATGCCGACACGCTCGTGCGGCTGCACCCTTACGAGTACCTCTACTACAACGAGCTGGTCGGCGGTCTTGCCGGCGCGGCGCGGCAGAACGAGACCGACTACTGGGTCAACATCATGCCGGAGGCGGTCGAAGGCCTGGAGAATTATATCGATCGGCAACAGGCCGGCTACGTGGCGGTGCCATGGCGCGATTACACCGTCGGCGTTTGCGGCGAGCGGTTCTCCTTCGAGAACGAGGCCGACACGCGGCTGAAATGGACGCCGGACTGGACCAAGGCCGACTTCTTCATCGCGCCGACGCACATGGCTTGCGATGGCGCCGCGAACGGCAAGGTGATCGTCACGATCGAGCGGCTCGGCGTTCCGATCGGCGTCGTCAAGGATCGCCGCGCGCTGCTGCCGCGGAACGTCGCGCATCTGCACTGACGCCTCAGGCGTCGCGGTACTTGGCGGCGCAGGCCAACAGGGCGGTCAGCGCCTCATCGATGCCATCGAGGCTGAAGTTCGGCACACGCGTGCCGACGTTCACCTTGAGGTGCTTGCCCTTGCGCAGGCGCTTGATCCAATCCGCGTCCGCGGGAAACTTCGTCACCACGAGCTGCATCCTGACCGCCTTGAACGCACGGATCACGACCGGATCGTTATCGATCTGCATCCAGATCGAAGCACTGAAGCCCGGAAACATCTCGACCTTCTCGCCGAAGAGCCCAAGACTGACCTCGCCGGCGCGATCGACCGAGAATAGGAGTTTCCAGCGGCTGACATAAGGCGCCAGCATCGCGCAGTGCGTAAAGCGCTCACGTTCGAAGAATGCCGCGCCAGTCCAGCGTCCGGACGTGAACTCGCCGGTCGCGGCCGCCGGTGCGGCACCCGCAAGCGCGAGCACAAGCGCAAGGCCGATCCAAGCCACCCGCTTCATCGCTATCCCCCACCTGAATGCCGCAACGGCCCCATTGTGGCACAACCATAGCGACAGAGACGCCTGCTTTCCGAGCAAATTTGCCATGTGCGCCCGCGTATGATCAGGAAACGTGCGTCGCCTCCCCGACGCGGGCGTCCTTGAACGTGACGGATCGAACCGATGAATGCTGAACACGGCGATATCGGCTTTCTCACCCTCCCCCTCGTCCTGCTCGCCGCGGCCGTCGTCAGCGTGCCGATCGCGCGCTTCGCCCGGCTCTCGGCGATCGTCGCTTATCTGGTCGCCGGCATCGTCATCGGTCCGTTCGGCTTCGGCATCTTCAATACGCCGGAGCGCATCCTGACCGTCGCGGAACTCGGCGTCGTGATGCTCCTGTTCCTGATTGGGCTGGAGCTCGAACTATCACGGCTGCTCTCCATGCGGCGCGACATCTTCGGGCTGGGCGTCGCGCAGCTCGTGCTCACGGCGGGCGCCATCGCGGGCCTCGGCTGGGCAACCGGGCTGTTCGGCTGGCGCGGCGCAATCGTCGCCGGCCTATCGCTCGCACTCTCGGCCACGTCGATCGCGCTGCGCATATTGGAGGAACGCGGCCACCTGCAACTCCCTTACGGGCAGCGTGCCTTTGCAATCCTGTTGTTTCAGGACATGGCGGTCGTCCCCCTGCTCGCGCTCGTGCCGCTGATGGCGTCGGCCGGTGAGGCGAAACAGCAGGTCACGCTTGCCGAAACCGCGAGCTCGGTCGCGCTGGTCTGCGCGGCCATTGCCGCCGTCGTCATAGCCGGGCGATACCTGCTCAACCCGTTCTTCCGGCTGCTGGCATGGACCGGGGCGCGCGAGGTGATGACGGCCGCGGCGCTCCTCGTCGTGCTCGGCGCCGCGCTCCTGATGCAGACCGTCGGCATGTCGATGGCGCTCGGCGCGTTCCTCGCCGGCGTGCTGCTCGCCGAATCGACCTACCGCCACGAGCTTGAGGCCGATATCGAGCCGTTCCGCGGGCTCCTCCTCGCGCTGTTCTTCATGGGCGTCGGCATGACGATCGACATGAAGATCGTGTGGGCGAACCTGTGGCTCGTCGTCGCCGCCGCCGTCATCACCACGCTGCTCAAGGCTGGAATCGTGTGGGCGCTGTTCCGCGTCACCTGCGCGCGCCGCGGCGAGGCGCTTCAGGCCGGCTCGGTGCTGACCGGCGCGGGCGAGTTCGCGTTCGTGCTGCTGCCGCTCGGCGTGTCGCTCGGCATTCTCAACTCCACGCAAGGAAGCCTGCTCTCGGCGATCGCTGCGGTCACGCTACTGATCGGACCTCCGTTCGCAAGTCTGACGGAAGTCGTGCTGCGCCGCCTCGCGCGCGCCAACGAGCGCGAAGCCGACGATTTCGGCGACGCCCAGGGCTCGGTCCTGCTCGTCGGGTTCGGACGTTTCGGGCAGATCGTGTCGCAATATCTGCTTGCCCAGGAGATCGACGTGATGGCCATCGATCTCGATTCCGACATGATCCGGGTGGCCGGGCGCTTCGGGTTCAAGGTCTATTACGGCGACGGCACGCGGCTCGACGTGTTGCGCGCGGCCGGGCTCGACAAGGCGCGGCTGATCGCGATCTGTATCGACGACCAGGAGTCCTGCAACAAGATCGTCGAGCTGACCAAGGTCGAGTTTCCGGGCACCAAGATTTTCGTCCGTTCCTTCGATCGCGGCCACACGCTGCAACTCCTGGCTCGCGATGTCGATTATGAGGTGCGCGAGACGTTCGAATCCGCAATGCATTTCGGACAGAAGACGCTGGAGGCGATGGGCATCGACGCCGACCGCGTCGCGATCGTGGAAGACTTCATTCGCAATCGCGACCGCGACCGTATCGCCATCCAGCAGGCCGAAGGAATCTACGCGGGCATCGACCTCCTGCGCAAACGCCCGACGATGACGCCGTTCAGCGCGCCCGCGCGAGGCGCGAAGGCGCTCAATGTGGAGGCGGGAGAGATCATCGCTCCGGATCCGCCCGAGGGAGAGAACGTCGACGCCTGAAAAAAAGCACCCGCCGGGAGGGCCGGCGGGCGCTCAAGTCCAGACCTCAGAGGGGACGAGGAGGTCCGGATCGGATGGCCGTCGGGGGAGATCGGCCAAGCTCATTTCAGGGGGCGCCTCAGTCCCGGCACTTCGCCGAGCCGATCGATGCGCGCAGCTCATGCGCGGTCGGGGCGATCGAGGGTGCGTCGAACACGCGATTGCCAAGCCCGAGGGCGGCGCGGCGGCGATTGATGCGCCGCTCGTGGACGCGGCTCGCCAGCAATGCGGTCGGATCGCGCCAGACCGGCTCGGAGGTGGCGTCGCGAACGTCGCCCCGGGTCAACCCGATATCGGCGAGCATGCGGTCGTCGAAACCCGCGAGTGTCGCGGCGTCCTGGCGGCTTTTGATGATCTGCCCAAGCTGACGCAGGTGGAGCGCCACGATCCCAGTCACGGCATTGACCATCCGCGCGAATTGCGAGGGGATCTGGGTATCGGAATAGAACGTCATGGCATCCTCCATCCTATTGAAATCACGAGCGAAAGTGGTTCATCTGTGCTCCGGTCTCACGCGGAGCGATCTTCCAAAAACCACCCGATTGGCTCGAACGATGTTGATATGCCAGCTCCCTATTGATAAGTGAAACGAATGTTTTTAATCTAACCAATCAGTCATGGTGATGATTACCCCGGCCCAATCGGCCGCCTGAAGGAGCCCGTCATGGCCGCCCTGCTCGACGTCGACCAGCTTCGCACCTTCATCGCGATTGCCGAGACCGGAAGCTTCACCCGCGCCGCCGACATCGTTCACAAGACGCAGTCGGCCGTGTCGATGCAGATGAAGCGGCTGGAGGAACGGCTCGACCGGCCGATCTTCGCGCGCGACGGCCGCGCCTCGAAGCTCACCGAGGACGGCGAGCGGCTGCTCGACTACGCGCGCCGCATCGTCAAGCTCAATGTCGAGACGCTCGCGGCGTTCTCCGACGAGTTGACCGGCCGCGTGCGGCTCGGCGTGCCGGACGATTATGCCGACCGCTATCTGCCCGAGATCATGGCGCGGTTCTCGCGCGCCTATCCGGGCGTCGAGCTTACGGTGTTGTGCGAGGAGTCGGTCCACCTGGTCGAACACATCAACGCGAACGACATCGATCTCGCGATCATCACCAATTGCACCGGCAACATGACGGCGGAGAATTTCCGCCAGGAGCGGCTGTTGTGGGCGACGTCGAACCGCCATTCGACGCACATGGAGGAACGCGTGCCGCTCGCGCTCGGTCGCACGACCTGCGCCTGGCGGCGCGCCGCAACCGAATGCCTGGAGACGATCGGCCGGCCCTACCGGCTCCTCTATTCCAGCGGCAATGCCAGCGCGATCGGCGCTGCGGTGCTGTCCGGTCTCGCGATCTCGGTGTTTCCCGAATCTGGGCTGCGCCCCGGCATGCGCGTGCTGACCGCGGCGGACGGCTTTCCCGAGCTGCCCTCGTGCCGTATCGGCCTCGTACGCAATCCGCATGAGCGCTCGAGCCTCGCCGACGCGCTCGCCGAGCACATCATTTCGTCGCTCGACAATCTGTCGGAGGCCGCGCGCGCGGCCGAGTGATCGCGTCACTTCGCACGTCAATACGCATATTCCGAAAACACCGGCTCGACCGAGCCGCGCCACGGCCCGTGATACTGCGCGAGCAATTCCTCGGCCGCTGTATAGCCGCGCGTGACGATGTCGCCGAGCGGGGCGAGATAACGCGTCTCGTCGCGGCCGTCGCTGTCGAGCCGGTTGCGGCGCTTGAGCCCCGCATCGGCGAGTGCCATGCATTCCCGGGCGAGATCGAGCATCGTGCGCCCGCGGATTTTCGCCGCAAAACCTTGTCGCGGCACGTCGTCGCGCAGCGTCTGGCGTTCTTCCGCGCTCCAGTCCTTCACCAGATCCCAGGCCGCATCGAGGCAGGTGTCGTCATAGAGGATGCCGACCCAGAACGCCGGCAGCGCCGGCAGACGGCGCCACGGCCCGCCGTCGGAGCCGCGCATTTCCAGGTAACGCTTGAGCCGCACCTCGGGAAAGATCGACGAGATGTGATTCGCCCAATCCGACTGCGTCGCGCGCAGATTGCCATGGCCGGGAAGCTTGCCGGCCAGCAAATCGCGGAACGACAGGCCGGACACATCGATGTACTCGTCCTCGCGCTTGACGAAATACATCGGCACGTCGAGCGCGTAATCGACATAGCGCTCGAAACCCATTCCGGGCTCGAATGCGAAGGGCAGCATGCCGGCGCGCTGGTTGTCGGTGTCGCGCCACACCTCCGAGCGATACGACAGGAAGCCGTTCGGCTTGCCTTCGGTGAACGGCGAGTTCGCGAACAACACGGTCCCGACCGGCTGCAGCGCGAGCGAGACGCGCAGCTTTTTCACCATGTCGGCCTCGGAGGAGAAGTCGAGGTTCGTCTGCACCGTGCAGGTCCGGTACATCATGTCGAGGCCGTATCTGCCGACCTTCGGCATATAGGCGGTCATGATCTTGTAGCGGCTCTTCGGCATCATCGGCGTCTGGGCGAGCGTCCATTTCGGGCTCATGCCGAGGCCGAGGAAGCCGATGCCGAGCGGGCGCGCGATCTCGCGCAGTTGCGCGAGATGCGCCATCAACTCGTTGGCGGTCTGGTGGATGGTCTCGACCGGCGCCCCGGACAGCTCGAACTGCCCGCCGGGCTCCAGTGAAATGGCGCCGCCGCCGGTCACGTCGGCGAGCCCGATGATGTTGTCCCCATCCATGATCGGCTCCCAGCCGAGCAAATGCTGCATGCCGACGAGCAGCGAGCGGATCGAGCGCTGGCCCTCATAGGGCACCGGGGCGTGATTATCGACCGTGAAGGCGAACTTCTCGTGCTCGGTGCCGACACGGAACTGCGAGCGCGGCTTGATGCCGGCCGAGAACCACGCGACGAGTTCGTCGCGCGATTCGATCGGCGTCAGATCAACGACATCGCGAGCCATGAAGGGGTTCCGGCGGAAAAGGCGGCGACCTTACACAGGGCGCAAGCGAAAGAGCAATGCGGCGCCTTTTCCCTCGCCCCGCGAGCTTCCCCTCTCCCGCTTGCGGGAGAGAGCGGCTGAGCGGACGTCAGTCCGCGAAGCCGGGAGAGGGCTTTTGGCGGCGTTCAACAAAGAACCCTCTTCCGCCTTCGCTTCGCTCGGCACCCTCTCCCGCAAGCGGGAGAGGGGAAAGCGGAGCTCGCGGCTCGCGTACATTGTCATCTTCTCTCATCGCCGTGTTTCAAATTCGTGACAGCCGCTCTCGTTCTCGCGGCGCGTGCGCGCCCGAGGCTTGGGACACATCCCCTCATCAACGCGAGGGGGTGGAGCGCCGCGAGGCGCATAACAGCATCCGCGCTTGCGAGGCGCGGCGCGTCCCTTGCGAACGGGACGCCCGCCTCGCGGCGCTCCACGGCGGCTTCGTTTCGGTCCCGGGCCACGCTTTCGCGACGACGGTTGCCCGTCACGGTCAGCCAGCTCCTGGCAGGGGGATCGTAGTATCCCCCGGGTGAAGCCCCGGGTCGCCCGGGCGCGAGGTTACGAGCCTCGCGCGCGGG
>PLJS01000126.1 GCA_003140315.1 Hyphomicrobiales bacterium
TTAGCTGAAAGAGGCATCGCCGATATTCTTCTTCGGGCGGAGCCCACATTCGGTCGGCAGGTGGAGCGTTACTGCGCGTCTAGCCCTTGCTGAACGTATCTGTTTGATACGCCGAATGCGTGGCGTAGTCGGGGCGAAGCGGCGTCCAAATATCCATGTTGAGCGCGGGGCCGTCTGCTTCAGTCGGCGCTTCAGCCCAATGCTCAACATTTGGCGGAATGCGGATGACCGTGCCGGCGGGGCAATCGAACACCTGAGCGCCCACGTGTAATGTCACACGCCCCTTGAGGATCATGAAGATCTGCTCATAGGAGTGGCTGTGCGGTGCACTCTGCATTCCCGGATGAAGCGTGGTCTGTCCAATGAGAACGTCGTCGCCGCGAAACACCTTCTGTTCGACGCCCCGACGCATTTCGCGCTCCGGAATATCGTTCCAATTGTATTGCGGCACTGGGCCGTCAACACGCTTATCCATGTCGTCCTCCATTGATGTTGAGTCGTCGCACCGGTGGCTATTTCACGATTGCAATTTTCCCATCGACGATTTGGGCCAGAACGTACGGGTTTTCCGTGATGCCATAGTGGCTCTTGTCGAAATTGTAGGCTCCACTCGTTCCCTGGAAGCCCGAGATCTTTTCGATCTGGTCGCGGATCTTTTCTCCGTCGAACGATTGCCCGCGGCGGATTGCCTCCGCAACAAACAGCACGGAATCATAGCCGCGACCAGCCCAAGTAGGGTCGCGGTCGCCGTATTTGGCCCGCCACGGCGTCAGGAACTTCGCAATCGCGGCCTTCAGCGGATCACCGTCCGGGATCGCGTCGTAGACCTGCGTCGGGCCCGCGACAAAGAAAAAGTCCTTACCGAGTACCTGCGCAACATCCCTGAATACGGCGATGTCCTCGGTACTTGTGAGCAGCGGGATTCCTAGCGCCATCTCCTTGATGTTCTTGGCGGCGGTCAGGGTGCTCGGCCCGACACCCATCTTGAGAATGGCGCCTGCGCCGGCCGCCTGCAGCTTCTTGATGATGACGCTCATATCGGCGTCGGTCTGCTGGTATTGCTCGGTCCCGACGATCTCGATTTCGAACTTGGCACCCTGCTCCTTGGCCGAATTCGTTAACAGGGCCGCATAGGGGCTCTGATCGTAGATCACGCCGACCTTGCGGATCTGCGTCTTATCGCGCAGATAGCGAAGCCGCGTTTCGACCTCGAATGCGGGTGGGGGAAGCGTGCTGAACATCCACTTCGCCTGATCGGGCTCGCGCGCGTTGATCGAACAGAGCACCATCGGAATCTTCTGGCGCGTCACGATCGATGCCGCGGCAAAATTGCCGGCCGACAGGCAGCCGCTGATGAAGACCTTGGCGCTGTCCGATGACATCATCTTTCGATAGGCCGTGACGGCCTCTTGCGGTTCGGAGCGATTGTCCTCAACGACGATCTCAAGTTTGTTTCCGAGTACGCCGCCCTGCTGATTGACGATGTCGACGCCGATGCGGACTGCGTCGACCCAGGCCCGATCGATCGTCGCGATATAGCCAGTGAGACCGGCCGATATTCCAATCACGATCTTGTCTTGTGCTTGCGCTTGTGGCGCACCGAGGATGGCAAGGCACACAGCGGCGAGAGCTGCCGGGAGCCGAATATCCATTGGGGAATCCTCCTTGTTGCGCTCTATACAACGGCGCTCCAATTATGATCGCGTGCGAGCGCGCTCGCTGTCAATACGCTGCGGCGGGAAAGCCCAGCCCGCTGGTCGCGGCTTGACCAACTGTCCTAGGCCCGCGATAATCAATAGCCGTTGCGTTCTGCGCAACACGAGCGCACCTAGCAGCAACAAGAAAATTCGTCACGAACAATGGCGATGGCAGGGGTCAAAGATCAGACGACCGCGGACAAGCGCAAGACGCGCGCGCGATCCAAGGGTGCCGCGAGCTTGTTCGGACGCCAATCAGCGGTCGCCGGCCCGAAGCGTGTCGCACGTTACTCGGTGCAGTCGCTCATGCTCGGCCTCCGGGTGATCGAGGCGCTTGCCGCAAGCGGCAAGGAGCGCGGCATCACCGACTTGGCGACGCAGCTTACGACGAGCAAATGGCGGATTTTCCGCCATCTGCACTCGCTGTGTGAGGAAGGGTACGTTACGCAGGACGCTACGACGGGCAAATTCCAGCTTGGAAAGCGAACCTACTTGTTGCTTGAATCGTTGCCCAATCGCCTCAACTTCGTGCGCGAGGCACGGGATGAAATGTCCACGCTGCGCGACTTGCGCGGCCACACGGTCGTGCTCGCCGCTCCGATCGACGACAGCGGTGTGGTGGTGGTTGATGTCGTCGAAGGTGTCCATGCGGTGCAATTCAGTCTGAAGATTGGCGCGATCTTCGAGCTGCATGCATCCGCGCATGGCAAGGCAGCGCTCGCCTTCGGGCGTTCGGACTGGCTTGAGCGCGTCATCGCGCGCGGTCTGCGGCGCCATACGGAATACACGATCACCGATCCGCGCGTACTGCGCCGCGAGATCGAGCGGATCAGGAGCAAGGGCTGGGCGTCAGCCTTCGAAGAATCGTTTCGTGGCGTGAATACGGTAGTGGCGCCGATTTTCTCTGCCTCGCGCGACTATGTCGGAACGATTGCCATCTTCGGCTCAATCGAGGCGATTCCGCACACTCCGAACCGTAAGGATATCGAGGCGGTCATCGGCGCGGCACGTCGCATCTCCCAGAAACTTGGATGGAAATAGGCATGTCGGGATACTCTATCGCGATCGACATCGGGGGCACTTTCACAGACGTCGTGCTGCGCCACCGCGACGGCCGCTTCTGGGTGGACAAGACCCTGACGACCGAGGATCTCAAGCAGGGCTTCTTCTCCGCGGTTGAAAGCGTGCTCAAGCGCGCCAGTTGCCGCCCGGACATGATCGATGACGTGATCGTGCACGCGACCACGATTGTCACAAACGCGATCATCGAACGGAAAGCGCCGCGCTGTGGACTCCTGACCACCGAAGGCTTCCGTGATGTTCTGGTCATTCGCGACGAATGCCGCTCGGACATCTTCGACAATCAGCTCGAAGTGCCAGAAGCCCTGATCCCGTATGAGCTCACCTTCGCGGTACCCGAACGAACCCTCGCGGACGGCACGGTCTCCCGGAAGGTCGACCGCAAGGCAGTCAAGGAGATCGCGAAGCGGCTCGCGAAGGAAAAGGTCGCCTCCGTCGCGGTCTGCCTGCTCAATTCTTACAAGAATCCCGAAAGCGAGCGGGCCGTTCGAGACGTTTTGCAGTTCGCAATCCCCGGCATCATGGTTTCGCTCTCCGCCGAAGTCGCGCCGCAGATGCGCGAGTATCCACGAGCATCGACGACCGCGCTAAATGCCTACACAATGCCGATCGCCAAGCCTTATCTGGACGCGCTCCGAGAGGGCTTGAGGGCTGCCGGCTTCCGTCAGGAATTGCTGATTATGCTCAGCAGTGGCGGCGTTATCGGCGCCGAGATCGCGGGCAGCAATCCGGTGCGCATGATCGAATCCGGGCCGGCCGCCGGCGCGCTTGCGGCGAGCTTCTACGCCAAGCTGCTGTCGCTCCCCAATCTACTATCCTTCGACATGGGCGGGACGACGGCCAAGGCGTGCTTCATCCAGAATGGCCAGCCGCTTATCACGACGACCTTCGAGGTCGATCGCATTTACCGCTTTCAGCAAGGAAGCGGCCTGCCGGTCACTGTTCCCTGTATCGACATGATCGAGATTGGTGCAGGCGGCGGCAGCCTTGCCGGCAAGGATAGTCTGGGTCTCCTGACGGTTGGCCCACAAAGTGCGGGTTCGAAACCGGGACCAGTCTGCTATGGGCGCGGCGGGACAGATCCAACCGTGACCGACTCCGATCTTATTCTCGGTTTGCTCGACGCAGGAAATTTTCTCGGCGGGGAGATGAAATTGGACGAGAAGGGCGCGCGTCACGCGCTGGCGGATTTCGGCAAGAGACTCAATCTCGATGCGGATCAGCTTGCGCTCGGAATCTATGAGGTTGTTGGCGAGTCCATGGCCTCAGCCGTGCGGGCGCACGCGACGGATCGCGGCGTCGATTGGCGTGGCGTCCCGTTGCTGGCCTTCGGAGGTGCCGGGCCAGTCCATGCCTGTCATGTCGCGGAACTGCTTGACAGCACAACGGTTATTTATCCGCCGATGGCCAGCGTGTTGTCAGCGTTCGGAACGCTCGTGACCCCGCTTCGGCTCGATCTCTTCCGCAGCGATCTCGGCCGCCTCGGGCAGCTCGACTGGACAGGCGTCGACCGGAACATCTCGGAAATGATCGAAGAGGCACAGTCCGCCCTGCTCAAGGCGGGCTGCCGAAAGGAGGAGGTCCGCGTCGGCATCGCAGGCGACCTGCGCTACAAGGGGCAGCACAATGAGTTGACGATCAGTTTGCCGTCCGACCTCATCGAGGCGCGCAACGTCGAAGCCATCCGCGCGGCGTTCGAGGCCGAATATGAGCGGACGTATGGCATCAAGCTCGATGACGTCGATATCGAAGTGGTTGCCTGGCGCGTAACGGCATTCGGTCCGAACGTGCACCAGGATGAAATCCGCAGCCAGGTGCAGGCAGCCGGCGAAGGCTCAAAACGGCGGCCGGTTCGGTTCAGCAGCGGCGTGTATGACACCCCGGTCCATGTCCGTTCATCGCTACGGCCGGGCAAGACCCTGACCGGGCCCGTTATCATCGAAGAACGCGAGACGACGATCGTGATCCTGCCAGGCTGGCAGGCGAGCGTGGACCGCCACGGCTGCATCTTTGCCAATCGTGAGGAGCGAGACCTTGAACCCCATTCTGCTGCGCGTGCTCTGGAACAATCTGATCAGTATCGCTAACGAGCAGGCCCGCGCGCTACGCCGGACGGCATTCAGCCCGGTCGTTCGTGAGGCCGGCGATCTAGCGGTTGCGGTGCTGGATGAGCGTGGACGCCTCGTGGCCAACGCAGTCACCGGCGCGCCCGGCCACATCAACACGATGCGGACGGCGGGCGAGAATTTCATCGCAGCGTTTCCTCCCGACACGCTCCAGCCGGGCGACCATCTCATCACCAACGATCCGTGGCTCGCGGCCGCGCACTTCTTCGACATCACGATATTTTCGCCGATCTTCTATCGCGACAAGGTCATCGGGTTCGTTGGCTCCTGTATCCACCACACCGATATTGGCGGTTATGGTATGGGCGCGGGAGCACGCGACATTCACGAAGAAGGTTTGTGGATTCCGCTTTTGAAGCTCTACGAGGCAGGTGAGCCGAACAAGACCCTGTTCCACATCATTCGCACCAACGTGCGCGAGCCCGAGCATGTGCTGGGCGATATCGCCGCGCAGGTGTCGGCCGGCCGCATCGGCGCCGAACGCATCGCAGCCCTGTGCGAGCGGTACGATCTCGAGGATCTGCAGCAGCTCTCGAACGCAATCATCGAGCGCTCCGAGGAGGCGACGCGCGCGGCGATCCGCAAGCTCAAGCCGGGGACCTATCGGGGCGACACGATCTTTGATGTGCCCGGTGGCGAGGAAGTGGTGATCAAGGTCGCGATCACCATCGATACCGAGAAGGGTGAGACGACGACGGACTTTGCCGGATCATCTCCGCCAAGCCAGCTCGGCATCAATGTGTGCCTCAACTACACCAAAGCCTACAACGCTTTCGCGATCCATTGCTGCCTCAATCCGGACGTGCCGAACAACAACGGCAGCCTCGCTCCGTTCAATGTCATCGCGCCGGAAAGCTCGATCATCAATGCGCGCTATCCCTCGCCCGTCAGCGCGCGCCATGTGGTCGGCATGCATGTGCCGATGCCGGTCATGAAGGCGCTGTATCATGTTTTGCCGGAGACCGTGCTGGCGGAATGCGCCGGCGGCCTTTGGTCGGCGCAAATTTTCGGCCGCGATCGCAATGGCCGCGCGTTCGCAAGCTCGATGTTCAACTATTCGGGCGGAATGGGCGCGCGCGCGAGCAAGCGCGGGCTCTCGGCCACCTGCTATCCCGCTGGGATTTCGGCGGTGCCGATCGAGGTTCTCGAAGCCGAAATGCCGATCGTCTTTGATCGCAAGGAACTGTTGCGCGGGACCGGCGGCAAGGGCCAACACGCGGGAGGCGATGGTCAGATCGTTAAATTTCATCTCAAAACCAAGCAGCCCTGGATGCTCAATGCGATCGTCAGTCGTACACGTCACGATTCCGACGGGCTCGCCGGTGCGGGCGCAGGCGCCGCGGGTCGTTTCCTCGTGAACGGCAAATCGGTGTCCGACGCGCGCAAGCTAGTGATGAAGCCAGCGGACGAGGTGGTCTTCGAGACGCCGGGCGGCGGCGGATTCGGCGCGCTACCACGTGTCAGGAACGCCCCCGTGAAGAAGGCCGGCGCCGCCAAGGCCAAGAAGGCAAACCGAACGGTCAAACGCAATGATGCGCGCCGGTGACCTTGGAACGCGGGATTGTGGAGCTGCGGAAAAGAACATGATCAAATACGTGGTCGCATTCCGGTTCAAGCCAAGCGTAACACCGACCGACCGGAATCGTCTGCTCGCAGAGTTGAACGATTTTCCGAATCGCTTCGAGACCTAGCAATAAACGAGGCGCCGGAAGACCGGCGCAGGAAAAGGGAGGACGATATGAGCCTGACGACGGCAACAACGCGCCTGGCCGCAGGAATGGCGGTCGCGGCATTCATTTCGGCATCAGCCAACGCCCAGGACAAATACGTCATCGGTTCATCCGCCGCCTATTCGGGTTATGCGGCGACCCTTGACCGCGCCTGGGTCGACGGCGCCAAACTCGCCATCAAGAAGTTCAACGAGCAGGGCGGGTTTCTCGGTAAGAAGATCGAGATCGTCGTCGAGGACAACCGCTCCGAGCCTCAGGAAGCCGTTTCCGGGTATCGCAAGATGCTCTCCTCCGACGGCGCGCAGGTATTCGTGAGCGGCTGCCTTTCGGCCGGAAACTTCGCGGCCGCTCCGGTCATCGTCCGTCAGAAAATTCCCATGCTGGTCTGCTCCATCCTGCCCAAGGAGGAGAACCTCGTCGCCTGGATGTATTCGCTGCTTCCGCGCCCGGCCCACGAGGTCGACACACGATTGCGCTATCTGCAGGAGAGAACCCAGATCCGCGAGATCGGCATCCTCTACGATCAATCGCCGTACGCCGGTCTTCAGGCCAAGCTCGCGCAAGAGAATGCGAGCAGATTCGGCCTCAAGGTCGTGGGCGCGGAGCAGTTCCAACAGACCGACGCAGATCTCAGCGTCTCGATCAAGAAGCTGCACGCGGCGGGTGCGCGGGCGATTCTCAAAATGGGTACCGGCCCGTCGGGTGTCACGGCCGCCAAGAACTTGAAGGAACTCGCACTCGGCATCCCGATGCTGACGAGCACCGAGGACATGTCGGTTCTGATCGAGATCGCAAAGGTGCTCGGCAAGGATATGCTGTTCGTGGCGGGGCAGACGCAGGTGGTCAGTTCGATCGCGGATACCGATCCGATCAAGCAAGTCATCGCCGACTTCGTCACGCCGTGGCGCGCGGAATATGGAGAACGCGATCCATTCTGGGCGGGGCGCGGCTACGACGCGATGATGATTCTCGCGGAGGCGATCCACAAAGCGAATTCCCTCGAAGGAGAGAAGGTACGCGACGCGCTCAATACACTCCCGGCGTTCCAAGGGACCAGCGGACTGTATAATTTCAGCGTGGACCACAATGGCGTGACGGCAAACCCTTACGTCCTCGCGCAGATCCTTGACGGCAAGGTCGTCATCGTAAAATGAACACTTCGGCACTTCTGCGGTCGAACGGTTTGACCGCGAGTTACGGGCATGTCGAGGCCCTCAAGCCTACGGACGTTATGGTTGGGCCCGGAGAGTTCGTCGCGATTCTCGGCCCCAATGGGGCGGGCAAGTCGACATTGCTCCGCGCGATCATGCGGCTGATTGCGTCCAGTGGAGAATTGTACTTCGAGGAACGCTCGATTGCGCGCGAGCCGGCGCACGCACTTGCCGCGCTTGGAATCACTTTGGTGCCGGAAAACCGAGGGATATTCGGGCCGATGACCGTGCGGGAAAACCTTGATCTCGGCGCGTACATACGGCCGCCGAGCGCGCGGCCGGAAATTGAAGGCGACTTCGAGGCCGTGCTCGCGCTGTTCCCTCGTCTCAAGGAACGGCTCGCACAGATGGCGGGCTCGCTCTCCGGCGGCGAGCAGCAGATGCTCGCGATCGGACGTGCTCTCATGGTGCACCCCCGCCTACTGTTGCTGGATGAACCGTCCCTGGGCCTCGCTCCTCGGCTCGCAGCGGAGATCTTCAATGCGCTCGGACAATTGAACAAACGCGGCTTGACGATCCTTGTGGTGGAACAGAAGGCGCCGCTTGCACTCGCGCTCGCCAATCGCGCCTATGTCATGCGCACCGGCAAGGTCATCGCGACACCCGATCCCAAGGACATCACATCGCCAGACGCGTTGGCCCATCTCTATCTCGGTGAAATTCACTGATGGCCTCGCCTTACACCAGCGCGCAGCGCAGCACCGTTGTCCTTGCACTCGCGATCGCCGCGCTGCTGATCATCGCGCCGTTTGTGCTTTCCGGTCAATACATTGCAGCGCTCGTGCTCGCCGCGATCTATTCGGTGATCACTGCCGGGTTGAATTTGTTCATGGGCTACGCCGGACAAATATCGTTCGGCCACAACGCGTTCGCGGCGATCGGCGGCTACGGCAGCACCATCTTAGCGATGCGGTTGGAGCTTCCGCCGGTCCTCACCGTTGGCATCGCGGCGATCGGAGCCGCCGCCGTCGCGCTCGTCATCGGCTATCCGACGCTGCGGCTGCGTGGTCACTATCTGGCGATGGCGACGCTGGCGCTCGGCCTCATGGTCTTTGAGATCACCACCCAGTGGAAATCGATGACACAGGGCCTGTTCGGCATCTCCGCCATCCCCCCGATGGGCATCGGCCCGTGGGAGCTTGCAAGCGACACCAGCTTCTATGTCGCCTACTGGCTCATCGCCGGGCTCGCGATCTTCGTCACGCACCGACTTTATCATTCCCGCGTCGGCTTCGCGCTTCGGGCGATCGCGGGAAACGAGGATGCGGCTCAGGCCCTTGGCATCAACGTCGCTCGCTACAAGCTTCTGGCCTTCGTGGTCTCTGCCGTGTTTGCGTCGATCGGCGGATCGATGTTCGCTCATTACGTCACCTTCATCAGCCCGGAAGTCTTTGGCCTGTATATGGTGATCCTTCTTTTCACGATGCTGTTTGTGGGCGGGATCAACACGACGCTCGGACCGTTGATTGGCGCGATCGTCATTACCCTGTTTCCTGAGATGCTTCGGCGATTTCACAGCGCGCGTGAGCTTCTCTACGGCGCTGTGCTGCTGCTGATCCTCCTGTTCGCGCCGCGCGGAATTTACGGTCTGGTCGCCGTGTTCGAGCGGTGGCGCCTGTCGCGCCAGCCAACCGAGACGACAGCGCCGGGAGCCTTGTCATGACCGCGCTGCTCGAGGTTGACGCGATCTCCAAACGCTTCGGCGGGCTGCACGCCGTGAGCGCGGTGTCCTTCGCAGTCGTGAAGAACACCATCTCGGCGGTAATCGGCCCTAACGGGGCCGGAAAGACGACGCTGTTCAACCTGATCACCGGCTTCCTGTCGCCAAACGACGGCCATGTGCGGCTTGCCGGACGCGACATCACCAATGCTCCTCCTTTCAAGATCGCCGCTTTCGGCGCGGTGCGGACCTTCCAGCTTGTCCGCCTGTTTCCCGAGATGTCGGTGATCGAAAATCTTGTCGTCGGGGCACATCTCGGGACGCGCGGCGGCGTTTGGTCGGCGATCTTCCGTCCGCCTTGGGCGCGCGAACAGATGCGAGCAACAGAGACCAAGGGGCGGCAAATCCTTGAGCTCGTGGGCCTCGCAGCACATGCCGACGTGATTGCGACCACCCTGACCTACGGCCAGCAGCGCCTGCTCGAGGTTGCGCGCGCCCTTGCGGCTCAACCGAAGCTCCTAATGCTCGACGAGCCGGCCGCCGGCCTCAATCACGCCGAGACCAAGGAGCTCGCACAGCTCATCCGGCGGATTCGCGATGGTGGCACCACGGTGCTCTTCATCGAGCACGACATGAACATAGTTATGAGCACGGCAGAACGGGTCGTGGTGCTGGATTTCGGCAAGAAGATTGCCGAGGGAACGCCGGAAGAAGTGCAGAAAGATTCGAAAGTGCTGGAAGCCTACTTGGGCGGAATTTGAGCGAGAAGAGCGAGGATCGCCACTGTGTACGATCTCTCAACCCTGCTTCAGTTCCTGATCGGCGGATTGTCCGTGGGTTGCATCTACGGCTTGGTCGGTATCGGCTATTCGGTTCTCTATAATTCGAGCGGCATTATCAATTTCGCCCAGGGCGGCTTTGTGATGCTCGGCGGCATGCTGACCTACATCTTCTACTCTCTGGTCGGCGTCCCGCTGGTCCTCGCGATGCTGGCGGCGATCGCCCTTGTAAGTTGTCTCGGCCTCGCCATCGAATGGGTCGTCATCAGGCGTTTGCGCCAGCGCAATGCGTCGGTGCACATCATGATCCTGGCTACGCTCGCGTGCCAGATCCTGATCGAGAACGCGACGTTGCACTTCGTGGACGACAAGCCGCATTCAATCCCCTACTTCACGCCCGGACCTCCGCTGCAATTCCTCGGCGTCGCCGTCGGGCTGCAGATCCTGTGGATCATCGGCATCTCTCTCCTGCTCGTTTTTCTGCTCGGCCTGCTCTACAGCCGCACGAAATTCGGACGAGCCATGCGCGCCTGCGCCATCAATCCCGAGGTCGCGCGCATTCTCGGAATCAAGGTCGAACGGATGGTTGCGGCCGGGTTCATCCTGAGCGCCGCGCTCGGCGCGCTCGGCGGAATACTGATCACACCGACGCAGTACACGGCATTCCATATCGGCATTCCATTTGCCGTCAGCGGTTTCATCGCGGCGATTATCGGGGGTTTGGGAAACCCGCTTGGCGCTTTCATCGGCGGCATCGGACTGGGCGTACTCCAAGCCGTCGGCGTGGTGTTCATCGATGCCGGCTACAAGAATGTCGTCGCCTTCAGTGTCCTGCTCCTGCTGCTTTTCCTGCGCCCGCAGGGATTGTTCAAGTCACTCGTCGAATAGCGGGCCGCGCGACCGCTTGTCTCCGATCCCCGCCCGTGACGGATATGTCACAATGAAACTCGCAAGCTATGTCACCAATGCTGATGCAACAATCAGAATTGGCGCGATCGTCGAAGTTGGCTCGGAGCGACATCTGATCGATCTTGCCGGCGTCCACGCGCGTCTCCCGACCCCGCCAGCCGGTGCTCCGGTTTCCTTGCCGGCCGACATGCGGCTTTTGCTCGACATGGGCGAGCCTGGTCTCGATGCGGCACGCCGTGCGGTGGCGTTTGCCGCCACGGAACTTGCAAGATCATCGACCATCTCCGTGTGGAAGTCGGAGCGTTTGATCCACGGCGAAAACGAAGTTCGCTTGCTGGCGCCAGTCCCTCGCCCTGGCAAGATCATCATGGTTGGCTCGAACTACAAAAGCCATATCACCGAAGCGGGCCCGGCGGCGAGCAAGCTCCCAGCCGCACGCTCGGAGAAGCACACATGGCCCGCCGCCTTCTCGAAGTTTCCATCGGTGCTGATCGGGCATCGTGATGCAATCGTGTATTCGCGACATACGACGCAGCTCGATTACGAGGCCGAACTCTGCGTGGTCATCGGCAAGCGCTGCAAGGACGTGACCGAGGAGAATGTCGACGACGTCATCGCTGGCTATACCATCGCCAATGACGTGAGCATGCGCGACCTTCAGTTCGCGGAAATGCGCCGCGGCCTGATCCTGCTGGGCAAGAATCTTGATACCTCATCTCCCATGGGCCCCTATCTGGTCACTAAGGACGAGATTCCCGATCCGCAAAACGTCCAGATCAAATGCTGGGTGAACGGCGAAGTGCGCCAGAACGATTCCACCGCGAACATGACGTTTTCGGTGCGTCAGCTAGTCGCTTATTTCTCGCGTATGACGCTCGAGCCGGGAGACATCATCGCAACCGGAACGCCCGCCGGCGTCGGCATCTTCTGGGATCCGCCCGAAGCCGCGCTTCTACGCGTCGGCGACACGATCGACATCGAGATCGAACCGATTGGGCGATTGTCGAACACCGTCGTGGCTGAAGCCACATAAGCGAGTCGCCAAGGACTCGGCTGCGCTCATGCGAGCCGCTTCCTGATTTCCCAAGAAGGGATTCAAATGTCTCCGACGCAAAACGCCGTTGATTGCCATCTGCACGTTTATTGGCCGGAGCGCTATCCGTTTCCCGAAGGGCCCGGCTACCGGCCCGCCCCGGGCGAAACGGTCGCTGATCCGGATACGCTCTGGAGCGTTCTCGCACAGCATGGCGTCACGCACGCCTTGCTCGTGCAGCCGGGCGGCTATGCTTTCGACAATCTTGCGATGATCGATACCATCGCGGCCTCGCGCGGCCATATGAAGGGCATTGCCGCGGTTCCACTCTCGGTGTCGGACGAGGAACTGGCCGATCTGAGAATCCGGGGTATCGTAGGGCTAATACCAACCCTCACAATGA
>PLJS01000329.1 GCA_003140315.1 Hyphomicrobiales bacterium
AGGATGTTCTTCGGCAGCACCTCTTCGCGCAGCCGCTCGTCGAGCTGCAGCCGCCGCCAGCGGTTGCGCAGCGCGATCGCGACCGCGCGCTTGGCGTCGGACTGTCCGATGATGAAGCGGTCGAGTTCGGAGACGATTTCGCGGGGGGAGAAGTCGGTCACGCTTTCAACGTCTCCACCGTCACATTCCGGTTGGTGTACACGCAGATGTCCGCCGCGATATCGAGCGAACGGCGCACGATCGTTTCGGCATCGAGATCGGTCGTCGCGAGCGCGCGCGCGGCGGCGAGCGCGTAGTTGCCGCCCGAGCCGATACCCATCACGCCGGCTTCCGGCTCGAGCACGTCGCCGGTGCCGGTAAGCACCAGCGACACGTCCTTGTCGGCGACGATCATCATGGCTTCGAGCCGGCGCAGGTAGCGGTCGGTGCGCCAGTCCTTGGCAAGCTCGACCGCGGCGCGCATGAGCTGGCTCGGATACTGTTCCAGCTTGGCCTCCAGCCGCTCGAACAAGGTAAATGCGTCCGCGGTCGCGCCTGCGAAGCCGCCGATCACATCGCCTTTGGCGAGCCGGCGCACCTTCTTGGCATTGGCCTTGACGATGGTCTGGCCGATCGAGACCTGGCCGTCGCCGCCGATCGCCACCACGCCGCCCTTGCGGACCGTGAGGATGGTTGTGCCGTGCCAGAGGTCGGGGGAGTTCGTTTGCATGCGGCTGTGATTTAGGGACTCACCGGGGGCGATGCAAACCTTGCTTCCTTATCCCTCCCCGCGAAGCGGGACGGGTGGGGTGTTTCAGCAAGAGCCCTACTCGGCGGTCCTGCGGACCGCCACCCTCCCCTTCGGGGAGGGATAGAACGTCCCGTCCTAGCGCACCTCGCCCACCCCTGATAAAAGGCGCGCGCACTGATTGAGGACTCCTCATGCGCACGGCCGCCGTGAAGCGGAAGACCAAGGAGACCGACGTTGCGGTCGAGATCGACCTCGACGGCACGGGTGCGTCCTCGATTGCGACCGGCATCGGGTTCTTCGACCACATGCTCGACCTGCTCGCGCGCCACTCGCGCATCGACATCACGGTCAAGGCCAAAGGCGACCTGCATATCGACCATCACCACACGACCGAAGATGTCGGCATCGCGCTCGGCCAGGCCATGAAGCAGGCGCTGGGCGATATGAAGGGCATCACCCGCTACGCCGACGTGCATGTGCCGATGGATGAAGCACTCACCCGCGTGGCGATCGACATTTCGGGGCGGCCGTTCCTGGTGTTCAAGGCCGAGTTCGCGCGCGACAAGGTCGGCGCCTTCGACACGGAGCTGGTGCAGGAGTGGTTTCAGGCCTTCGCGATGAATGCCGGCATTACGCTGCATGTCGAGACGTTGTATGGCACCAACGACCACCATATCTCGGAGTCGTGCTTCAAGGGCCTCGCGCGGGCGCTGCGCGCCGCGATCGCGATCGATCCGCGCGCGGCCGGCGAAATTCCCTCGACCAAGGGGACGCTCGGGGGGTAGCCCCTGTAGCCCGCATGGAGCGAAGCGGAATGCGGGGCTGCACGTGCGGCAACGCCGGTCCCGGATGTCGCTGCGCTCATCGCGGCTACGAACGAGGCCGCGGACGCGCAAGCCGGGCTACCGCATCCCCAAGGCCTACGCCTACTTTACGACATCAAACCCCGTCGCGACGTAGGCTTGCTTGGCCTCGGCGCTGGCCAGAGCGTCCAGGAACGCCTGCGCCAAGGCCTCATCCTGAGGATGCGCACCCGGCGCGGCCGAAAAGGAAATCTGGACTTGCAGTTCCTTTGGTAGCGGCCCGACCAACTTCGTTCCCGGATGGCCGGGAATTTCAGTCAGAGGGCTCAGGGCGACCACGAATCCGGGGCTTGTGTCCTTGGCCAGCGTGCTCACGCTGGCCCCCCCAGCCACGACCTGGGACTTGGCTTTAACCTGCTCGGCGACGCCGAGGCGCTCGGCGACGCGCAGCAGGACTTGGCCCGAGGGCGAGGTCTTGGGATCGTTGTAGATGACCCTGCTTGCTCCCAGCAGCACCGCTCGCAGCGCTTCGGGCGTCGAGATGTCCGGCACGCTGTCGCCGCTACGAGTCGCCACGCCGAAAGCGGACGTGGCAAGCGGGACGCGGGTGCGCCGAACGAGACCCTTGTTCTCAAGTTCAGCCAGTCCGCCGTCGGTGAGAACGACGACATCGGCGTGCGCGCCACCCTGCAAGGCCGCTACGATCTCTCCCGGAGCCGCTACGGTCATCTTGATCGTGTGGCCGGACCGCTTCTCAAAGGCGGCCGCGATCTCCCCGACAGCGACGCGTACCGCGATGGTGACGTGGACCTGCAGTTCGGCCGCCTGAGCTGTTGGCGCAGCGCCCAAAAAAGCCGCCGACAGGAATGCCGTCACCCCCAATAGCCCGGTGACCGGTGCGCTTTGGATGCATCGTGACATGGCTCCTCCCTGCGCTTCTTTTTGACCGATCGGCCGGGACCAACCTCGGAGGGAGGACCCCAGCTCGTCGCTTGGTCGGAACGCTAGCACAAGGCAGAAGGACAGAGTCGAGGACAGGCCGCCGCACTGAGAAGCACGCATGGTGTCAGATGGGTCAGCACCGACAAAGCTCAACGTGAGCATGACGAGCCCGGTCTTGAGACGGACGGATGTTGAGGCCCGTTGGGCAACCGTGAGCGGGACGGCTCGCGCCGCGGCGCCGGTCCCGGATTTCGCTGCGCTCATCCGGGCTACGAACGAGGCCGCGCACGCGCAAGCCGGGCTTGATGGGCTGAGCGCGGCACGCCTAACGTCCGCCTATCCTCCGACAGCGGCGCCATAGCGGACATTCCAGGACTCCCGCTAAGGGCCCAGGCCGTGTGAAANNATGGAGCGAAGCGGAATGCGGGGTGACCCGTGGTGAGGCCTACCCGGATATCGCTTCGCTCATCCGGGCTACAGGTGAGAGCAGATCATGCCTGTCTACACAGTCCATGCGCCCCCGCGACGGAGCGGCGACACGCTGGCGCACACGTCGCGCTTTGTGTTCGTGCGCGACGGCTTTCATTTCTGGGCGTTCCTGCTCGCGCCGCTGTGGATGCTGCGGCATCGCCTGTGGCTGGAGTTCATCGCCTACGCGATCCTGATCGGCGGCATCGCCTTCGTGGTGCGGCGTCTCGGCATCGAGGCCGAGGCCATCTGGATCGCATTGCTGTTTTCGCTGCTGGTCGGCATGGAGGCGTCGAGCCTGCGCCGCTGGAAGCTCGCGCGCCGCGGCTTTGGCTATCTCGGCGTCGTTGTCGGCGATGACCGCGAAGACGCCGAACGGCGCTTCTTCGACGGCTGGGTGCAGGACGACCAGCCGGTCGCGACGCCGACACCCAAGCCGCCGCTCACGCGCCCGCCCTCGGAGCCGTCCTCCGAGATCATCGGCCTGTTCCCGCAGCCGGAGGCGCGTCCGTGACGGTGGCGATCGTCGATTATGGCTCCGGCAATCTGCACTCGGCCGCGAAAGCGTTCGAGCGTGCCGCGCGTGAGGCGGGCCACGACCAGCCGATCCTGGTGACCAGCGACCCGGACAAGGTTCGCGCCGCCGATCGCGTGGTGCTGCCTGGTGTCGGCGCGTTCGCGGACTGCCGGCGCGGGCTCGACGCCGTGCCCGGCATGGTCGATGCGCTGAACGAAACCGTGCGGCAGAAGGGCCGGCCATTCCTCGGCATCTGCGTCGGCATGCAGCTCATGGCCGAACGCGGACGCGAATATGAGGTGGTCGAGGGCTTGGGCTGGATTCCGGGCGAGGTCGACCGCATCGCGCCGAACGACGAATCCTTGAAGATCCCGCACATGGGCTGGAACACGCTCAACGAGTTGCGTCCCCACCCGCTGCTCGACGGCATCGCGGTCGGACCGTCCGGCCTGCACGGCTATTTCGTGCACTCCTATCACCTCAACACGTCGGACCCGGCCTGCCTGGTGGCGCAAGCCGACTATGGCGGTCCGCTCACCGCGATGGTCGCGCGCGACAGCTATGCGGGGACACAGTTCCATCCGGAGAAGAGCCAGCGGCTGGGCTTGGCCCTGATCGCGAATTTCCTGAAGTGGAAGCCGTGATGCTTGCGGAACGCGAGCCGTGATCCTCTTCCCCGCTATCGACGTGAAGGACGGTCTTGCGGTGCGCCTGGAGCAGGGCGACATGGCGCGCGCGACCGTGTTTCACCGCGATCCGGCCGCGCAGGCGCAGGCGTTCCAGCTGCAGGGCTTCAAGCATCTGCATGTCGTCGATCTCGACGGCGCCTTCGCCGGCAAGCCGATGAACGTCGCGGCGGTCGAGCGCATTCTGGAGGCCGTCGGCCAATGCGTGCAGCTCGGCGGCGGCATTCGCGACATGGCAACCGTGGAAGCCTGGCTGGAGAAAGGCGTCAACCGCGTCATCATCGGCACGGCGGCGGTGCGCAATCCGGATCTCGTCAAAGAGGCCGCGCGCAAATTTCCAAAGAAGATCGCGGTCGGGCTCGACGCGCGCGACGGCAAGGTCGCGGTGCAGGGCTGGGCGGAATCGTCGGAGCTGTCGGCGATCGATATCGCGCGCCGCTTCGAGGACGCCGGCGTCGCGGCCATCATCTATACCGACATCGCGCGCGACGGCTTGCTCAAGGGCCTCAATCTCGACGCCACCATCGCGCTGGCCGAAGCCATTTCCATACCGGTGATCGCGTCGGGTGGACTGGCCTCGATCGAGGACATCAAAGCGCTGCTGGCGCCGCGCGCCAAAAAGCTCGAAGGCGCCATCGCCGGCCGCGCGCTTTACGACGGACGGCTCGATCCCGCGGAGGCGCTCAAGCTTATTCGCGACGCGCGGACGAGGGCCTGATGTTCAAGGTCCGCGTCATTCCCTGCCTCGACGTGAAGGACGGCCGCGTCGTCAAGGGCATCAATTTCGTCAATCTGCGCGACGCCGGGGACCCGGTCGAGGCCGCGATCGCCTATGACGCGGCGGGCGCCGACGAACTCTGTTTCCTCGACATCACGGCGAGCCACGAGAATCGCGAGACCATCTTCGAGGTCGTGACGCGCACCGCGGAAGCCTGCTTCATGCCGCTCACCGTCGGCGGCGGCGTGCGCAGCGTGGACGACATCCGCCGCCTGCTGACCTGCGGCGCCGACAAGGTCTCGATCAACACCGCGGCCGTGAACCGGCGCGCCTTCGTGAAGGAGGCTGCGGAAAAATTCGGCGACCAGTGCATCGTGGTAGCGATCGACGCCAAGAAGGCCTCGAAGGCCGGCGAGCCTGACCGCTGGGAGATCTTCACCCACGGCGGACGCAATCCGACCGGTATCGACGCGATCGACTATGCGCGCGAGGTCGTGGCGCTTGGCGCCGGCGAGATCCTGTTGACCTCGATGGATCGTGATGGAACCCGCCGCGGCTTCGACATCGCACTCACCTGCGCCATCGCGGATGCCGTCACGGTGCCGGTGATCGCCTCGGGCGGCGTCGGCAATCTCGACCATCTGGTGGAAGGCATCCGCGACGGGCATGCGACCGCGGTGCTGGCAGCCTCGATCTTCCATTTCGGCGAATATTCGGTGCGCCAGGCCAAGGACTACATGGCGAAGGCGAGCCTGCCGATGCGGCTCGATCCATGACGCGGGCAGGCGAAGGTGCTAGATACCGTCCATGACCTTCACTCTTCATGACCTCGAAGCCCGCGTGCATGAGCGCGCCGCCGCGAGCCCCGAGACATCCTACACGCGCAAGCTCATCGACAAGGGCGTGACGCATTGCGCCAAGAAGCTCGGCGAGGAAGCGGTCGAGACCGCGCTTGCGGCGGTCACCGAGGATCGCGAGCACCTGATCGCCGAAGCCGCGGACCTGCTCTACCATCTGCTCGTGGTGCTCGAAGTCCGCGGCGTGAAGCTCGCCGACGTCGAGGCGGCGCTCGCGGCGCGCACCAACCAGTCGGGTCTTGAGGAAAAGGCGGCGCGCAAGCGCGTCTAAGCATGATCCCGAAGAGCATGTCCCGGACTTGATCAGGGATGGGAACCGGTTTTCGGATTAAGATCATGCGCAGGCGCAAATATTGACGGACCTGCCGATGGAACAGCGCACCGACGACGGCCTTTCGCCTTACGGCATTTTTTCCCGCGTGCAATGGGCGGCGTTGCGCGACGACGCGCCGATGACGCTGGCCGCCGAGGAAGTGAGGCGCGTGCGTTCGTTGCACGACCGCCTCGACATGACGGAGGTGGAGGAAATCTACCTGCCGCTCTCGCGGCTGCTCTCGCTCTATGTGGCGGCGACGCAGCGGCTGTTCATCGTGCAACAGCACTTCCTCGGCACCGCCGAAGCGAAGGTGCCTTACATTATCGGCGTCGCCGGGTCGGTGGCGGTCGGCAAGTCCACCACGGCGCGCGTGCTCCAGGCGCTGCTCGCGCGCTGGCCGAACGTCCCGAAGGTCGATCTCGTGACCACCGACGGCTTCCTTCTGCCGAACGCAGTGCTCGAACGCGAAGGGCTGATGGAGAAGAAGGGTTTTCCGGAGAGCTACGATCTGCCGACACTGCTGCGGTTTCTCGCCGACGTGAAGGCGGGTCGCCGGCCGGTACGCGCGCCAGTCTACTCGCACTTGATCTATGACGTGATGCCGCAGCAATGGATCGAGGTCGACCGTCCCGACATCCTCATTGTCGAAGGACTGAACGTCCTGCAGACCGGCCATCCGCCGAAGGACGGCAAGGCGATCCCCTACGTGTCCGACTTCTTCGACTTCTCGGTCTACATCGATGCCGAGGAAGAGGTGTTGCGGCGCTGGTACGTCAACCGGTTCCTGACGTTGCGCGAGACCGCGTTCCGCGATCCGAAGTCCTATTTCCATCGCTACGCCAGTCTCGACGATAAGCAGGCCACCGAAACCGCGAATTCGATTTGGAACCGCATCAATCTCGTGAACCTCAACGAGAACATCCTGCCGACGCGCCAGCGTGCCCACCTGATCCTGAAGAAGGACGCGAATCATCTGGTGCAGGAAGTGGCGCTGCGGAAGCTGTAGCGGCGTCATCCTGAGCGACCGTCATG
>PLJS01000330.1 GCA_003140315.1 Hyphomicrobiales bacterium
GGGTCATTCGCGACCGACCATTCGCGGCGCCAGCGCCGAACGATGTCCGCTTTGCTCCGAAAGCGACTGACTTGCTGCGTCACCGCGAAATGACGCGATGGGCCCCAAGCGGAACATGCTGAGATCTAATCGGCGCTTCGGCTTGACCTCGGTGGACGGACATCGGTCTTCACTGGGGCGGGCTGCGCTTAACGCGATCGCCGCTGCATTGGCCTTCCATTCTTCGGGATTTCGAATGTATCCGCTCAGCGATTGCACCGATGCATGACCCGTCTGTTGCCGAATTTTCTCATTCGCGACGCCGCGGTCAGCAGCGGATGTCACCAACCCGGCGCGCAGGCTGTGACCGGAGTATCCCGAAGCATCAAGCCCCGCCCACTCTACCCTCCTCCGTAGGATTGAACCCACTGCTTCGCCAGACAGACGTTCGCCGACTCGATCGCGCCGATCAACGGACCGGAAGACAGCCCCCTCCCCGGTCCGCGAGCACGCAAGCCATTCGATTAGCGCAGTCACCGGGCACATACCCCCGGGTCCGCGCGGAATCGCGACCAGCCTTCCGGCGCCAAACTGATCGGTTTTCGAGCGGTGCAGTTGCACGAAGATGCCCTCAGCGACGTGCTCGATGTCCTCAGCGTCGATGCCGACCAACTCGGAGCGTCGAAAGCCTCCCGCAAAGCCGACGAGCAAGAGAGCGCGATCCCGCGTGTCACGCAATGCGTGTCCCATCGACGCGACGATCGTGGCCAAATCCTCGCCAAGAAGGGCCCGCGCCTGTTGGCGGGGCCCCCAATGCACGCGCCGGATGCCCCGGAGCGTAGTGCGGACCAGAATAGAGCGAACCGGATTGGGCCAGCCTCGCAGCTGGTGCGCCTTCGACAACGCTGCCAGGCGTCGAACCAAACTGGACACCTTCATGCGCGATGCCTGCTCTGCGATGTAGGTGGCAACGGCCATGTCGGTAGCGGGAAGCGGACCCGCCACCGCCTCAAATTGTCGAATGTCGGATGCGTAGGCGCGTTTGGTGTTCTCCGCCAGCGATTGGCGGATGTAGGCCGCGACGGACGGCGGCAGCCCATCTTTGCAGTTGACTGCAAACCGGTCTGTGCTGGGATCGTCACCTTTGCAGTTGATTGCAAATGAATTCGGGGTTGGTAGGTCCGACGCTCCAGCATCTTTGCAGTTGACTGCAAACCGCGACTGAGCGTCCGGCCCCTCTGACGATGTGGCTCGCGATAATGGAAGATTATCGAAGGTTAGATCGCGCGACATGCGAGTCACCCCCTCCCCTCCGCGGCGGTACGGACGGCGCCCAGCGCAGTTGGCCCGATCGAACCCAAATGCGAGCGCGCAAGGACCTCTGCCCGCACTGCGTTCAGGTGCTGGAGATTGGCACGCACGCTCTCAAGAAGCGGCGCAAAGCCTTCCGGCGCCGCGCCCGCCGTCAAGAAATCGCGCTCGATGCCGAACGCCTCAAGGCTCTCCGACCCCTCCCAGAACAAGCGCTGCTTGACCGGCGCGCCATCCACATAGAACGCCGCCGCGTAGGCGGCGCGTCGCCAGCCGGGTTTGGGAACGTAACGTTCCAGGCACGCGCGAACCGCCTCGTTTTCGCGTGCGAAGCGCCAGATTGCCTCGCGGCCCGGACGGGTATGCATATCGAGGGCGTAGAGGGGAACATCGTCTCCCGCCGCACATGGCAGCGGACAATTACAAATAATGACGTTCGGGTGTTGATGAGCCACAAGCCAGGCGAGCGGCGCCATCACGGTGATGGGCTCTCGGGTCCGCGCGATCGCCACACTGGTCGCGACAATCAGCTGTTCCGGAACGCCCAGCTCCCCATACGCCTCCAGGAGAGCAGCCAGATCACCCTTCCCGACTTGCCGCTCGCCCCTCCATTCGATGCCGGACGTGTACCAGGCCGCCATTGCGCGGTGCGGCAAGGTGAGGCTCACGTCGCACAGGACCGAGAGTCTATCCGCAATAGAGCCGCTCGCGATCGCAAGCCGCTCCGCCGCAAGTGACGGATGGTCCTTGGCGGCGCAGATCAGGTAATCGGTCGACCGATCCTTCGTGGCTTCGGGCAGCATTCCGGCGAGTGCGACAGCGACGCGCCCATCTCCGCCATGAGCCTTGCGCCACGCAGGGTCCGTGCCGGCCGCAGTCGTCATCATAAGCACATCGGCGGCGCCCGCCCCGATATCCTCGTACGCGATGACCATCAGCCGCCGCCAGATTGCGGAGCCTTTGAGCATGAACAGCGTGTGGGCGGCACGCTGGGCGATCTCGGTCTCGCCGCGGCGGATGGACTTCTGCAGGAGGCTGCTGACGACCCAGGGGTCGGCTTCGATGGGATGCAGGACAGGCGGATCGTAGTCGCTCAGTTTAGCTGCGAGCCTTTGCTTCGCATCTACGAGTCTTATACTCATGACGTCTCCTGATGATTTTAGTATTCAAGAAGTACGATAATCTTTGACTTGTCTAAGGCAAACAAAATGCGTGACCTACACTAAAATATTTAAAAGTCTGACGGGATTAAAAAGAATGCCACCCAATTCTTCGTCTCCGATGCGCGTGCCGACTTGGCCTTCGCCGATCGTATCGCGGAGGCGCTGACGTCGCAGGGCTTCGAGCCGCTGATCGACCGCAGCGAAATCTATGCCTTCGAGGACTGGTGGAAGCGCATTGAGGCACTGATCGTGCGCGCCAACGCCGTGGTGTTCATGCTGAGCCCGGATTCCGCCGCATCCGAGGTGTGCGCCAAGGAGATCGCGTTCGCCACTTCGCTTGCCCTCTCGCCGAATCCGGTGCGCAATCGCGCCATGCCCCGCGAGCCCTTTCGGGTGCCGAGACAAGAAAACGGCCGCCCGTCCGGCGAGGGACAACAAGCGGCCGTTTCAGTCTCGTGCCCGTCAGACAATCGGGTACGTGTTATCCCGTACCAAGCCATCGTTGCCGTGGCGTTAAGCCTCACCTGTCTTTTTTGGAGTGAGTGCCAGCAGCTTTACTTACAAATTGAGTCGATACGTTGGAAATGGCTTACCGGTTCCGACTCAGCGGAAATGGTCTCCGCCATCATTGGTGGAAGGAGTGCCGCTCGACCGATGCCACAAGGCATGCGGCGCAAGTGGCGCGCGAGTACGCCAAGGATGGCCTCTACCACGGCACGGTCGTGCGCGTGATGGATGACAACGGGAACGAAATCGACCTGATACCCGTGTCAAAGCCAAAAGCCTGAGGTGAAGAGCCGGGATAGGGCGCGGATTCAGACTCGCGGCTCAGCGCCACCCCCCGCATCGGCTATTTGATAGCGAAATCTTCCTTCTTGAGCTTGGTGCCCTTCATCTCTTCGCGCATCCAAACCGGCGTCATGCCACGGCCGGCCCACTTCATCTTCGGGTCCTTTTTGCTCTGGTATTGCGGCACGGCCTTGGCCCGCTTGCCCTTCCGGGGCGTGATGGCCTTGACCGTCGCCGAGGTTTTCTTGGAAACGTAGCCTCCGAGCTGAGCAAGCTGGTGCTCTAAGTGCGACCGTTGTTCGTGGACCTTTTTGGCGAGCATGCTCTGAAGGCTGTCGATGTAGAAGCGGAGCTGGCCCACATCCATCTTCGCGACGTTGCCGCCCTTGCCGTTAATATTCTTGTTCTTCGAGCCGGGGGGACGGCCGCGCCTTGGCTTCTTCGCCATAATGAACCTCGATAATGGGGGCAGATTCGTATTTATAGGCATTCTTGTTGACCTTTGAAACCCCGCCTAGAAGTTACGTTTGCGCCGCGACGGGCCTGCCCAGATTAGACGTAGGGCCCGCGATGGCAGCCAGATCGGCGTTGAGGCGCTGATGACGGTGGTCGGCGGGAGGGTGGTCTACCGAAACGGGCGCCGCGGCCGTCCAGGCTCACTGCGGCGGTCGAATGGACAACGATCCCAATCATGGCCTGTCCGCCATCCGTCGCTCCCGTTCCATCAGCCTGCCGCTTTCCTGGCAAGAGCGGTAGGTGAGATTGTGCGCTTGCCGGCTGGCGAAGCGGGTGGCCCCAGGACTCAGCCGTGAACCGTCTGCGCGTCCTCATGGTGGATTGTCCTCTTCGTCGTCAAATCCACCTTAGCCGCCTGTCCCAGAAACCGGGACCACCTCTCAACCTGCGTCACCGAAGACCCGTTGAAACAACTCCTTCAATCCGCATCCGTACCGATTCTGGTCAGGGCGACAATCGGGCAGGTGCAGAACTATCGAGCGTCCGACGTGACGTCGGCTTAATCTAGTGAAGCGGCCTGATGTCCGAGTCTGATGGCCACATGCGACGTGCTCCCGTGTCTGCGATCCGGTCGCTATCGGGAGAGAATCGGACTCATTGTGCTCGCTGCGAGTATTTCGCCTTTTGACCCAACCCGGTCAAACCGCGACAGCGCGTTGTGCAGTGCGGTTGGGTCGTCAGGCGACGCCAGTGAGGTGACAAAACGCCGCCGAAAGCAACATCTCCCGGGGGACGAGGCCTGGCTCATCGGCGAACACCGAACCTCGGGCGAGAAGAAATACTATCTCGCCAACCTTTCCGCGACGACGGACCTGCGCACCTTGGCCGCCACCATCAAGGCGCGATGGGTCTGCGAGCAGGCCCATCAGCAACTCAAAGAGGAACTCGGCCTCGATCACTTCGAGGGGCGGTCCTGGCGACTGGGTTCTGAAGGGACCGGCCAGCGAGTTCGTCTACGATCCGGCCGCGGCTCGTGCTCGGCTGCGATTGCCCGACGAGGCCATCGCGAACGCGCACGTACATTTTCGGTTGGCGCGCTATCTTCTGCGCATGGGAAAACGCGACGAAGCCGCTCTGCACTTCGCAGAGGCGAGCCGGCTGCATCCGGAGTCGTGGACGATCTGGCGTCAATCGGCGCAGAAGGACGCAAGCGGCCTCGCCACCGGGCCGGAATTTTGGGCAGTGTCGATGTCCGTGACGACAACGCCTAGTGCAACCGCCCCCGCTAAAACGCAAAAGTAAGTCGGCCAGACGACAAGCGCACCGACCACCGCTCCAACTACCGCGATCACCAGACCGGCGCCTGGCCCGTGCGTCGGCGGTTTTGGGGTCTTGGGTCCGATGATCAGCAGTATGTAGAGGCCATCCGACGCACCCGTCTCGTCAGCCTGCCGCTTTCCTGGCAAGAGCGGTAGGTGAGATTGTGGGCTTGCCGGCTGGCGAAGCGNNCGCGACAGCGCGTTGTGCAGTGCAGTCGGGTCGCTCACTGCACGGGCTGTGCCCCGAGTGGGGCCCTTGCTCTCAATGAAGTTTGAGATCGGCTTCGTGGCCCGTTCAGTCCTGCAGGACTGAAATGAGCCTGAGAAAGTCTAAGCCGCGTTCGATCCTGCAAAGCAACTTTCTGTGCAGTGCATGAGTCTGCTCCTGGCCCTTTACGACATCGCGCGTTTCGATGGCGGCCGGTCGCTATCGGATGCAGAGCGGACAAACTTCCGGGCCGGGGCTGAGTGGCTCGGGCGTGAATGACCCGAAGCCGTCATTCAGCCAAATCGACAAGGCGAGCCGAAATAGAGCAGACATTAGAGGCGTGCACTCGTAGGATTCGATCGTCGTCAAGCGGGACGATGTCGTGAGACTTGCCGTGCTATGAAAACCGTAAGGATCGCCGCGGCCCAGACCGTCGAATTTCGGGAAGACATCGAGGCGGCGTTGAACTGCGTAGCAGATGTTGCCGCGCGCGCTGAAAGCGAAGGCGCCGCGCTGCTATGTTTTCCGGAAGGCTTCCTTCAGGGGTATTTGACCGACGAGACGCCGGCCCGACGAAACGCTCTGGACCTCACGTCGCCCGCATTCGAGGCGGTGCTGAACCGCCTCCCGAAGACCGGACCGATGATCGTAGTGGGGCTGATCGAGGTGGAGGAAGGGCGATTGTTCAACACGGCCATTGTGGTGGATCGGCGCATCCTAATCGGTCGCTATCGCAAGGCGCACTTATTCAACGGCGAACACATTTTTGATACTGGAAACGATAACAAGGTGCGGCTCTTCGGCGGCGAAAACTGTTTCGAAGCTGGAAGCGATAGCCACGTCTTCGAGGTCGATGGTCTGCGTTTCGGAATCAACATTTGTTACGACACGAACTTTTCCGACGCGGCGCGGAAGGGTAGCGGACCTCGGCGCATCCTTGATCGTGTGCCCTGCCAACAATATGTGCCGCCGAAAGACGGCGGAGGCGCTCAAGACCGTGCACAATTCAGTGCGGGGTGAACGATGCCGTGAAACAGGCCTTTGGCTCGTCTCGGCCGATGTGACCGGAGAGCGCGATGGGCGTATTTCCTGGGGTCCCACGGCTGTCCTAAATCCAGCCGGGGAGGTCGTGGCTCAGCTGCCTTTGGAAAAAACAGGACTGCTAGTCTTCGATATTCCCTGCCGACTGTAAAACCGTGAAAATTCGGGTGGAGCAATTCCGTTCTGACGCGAACCGACGTGCTTCGAGGGTCTGGTAGGCAAGCGAGCGTGACCGACTCAGACGATGTCCGCACGTGGCCCTACTCGGACCTCCGGCAACGTCCGCTCTTGCGCTGCTATCAGGGGCACAGCGGACATCACGCGCACTCGACCTGAGCCTGTCGATCTATGAGGACAGGGCTCAATCATTCACTTGCTGCGGGGGTCTGGCGAGAAGATACTCGGCAAGGAGAGACACGCGGCGCGTCGATGGGGGACTATCATGGTGATCTCGAAGACGATTGCCGGCTTGGTCGGTCCCACCCTTGTCGCCGTTGCCGCTGCATTGCTTTTGAACCTTGGCTCCATTTCCGCGGTTCTCGAGCCTCTGTCGCGCGATCCGGCGCTCGTGCTGATTTATGGCATGCTTTTGTTCGTTGCCGGGCTCGCGATCGTGCGGACCCACAACCGTTGGGCGGCAGACTGGTCGACCCTCGTGACGATCGTTGGCTGGCTCCTTGTTGCTGGCGGTCTCATTCGCATGCTGTTCCCGCTCAAATTCGCTGCGGTGGCCGGTGATATGTCTCAGAGCTCGGGCGTGATGGCGGTGGTGGCCGTGTTGGTCCTGGCGGTCGGTGCCTTCCTGTCGTTCAAGGCCTACGGAAGCAGCTAGCGGCCGACCCGCCCCCATCCACGCACGCAGGCGCACGGATCGGTGCTCGCTACGGTGCAGGAGTCCGGTTGTGATGCCCGAAGCGTCGGTTCGCTGCGTCGCAGCAGTACGTCCGGAGTCGGGGCACAGCGGACATGGCGGGACCTGCTGCTGGGCCTCGTCCCGGTCGAAAATGACCCAGGCTGTGTGAAAANNAGACGGCAACACCGTCGAGACGAGCGAGACACAGTAGCTGTGGCTCTCACCCTGCGTGCTGTACCGGAGCGTCAGGTATGCGTACCCGGCGCGATTTACGGAGCACTCGTATTCCATTGTCGGCGCACCCTGCCCTTCGCCCCAACGCCACAAACCGCTGCGGCAGCCCGGGTCAAGAACACAACACGAGGCCAAGTCCGCGGTCGATAATGTCAGGCAGTCTTCGACGGCAAGCTTCGTCCAAGGTCGCGTCGTGGTCGAGGCGGTGGTTGACAACCAGGTGGTGTTCCGCGCGTTGCCTCCAACGAGCGCCTTCGACACGGATGACAATCCGAACATGCGAGGCGGATTTCAGGTTCAGGTCGGTCAACCGAAGAGCCGGTGATGTCAGGCGCCTAGGGAGCAACGGCCGCCAAGATGAGCCGCCCCCGGTCCGTAATGATGGGGTTGAATATTTCGGTCTGATGCCAGAGGCACTTTAATTCCTCAAGCGCTTCGAACGAGACCATGACCTCAGGCACCTGGATGCGCAGGGTACCCGCGACATAGTCGCGGACGCTCGGCTTCAGCGGTCCGCTCGCATCCCCGATCATCTGCAAAACCAATGCATCAATCGGTTCAAATTTTCTGATCGTCTCGATGAAAGAAACGCGCACGCGTTGATGCCTGTTTGGGTCGCATGCGTTCGCAAGCAGGCGAGCCCACAAGCCCCTAAGAACCTCGCGCTCTTCATCCACGGCAGCTTCGAAAATCGGTAATGCGACGGATCGGCTCAGCTCGTGCCTTTCCGTCTGCCCGCGGCGCCGCAGATATTCTTCCTTCTCCTCATTGAGCTTCTGTGCCTGCATCCATCGCCGGTGCGCAATCCTGTCGTCCAGAATGCCTACCAAGTTGTGCGCCTCGTTCCGATATGTTCGCGGCAATTTCGAAAGCCGACCCAACCGCAGCATTCTTGCCATTCGCAGCTGCGGCAATGCTCCCAAAATGAACCAGCAGGAAGCCCTAATGAGGACAAGGGTACACATTCGCGGTGCGATGGTTTGCCAATAGGCTCCCCTTCACGCAAAGTGGGCACTTCTACGGATGGCGTAACTAACGCACCGCTGGCCCGACCTTGGATCCGCCTGTCGGCTTATACAAACATGTTTCGCCTTCACCGCAAATCGGTTGAGGGGGAGGATCTTGCGGCAACGGCGGTAATTCCACTATCGGAGCCGGCGGCGGCTTGGGGGCAGGATTTTTCGGTTGGGGTTTCTCCCAGTCACGATGAGCTTCGAGCCACGGCTGAGCGAACGGAGAGATCGAATGCCTTACGACATCCCGCAACGGCCACGCCGCCAGCCTTACGCCTTGGACTGCCGCATTGGAATCGATTGAGCGAGCCGTAGCGGTTTGCGGTTGCCCCGTCAGTGCGGTGCTAAGGAAAGCTATGCTCAATAGCTGTACGTTCCGAATACAATTCATGACACACCTCCCTACCAATGAGAAACTGCATATTTTGCTAAAAGAGAGACTGCCTCGCGGTGGTCCCTCTGAAATCCCATCACCAAACCTTCGCGCTTAACGCGGGCACGGAGGAGTGGTGCATTCACTGTTGGACGGCGGGGAAGTGGGCTTGCCGCCTCCTGCGGTCGTTGGATCGGCGGAAGGCGGATTTACACGATCCGGTCCAACTTCGGAGGCCTTCCCCGGCCCGGGGGGAGGAGGTGGCGGTGGCAGCTTTTCCCTTTCTTTCTGAAGGTGCTGCGTCTGGGCTTCTCTCTGCTGGGGCTGCGACTTAGACTTAGCCGCAAATCCACGTTCGATTTGGACTGTCGCACCGGAATCGATCGCGCGAGCGGCAGCCGCCTGCGGCTGCACCATCAGTGCGGCGGCCAGAACCCCTATGGCCAATAGCTGTGCGTTCAGAATCAACCTCATGAAACATCTCCCTTCTCGCTGCACACTCCGCAGGCAACAGCCAAGTTTTGCGGTACGACCGATTTTCCGCTGTGGGTGGGTCTAGAGATACGGCCTAGAAGAAGAGGCTGGCGTCATTCAAATGAATGACGACGGGCGCTCCCCCAGACTTTATTTCGGCGCGTTCGGAAACATGGAAGGCGAGACGAGCATCACCGAAACAAACGCCCGACACTGTCGATAAGCTCGCTCTCATTTCCGCCGATTTTTGCAGTGCCTACCTGTGGAAAGTCTTTGCGCGTATGAGCAAGCGACGTCACATTGGCTGTAAGCCGAGTAGAGGAAGCTGGGGGAGCGCCATGAGACTTCCACGCCGTCGATTTCTGCACCTGGCAGCGGGTGCTACCGCACTATCCGCCGTATCGCGAAACGCATCGGCGCAAAGCTATCCGGTCCGGCCCGTGCGCATCGTCGTCGGTTATCCGCCCGGCGGCGTGACCGACATCGTCGCACGCCTGATCGGTCAATGGTTGTCCGAGCGGCTGGGCCAGCCTTTCGTCATCGAAAACCGATCTGGTGCCAGTAGCAATATCGCCACCGAGGCCGTCGTGCGGGCGTCGCCGGATGGCTACACGCTCCTTCTGGTCTCTGCGGCGAACGCGGCCAACGTAACGCTCTATGAAAAGCTCAATTTCAATTTCATCCGCGACATCGCACCGGTCGCGAGCATTGACCGCGACGCCTTCGTTATGGTGGTCAACCCATCGTTCCCCGCCAAAACCGTACCCGAGTTCATTGCCTACGCTAAAGCCAATCCCGGCAAGCTCAATATGGCGACTTCCGGCGCGGGGAGCGGATCGGACCTCTATGGCCAATTGTTCAAAGTGATGGCGGCTGTCGATCTGGTCAATGTGCACTATCGCGGCGTAGGGCCCGGGTTACCAGATCTCATGAGCGGTCGAGTTGAGGTCATGTTCCTTCCTGTTGCTTCGGCTATTGGTTACATTCGAGGCGGCAAGTTACGGCCGCTGGGAATAACGACCACCACACGAATAGATGCGTTGCCGGACGTTCCCGCCATCGGCGACTTTGTAACAGGTTACGAGGCGACCAATTGGGAGGGAATTGGCGCGCCGGCGAACACGCCCCCGGAGATCATCGCGATCCTCAACCAACAGATTAACGCCGCCCTTGCCGATACAACGTTCAAAGCGCGGCTCGTCGATTTGGGCGGCGAGCCGTTTGCAAACACACCTACCGACTTCGGAAAGTTCATCGTCGAGTATACCGAGAAGTGGCGCAGGGTGATCCGAGCAGCTGGCATCAAGGCGGAGTGAGGCCTCTTGCTGAGCGTCAGCGTTCAACCCGCCGATGTGCAGGATCGCGACGGCGCCCGCGACCTGCTCCGTACGGCACGGCGCTTGTTTCCCTTCCTCGAGCGTATCTTCGCCGATGCAGGCTATCAGGGGCCAAAGATGACCAAGGTCGTCGCCGACACGGGTTGCCGGACCTTGCAGATCGTCAAGCGCAGTGACGCGCACCGCTTCATCGTTCTGCCCAAGCGATGGATCGTGAGCGCACATTCGCCCGGATCAGCCGCAATCAGCGGCTGGCGCGCGACTTCGAACGCTACGCCAGAACCGTCGTTGCCTTCGTCCGCCTTGCCATGATCCGCATCAGGCTCAAACGCTTGACCCGACCAAACCATTCTTCTTGGATCGGCTCTTAGGGAAAATATTGGAGGAGCGGCATGGGTATTCTCAACCTGGTCACCACTTACGGGCGAGGTCTTCGATCAACGGACATACCTGGTGAGTTCACCCTACGTGTCTACACAGGCGGTCTCGCAGGAAATGATGATGCAGAGCAGCGCGCCAAGGAGGAGTTCAACAGAGTCAAGTCCGAGCACGGATACTCGACCTACGAAATCGTTGCGCGACGCAGTCGATGGTTTCCGTCGTGCGTTGACTTCACTGTGCGCTTCCACAA
>PLJS01000054.1 GCA_003140315.1 Hyphomicrobiales bacterium
GGCCGATTACCCCATCTTTCGCGACACAGCGCATGGGTTTCTGGCCTGGGCCTTTGCTACGGTCAGGGGGTGGTCGCTGCCGCTGCCTGATGCGTCCACGATCGTTTTCACATCTCCTGTTGAAACGCGCTGCACTGAAAGGACCGGATGAGCGACGTTGACTATCTGCCCGAGCGACAGAGCGGGCCGTCTAGGCAGCCATCGCGCCGTCAAGATGGCGCGATCCGCTACAGCACGAAAGAGCCGAGCAGCGCTCGCGGCCGACGCTGGCCGTCGCTACGAAAGCTTGAGGTCACTTTTCATTTTTTCCCAGCAAACCCGATTGATCGACCCAGCTAGCGAGGATCTCGTTATGGCGCGCACGGTTTTGAAAGTTGTCGCTATGAATTGCACACTCAAGAACTCTGAGGACAGGGAGAAGTCCTCATCCGCATCCGGGCTTATTTGAGAATTTTGGGCTTCTGCGGAGGCGCTCATTGTCGCACCTCCATTGAAATCAAAGGATAATTTGCACTTATGCTAGACCCTCCACTCCTGCCAGCGCCCAACTGTTCCTATATTGCGTCAGACGATCGGCACTGAGCCGGCTCGCACCGGCAACCGGCGCTTGCAGGTTGACGTTTAGGATGGCCCGCAGTAGGAACCATGTCTCGCCAGCGGCCCGGTATCCGGACTTCCGCGGCGACCATTTTCCCAAAAAAGGGTCCGCTCGCCGGTCTCATCCTTGTCGGAAGGATTGGGCAATGAAGCGGCGTATGCGGTTTGCATCGCGTTCAACACACGGTTCGGAATGACATGGCACGCGTGAATCCGTTCAAGTTCCTGCAGGAAGTGCGGACAGAGACCAATAAGGTCACCTGGCCGTCGCGCCGGGAGACCGCAATCACGACCGCAATGGTGTTCGTGTTCGCGGCGCTCGCGGCGGTGTTCTTCCTGGTCGCGGACCAGGTGATCCGCATGGCGGTGACGCTCGTGCTCGGAATCGGAACCTAAGGGAGCAGGCACGTGGTCGAAGCAGTTGCCACCCAGACCAAGGCGAAGCGCTGGTATATCGTGCACGCCTATTCGAACTTCGAGAACAAGGTCGCGGACTCGATCCGCGAGCAGTCAAAGCAGCGCGGTCTCGCGCACCTATTTGAAGACATCATGGTGCCGAAGGAGAAGGTCGTGGAGGTCCGGCGCGGCCGCAAGGTCGACGCGGAGCGCAAGTTCTTCCCCGGCTACGTGCTGGTGAAGATGGACCTCACCGACGAGGCCTATCACCTGATCAAGAACACCCCGAAAGTCACGGGCTTCCTCGGTGCCGACAACAAGCCGATGCCGATTTCCGAGGGCGAAGCCCAGCGCATCATCAATCAGGTGCAGGAGGGCATCGAACGGCCGAAGCCTTCGGTGTCGTTCGAGGTGGGCGAGCAGGTGCGCGTCTCTGACGGTCCATTCGCCTCGTTCAACGGCACGGTGGAAGAGGTCGACGAGGCACGCTCGCGGCTCAAAGTCGCGGTCTCGATCTTCGGCCGCGCGACCCCCGTTGAGCTCGAATTCGGGCAGGTCGAGAAGCTCTGACTGTATCGGCCATGTCGCTGGCGGCGCGGCTGAACGGGCTCTACGGCCGCTCGATCTACCTGCCTGTAACGATTCTCAGCCAATCGTATCGGCGCGCGAGTCGGCGCCTGCGCGGGGTGCAGCGGGGGCAGGAAACGCGCCTGCCGCAAGCCGCCTGGCACGAGGTCTTTCCCGCCAAGCCGATAGTGCTGGTACAGCCCCAAAGGAAACAGGGCGACGTCAATCTCGGCGAGCTTGCCGTGCTGGCGAGCGCGGCATCCGGGATCGATGGAGGCGGAGACATCGTCGAGATCGGTACGTTCGACGGCCGCACCAGCCTGAACCTTGCCATCAACGCGCCCGCGCAAGCCCGAGTCTTCACACTGGATTTGCCCCCCGACGCGCGCTCGAAATTCGCGCTCGCGCCTGGCGAGCGTGCCTTCGTGGAGAAACCGCGCTCAGGACGGCATTTCCTGGAAGCCGCACCCGAGTGGGCATCCGCCGCGGGCCGCATCACGCAGCTTTTCGGGGATTCGGCGACCTTCGACTGGTCTCCCTACGCCGCGCGGGCGAGCCTCGTGTTCGTGGACGGATCGCACGCCCATGACTATGTGCTAGCGGATACCGAGACCGCGTTTCGTTTGGTCACCCAAAAAGGGGTGGTCATCTGGCACGACTACGGTGTATGGGAGGGCGTCACCCGCGCTCTCGGACAGATCGAGGCAAGCCGTCATCTCGGCCTGCGGCATGTCCGTGGAACGAGTCTGGTGGTGTGGCGCAATGAGTGAACGTCGCGAGCCGATAGGTTGCGACGCGACACGTGGGAGGTGAGGCGGTCGCCAACCGTCAATATCCGCACCACTGACAGGAGTGAGACATGGCGAAGAAAATTACTGGATTCCTGAAACTTCAGGTGCCGGCCGGGGCGGCCAATCCGTCGCCGCCGATCGGACCCGCGCTCGGCCAGCGCGGCCTCAACATCATGGCCTTCTGCAAGGACTTCAACTCCAAGACCCAGCAGTTGGAGAAGGGATCGCCGATCCCGGTGGTCATCACGATCTACGGCGACAAGTCGTTCACCTTCGAGATGCGCACCCCGCCGGTGTCGTACTTCCTCAAGAAGGCGGCCAAGCTGGAAAGCGGCTCGAAGGCGCCGGGCCGCGATAAGGCCGGCAAGGTGACGAAAGAGCAGGTCAAGGAGATCGCGCAGCAGAAGATGGCCGACCTCAACTGCGACACCGTGGAAGCCGCGATGCGCATGGTGGAAGGTTCGGCGCGGTCGATGGGCATCGAGGTCGGGGGTTGATCATGAGCAAGCAAGGCAAACGGACCGCGAAGGCGCACGAGGGCATTGATCCGGCCAAGGCCTATCCGATCGACGAGGCGGTCAAGCTCGTCAAGGAGCGCGCCAAGGCGAAATTCGACGAGACCGTCGAGATCGCGATGAATCTCGGCGTCGATCCGCGCCACGCCGACCAGATGGTGCGCGGCGTCGTCAACCTGCCGAATGGCACCGGGCGCTCGCTGCGCGTCGCGGTGTTCGCGCGCGGCGCCAAGGCCGACGAGGCGAGGGCGGCGGGTGCCGACGTGGTCGGCGCTGAAGACCTCGTCAACGAGGTCCAGGGCGGCAAGATCGACTTCGACCGCTGCATCGCGACACCCGACCTGATGCCGCTGGTCGGACGCCTCGGCAAGGTGCTGGGTCCACGAGGGCTGATGCCGAACCCGAAGGTCGGTACCGTGACCATGGACGTGAAGGGTGCGGTTGCGGGCGCCAAGGGCGGCTCGGTCGAATTCCGCGTCGAGAAGGCCGGCATCGTGCAGGCCGGCGTCGGCAAGGCGTCGTTCTCCGCCGAGAAATTGGTGGAGAACATCAAGGCCTTCGCGGACGCGGTTCAGAAAGCAAAGCCGGCCGGCGCCAAGGGCACCTACATCAACCGCGTGGCGGTCTCGTCCACCATGGGACCGGGCGTCAAGATCGACGCCGCATCCCTGGTCAGCAACTCCGGCGGGACGTGAGCGCCGCTATCCGGCCTTTGGAACCGACGTGATCTCAAGGCTGCCGTGCTCGTCGAGCGCGGCAGTCGCGACGTGGTTCGATACCGCCCGGTCGAGGAATTCGCGCTTGATATTGTCGTAGAACGAGGTCCCGGCCTGACAGATCAAGGCCGGTCCCTGGCTGTTGAACGGGAAGATGTTGAAGTAGGGCGTCACCACAAGCTGCTGATCCGTGATCGTGAGCCGGTAGTTCACCACGCCATGAGTCAGCCGGACGACGTTCACCTCGCCCTTGCGGCCATCGGCGCGCTCGGATGCCTTTGCCTCCAGCTCGCGGCGCAGAGCCGTCCAGGCCGCGAATGATTGCCGTATCTCCTCGCGGATCGCCTTGACCGAGTCGGTGAACTTCTCGCGGTCCAGGAACTTGATGAGGTGCGGCAAGGCGGCGTTGTCTTCGTGCATCATGACGACGCGGACCGAGGCGGCGTCGAACAGCACTTTTCCGCGGACCAGGTCGAAGAAATTCAAGTTACGGCCGTCATGCGTATTCCATAGGAAATTCGACCGCGCGAAGTGCAGCAACGTGATGCCCTGCAGGCAGATGAATTCCTTTGCCTGCAGGAACATCTCGCAATAATCCGGGATGCTGATGTCCTTGAAGGTCGGCTTGAATTCGTATTCGCGATAAAGCCGTCCGAGCGGATTGAGGTTCTTGAAGACCGTCGGCTTGAAAGCCTCCTGCCGCAAGACGGTGCGGACATAGTCGGCGACCTCGGCGACCTTGTCCTCAAGCGCCTCGCCCTCCATCGAATAGCGATAGGGGATGGCGCGCAGGCCCGCGATGTCGAAATGGGTCTTCTCGCGATCGTGACGCAACATGATGACGTGGCGTCCGGCTGCGGTCGCGGGCGCGATTTCGTAATAGACGTTGGGCCGGTCGAAGGCGAGCACCGCAAAGACGATCCGATCGTGGATCAAGGACTCGACGACCTGCTCCATGATGTCGCCGGGCCGTCTGGCATGCTCGGAAAACGGTCGGCGTGGACGACGATCCCCTCGGATGCGACGCGCGCGCAGGCCTGGCGGATGATCCTGTCGAGGACCCAATCCGCATGCACCCGCTCTGGACTGCCCGGTTCACCGATCGGGCTGATGACAAATGCCTTGCACGCAGCGTGCATGTGCGGCCTCTCACACTTTCACGACGCCAGCCGATTTCAATTCGTTAACCATATATCTTAACCATACCTCTTGGGCACCGTCCACGGATCGCGCGTGGCGCTCACGCATCCAGTCCCCGCGTTTACGGCTCATTAACCCGAAGCACCCGATGCTCCGGCGGATCGATCCGCGTCTCTTGCGCGTTTTCGGGCTGCCGCTTCTGAGACCGGGTGTTTCGTGGCCGAGATCATCGCATTCCAACACGCCAGCGATCGTCCGACTGCCTCGGCAGCCGATGGCGCCGCGAGGGAAGTGATCGTGTTCCCGCGCACCAACATCCGCGCGCTGCGAAAGCTTTGGGGCTTGCCGGAATACGGGCTGCTCGTCGCGGGACCGGACGGGCGCGCGGTTGGCGCGCTAAATGACGACGCCCTGGTTGGCTGATCGCTCAGCGATCGCCTGCAAATAAGCCGCATAACAGATGATCGCGCCGGCGACGGCGACGTTGAGATTGGGCTCGCCGTCGCGGGTCACCGGCGCAACGCGCGCCGGGTCGATCGGGCTTATCGAACGGGGCTTCGGCGTCCAAACCTGCGCCATCGGGACAATGATCTTCTGGCCCGCGGACGCAACCACATCGTCCGGCAGGCCGTCATATCGTTGCCGAGGACGACGACGTCGCCCGGCCGAAATCGGAATTCCGGAAGCGCGACGGCGTCGCGATCGATCGACGTGGCGACGAGGCGGCCGCCGCTGCGCCATGCGTCGGCCGCCGCCGGATCGGCGAGCGCGGCAAATCCCCGGCGCGTTAGGGCGCCGCAGGCGAAATCACTCACCATCGCATTGTGACCGGCATCGGCGAGGACATCGCGCGAGCCGAGCGCGCCGACCGGGACGTGGTAGGTTTCGGCGACGCGGAGCAGCATGCCGAAGTTGATCGGAGACTGAATCTCCCACAGCAGCAGCCTGATGCCCGGCCCCATTTGCCGCGGATCGACCACAGGCTGCTCCGCCGTCATCGTGGCCGGCGTCATACGTTGCTCCAAGCGCGGTAACCGCGTTTGCATCGGCCGCACCGATCGATTGGACGATCGCGCCAATTGGCGCTAATTTGATAACCACTCATTAAGGACTCGCGAGAGGCGATCCCGTGCTGGGTCCACTCAGGCAAGCATTCTCATCGCCCCGAACCGCCGTTTTCAAGGCAAATCCGTGGCTTGAGCCGTATGCGGACGAGTTGGCGGTTGTTTTTGCCTTGCCGGGCGTCGAACCGCGAGCGGAGGTCGCAGCCGCGCGCCGCGCGGCCGGCCTCACAAGGCTGCGGGCCGGCGCCTCCGCCTGGAACGCCTGGGCGACGCGCATGCATGATCTCGCGGCGGCGGCCGCGACCGACGCGGCGGCGCTCCGGCTTTGGTCCTACACGACGACGGCCGACTTCGCCGGGCTCACGCTCAAATCCATGCGCGACGGGTTCGGCGGGCTGCTGTTTCCCGGCATGCTCGACCTGACGGGTGCGACGTTCCCGCAGGCGGCGTGGTTCTCCGCCTCGATCGTCGCCGGCGACGCACGCGTCGAGGGGGCGCAATTTCGCCAGGAAGCCTACTTCGACCGCGCGGCGTTCGGCGGCACGGTCAATTTCGATGGCACCGCGTTTGGTGGCGCGGCCGAGTTCCGCCAGGCGACGTTTCGCGAACCCGCAAGCTTTCACGGCGCGCGCTTCGAGAAGGACGTCTGGTTCCGCGGGGCCGCATTCCAGGCCGCGTTCGATATCAGCGAGACGACGTTCGGCGGGGAGGCGGGCTTTGGCGACGTCCGCTACGGCGGGCCGGTGAATTTCTCGCGTTCGGTGTTTTCCGATAACGCGGGCTTCGAGGCCGCCATATTCGAAGATGTCGCGCGCTTTTCGGATGCGCGGTTCGGGCGCACGGCGCGGTTCGAGGACGCGATCTTCCGGCGCGAGCCGAGCTTCGACCGGGCCCGATTCCTCGGCAAGGCGATCTTCGATCGGATCACGGTTCCGGAAGGGCAATCCGCGGTGCATCGCACGATTGCAGACATCGCCCGGCGGCTCGGCTGAGGCCGGGCCGCCAAACCCGGAAAAGTCGTGCCTAAACCGGAAAAGCTCTGAAAAAGGGCTTGGCATGGTCCTGGAAACGCTCTAAATAGCCGTCGCGAGGCGTGCCGGCCTGGTTTGTCGGCGCGCCTTTGTGCGCTTCACAGAATGTAATACAGTCAGGAAACCGTTCCTTTCGAATGATCCTCTGGGATTCAAGAAAGGGCGGCAAGCGATTGCAGGCATTCGTTAAAGCGTCCTGTCCGAGACTGCAGGCGCCGGCTGCCGGCTTAATCGATCGGCCTGCATAGACGGGTGAGACGGATTTCTCCGGCCGATGAGGCCGGCGTGATCGGTTCGAACCTTTGCACTGGCGTGAAGTCCAAGCGTCCTTATTGGCTCTTGGCTCCTCGTCCGGCGGACAGGCTTTTCGTCGTCGTCCCGCCGGATTTGGCCGCAAGCCGAATTGACCGGACGGCCAGTGCAACCGGCGGCCGACAAGGCCGCCAACCGAGAGAGTCCCGAAGTGGATCGAGCGGAAAAGAAAGCGACCATCGCGACGCTCAATGGGGTCTTCAAGGCCACCAACGTCGTCGTCGTCGCCCACTATTCCGGCCTCACCGTGGTCCAGCTGCAGACCCTGCGCAGGCAGATGAAGCAGGCTGGCGCCTCCGTGAAGGTCGCGAAGAACCGCCTCGCCCGCATCGCACTTGAAGGCACCGACATTGCCTCCATCGGCCCCCTTCTGAAGGGACCGACCCTGATCGCGACTTCAAGCGATCCGGTGGCGGCACCGAAGGTCGCCGTCGACTTCGCCAAGGCGCACGAGAAGTTCGTGATCCTGGGTGGAGCGATGGGGAAGACGGCTCTGAACCCCGACAGCGTCAAGGCGCTCGCCTCGCTGCCGTCGCTCGACGAACTGCGCGCCAGGTTGGTTGGCCTGATCCAGGCTCCGGCCACCAAGATCGCTCAGATCGTCGTCGCACCTGCGGGCAAGCTCGCCCGCGTGGTCCAGGCCTATGCCAGCAAGGACGAAGCTGCGTGAGGCTTCCCTCATAACTCATTGGTTCGAATCGAAAAAAGGAACGTGAAATGGCTGACCTGAGCAAAATCGTCAACGAGCTATCCACCCTCACGGTGCTGGAGGCCGCCGAGCTCGCAAAGATGTTGGAAGAGAAGTGGGGCGTGTCCGCCGCGGCCGCTGTCGCGGTTGCAGGCCCGGTCGCCGCCGCCGCGCCGGTCGAGGAAAAGACCGAGTTCACCGTCATGTTGATGGCCGCCGGCGAAAAGAAGATCGAGGTCATCAAGGAGGTCCGGGCGCTGACCGGCCTCGGGCTGAAGGAAGCCAAGGACTTGGTCGAAGGTGCGCCGAAGGCCGTCAAGGAAGGCATCAACAAGGAAGAGGCCGAGAAGGTGAAAGCCCAGCTCGAGAAGGCCGGCGCGAAGGTCGAGTTGAAGTAACCGCAGGTTACTTCAACGAAATCCCGGCCGAGCGAAGCGAGGGCCGGGATCCAGCGAGTTAAGATCGCGGTTCCCCTGGGTCCTCCCAGGGGACCGCAAGCAAAAAGGGCAGAAATTCTGCGAAGCGGAGCAGACACGGGATTGTGTGAGGAAATCCGGTACTTATATCGCGGTTTCACCACAAAAGACGCCTAGCGGCGGAAGCGAATAACCGATTCGGGGAAGAGCGGCCCGGATCGCGCAATACGGCGCCTGACGCCTGTCCAGACGGTCGCGATTGGATTGCGACCTTCCGGAGAGCCGTCTCGCAGCTTTTTCAGGCGGTTCGACGGAGAAAAGACCACATGGCAACGGCGCAGACTTTTATTGGTCGCAAGCGCGTTCGTAAGTTTTTCGGCAAAATCCAGGAAGTCGCAGAGATGCCGAACCTCATCGAGGTTCAGAAGGCGTCCTACGATCAATTCCTGCAGATCTACGAGCCCCCGGGCGGACGGCCCGACGAGGGGCTGCAGACCGTTTTCAAGTCGGTCTTCCCGATCTCGGATTTTTCCAACACCTCGATGCTCGAATTCGTCAAGTACGAGTTCGAACCTCCGAAGTATGACGTCGACGAGTGCCGCCAGCGCGGCATGACCTATGCGGCGCCGCTCAAGGTGACGCTGCGCCTGATCGTGTTCGATATCGACGANNGTGTTCTTCGACCACGACAAGGGCAAGACGCACTCGAGCGGAAAGCTGCTGTTTGCCGCCCGCATCATTCCGTATCGCGGCTCCTGGCTCGACATCGAGTTCGACGCCAAGGACATCGTCTTTGCGCGCATCGACCGGCGCCGGAAGATCCCGGTGACGTCGCTGATGCTTGCGCTCGGCATGGACGGCGAGGAGGTGCTGCGCACCTTCTATCGCCAGATCGTCTACAAGCGCACCAAGGACGGCTGGCGCGTGCCGTTCGATTCCAACCGCATGCGCGGCTACAAGGCGGTCAACGATCTGGTCGATGCCGACAGCGGCAAGGTCGTGGTCGAGGCGGGTAAGAAGCTCACCGTCCGCCAGGCGCGCCAGTTGGCCGAGAAGGGCCTGAAGGCCCTGCGCGTGACCGACGAGGAACTCGTCGGCCACTACATCGGCGAGGATCTCGTCAATCCGAAAACCGGCGAGATCCATGTCGAGGCCGGTGAAGAAATCACCGAAAAGAACCTGAAGGCGCTAAACGAGGCCGGGTACAAGGAACTCCCGGTGCTCGACATCGACCATGTCAATGTCGGCGCCTACATTCGCAACACGCTGCATGTCGACAAGAATATGACGCGCGAGGAAGCGCTGTTCGACATCTACCGCGTGATGCGCCCGGGCGAACCGCCGACGGTCGACACCGCCGAGACGATGTTCAACTCGCTGTTTTTCGACAGTGAGCGCTACGACCTGTCCGCGGTCGGCCGCGTGAAGATGAACATGCGCCTCAACCTCGACGCGCCCGACACCATGCGGGTGCTGCGCAAGGACGACATCCTCTCGGTCATCAAGACGCTGGTCGACCTGCGCGACGGCAAGGGCGAGATCGACGACATCGATCACCTCGGCAACCGCCGGGTGCGCTCGGTCGGCGAGCTGATGGAGAACCAGTACCGCATCGGCCTGCTGCGCATGGAGCGCGCGATCAAGGAGCGCATGTCGTCGGTCGA
>PLJS01000026.1:0-9244 GCA_003140315.1 Hyphomicrobiales bacterium
TCTGTTCAGACAACCGGGGCCAGCTCTGTGATCCGAGCAACTGGCATCAAGGCGGAGTGAGGCCGGTCGTCGCCGTCCAAACATGTCATGACGCTCCGCGCCGCGAATTCCGATAGCCCCGCCCGGAAGAGGTATTTATGCCGAATGGCGCTTGCTTGCTGCGCGGCCGCGCTGCCCGATAACGCGAGCCCCGATGATAGAAGCACGAACCCCGCAACGGCAGACGCGATATGTCGTTCATGATGTTGCTCCCATGCTAAGCGGTCGTACCGAGTCCAATTGTTCGAGCGAAAGCTGCCGAGGTTCCACGCACCAACCCCACACCGCAATAATTTGCACGACGAGCAATCCCACCATCAGTGCCACTACGCCAGCGACGCCGTAGGCTTGCGATAGCCATAGGATGATGAAAGGCGACGCGATTGTCGCGGCGCGCCCGAACGTATGGCAGAGCCCGTTGGCGCGAAGCCGTATTGCGGTTCGGCGGTCGACTAGCAGACAGTTTTCCACTTAATGCAGTACGAATCCGGCGTCGGCGGACTGGCCCCGTTTGCCGATTCGACGCACACCTTCTGGCAAGGGCGGAGCTTCGTGGGTTTCTTGGTTCCATTTCCGGTTGGGGGCACTGGGACGCCGATGTTCTCCGCCACAAGAAGCTGCGATCTTACGGAGCTGTCGAAGCCTGCTGCCGTTCCCCCCGTGTAAATAATCGAACCCAAGATGGCTGCCGTCGCCACATTCGCGAGCGAGCATCTGGTGCACATGCTCGCTAAGTTCGTTCGCCGTGGCGTTTGGGGCATGGTTGTTCCTCTGCGATTGGAAGTGATCAACGTAGCACGATCGGTGTCCGTGAACTGCGGCTCACACGCTTTCGCGTGTCAGCAAGGGTTTCCGAAATGCGATGTTAGAATACCGGTTCGTCGGCGCCATGTGGCTCCGTGATAGCCCGAAAGGAATGACGATGGCCGAAACAAACACGACGTGCCCAGAGTGCAAGGGTCTGATGGAAATCGGCTACATGCTGGACCTGACCTGCGGCAGACGGCTTGCCAGCTCCTGGGTACAAGGGCGGCCGGAGAAGCGCATTCTTTTCGGCGTCAAGCTGACAGGCAAGCGGGTAATTGAAGTCGAGGCATACCGTTGCACGGCCTGCGGCTATTTGAAGTCATACGCGCGGCCCCCCCGTTGATGAACTTGCCGTTGTGATAGAGGTCGACCGCCCGCAGCGTCGTACCCGCCTCTACAATTCGGGCGGCCGGCTGGGCGTCGTACGCAAACAAAGTCGTCGCAATTTTGGGCGCGCCGACTCTGCAATCGAGCGCTCTTTCCGGCAGGAGTGAAGCTTCGCTTGCGAGGCTCGATATGCTATGCTGTCGGTATGACCCACACGACCAAGGAAGTGCTTCAGAGAATCCCGACCTGGCCCGACGAGGACCAGGAGGAGCTTGCCGAGGTGGCGCGCGAGATTGAGTCGCGTCGGACCGGAACGTACGTCCTGAACGAGGAAGAGAAGAAGGCTATTGAAGCGGCTCGCCGGACCGGCATCGCTCCGGACGAAGCAGTTTCCGCTTTTTGGAAGCGCCACGGCATTGCATGAGAGTGGTCTATCGCGAGCTCGCGCTCGCAGACCTAGAACAGATCTTCCGATACCTTGAGGAGCGAAGCCCTGTCGGGGCGCACAGCGTCACCAGCGCCATCTACGCGGCCATTGCCGACATCGCTGAGAGCCCCGAGAGCGCGCGCCGCACTTCTGATCCAACGGTACGCATCAAGGTGGTCGGCCGTTACGGCTATAAGATTTTCTATAGCGTGGGTGCGGAGGCTATCGAAGTTCTACATGTACGCCATGGCGCGCGTCGGCCAACCGGAAGAACGCTCTCTTCGCCGGCTCCGATGGTGGCGGCGAGCACTGGGCCGTCATCGCCTCGCTGATCGAGACCTGCAAGCTTCTCGGCGTCGAACCGCAGGCCTATCTTGCCGACGTCATCACCAGAATCGTCAATGGCCACCCGAACAGCCGCATCGACGATCTCCTGCCTTGGACCTATCCCATCGCGCCAGCCCTCAGGCACGTGGCCTGAAGCCGAAGCGGCAGAGGCGGTAGTTCTTGCGATCGACCAACGGCAAAGCGCAAAGACTGCGAGATGATGTCGAAGGCTGCCGAGTTCAAATGTGATTGCGAGCGCCAAACCGTAGTGTACTACGCGATCGAAGGTAGGGGGGTAGATGACGAGCCCTGATTGAGATCATGCGTAATCAGAGGGGTTTCTTGGCGGTTGTTGCCCGTAAACGTTTGTCGAGATGTCGTCTGACGATTTAGGTGAATCTCCAAAGGCAGGGTCATCATGGGCGGACCGGGAAGTGGCTTCACAGGTGTCAAGAAGCTTACCGTCGAAGCGTGCCTGACATTATCGACGGCGGACTTGGCCTCGTATGGGGTTCTTGACCCGGGCTGTCGTAGTGGCGTGTGGCGCTGGGGCGAAGGGCAGGGTGCGCCGACAATGGAATACGAGTGCTCCGTACATCGCGCCGGGTACGCATATCTGACGCTCCGGTACAGCACGCAGGGTGAAAACCACAGCTACGCTGTTTCGCTCGTCTCGACGGTGTTGCCGGTTGGTGGTCGCCGCTGGTGGTTCAAGTGCCCGCTGAACGACGTGCGGGTCGCCAACCTGTAGGCGGACAACTATGGCGAGATCTTCGAGCGCAATGTCGGCGCTGGCAGCCCGCTCAAGCTCAGCCGCGGGCTCAACGGGTTGTGGAGCAAAGGTGGCCTGATGTACGCAATCCCGTATCGCTGATATCGGCGCCTGATGGACGGATGCCACCCGCGTGTTCGCCGACACGGCCCATCCACCGCAAGGCTGCTTGAGTCAAGCGACCTTCACGCATTGTCGCCAATCCATCATAGTGCGCGCGCCGAGCCTGGAAGGACCAGATCGAGTCCGATGAGGCGCTGCATTCCCACGATGAAGGCGGACGATAGGATCACAACGATCGTCGAGATCGCGAGGACGCGCGGGTCGAAGTCGAACTGCAATGTCTGGAAGATCTCGACCGGCAGCGGAACCGGGGCGCCGGTCGCGAGGAAGACGCTCACTGGAACATCACCGAACGACACGATGAACGCGAAGAAGAATCCCGCAAACAATCCTGGCTTCAGCGCAGGCAGCGTGATCCGTCGCAGCACGCGCGGCTCGGTCGCGCCAGCGATGCGTGCGGCATTTTCGGTGCGCTCGAGATCGCGCGTCATGACGGAGCCGACGGCACCGACCGCATACGGGATGCAGAAGAACGTGTGCGCGATCACATAAGCCCAGAAGCTGCCGAGTAGCTTGATGCCGAAGTTGTCGAGGAGCAGGTAATAGAATTGCAGGAACACGATGCCGCTGACCACGAACGGCACCTGCAGCGGAAACCGGAAATAGGTCTCGAGCGCCACGCTGCCGCGCAAGGAGCCGCGTGCGATGCCAAGCGCCGCGAGCCCACCCACCGCCACGGCGAGCGCGCCGGCCATGAATGCGACCGCGAAGCTCAAGCCGAGCGAGGCCCAGTATTTCGCTGGCAGTTCGACATACCAGCGCAGCGAGATTTCCTGCGGCGGAAAGCGGAAATAGGCCTGCGCGCCGCTGTCGAGAGATGCACCAATCACGACCAGCAGCGGCAATAAAAGGAACGCATAGGCGAAGATTGCTCCCGCGAGGATCAGGATGCGGCTGCGCGTCTCTTTCATGCGGCGACCTCGATGGTGGACGCGCGGTTCGATGGGAGCGCCAGAGCAACCAGGTTTATGATCACCACCGCCAGCGTGAGCAGGACCGACAGGGCGGCGGCGGTCGGATAGTCGACTTCCAGGATCATCTTGCGCTGGATCAGCACCGGAAGGGTCAGCACGTTGCCGCCGCCGAGCAGCACGGCGGACGTGAACGCGCCCATGTTCATATTGAACGAGATCAGTCCGGCCGTGACCAGGCCAGGCCAGGCGAGCGGCAGCAGCACGCGCCTGACGAGCCGCCAATCCGATGCGCCGTGCACCAGCGCGGCCTCTTCGAGCGAGGCAGGAATGTTCTGGATCACGCCGAACAAAAGCATGACCAGGAGGGGCAGAGTGTATTGCACGAGGCCGATCACAACCGCGGTGCCGTTGTTGAGCAGCGAGGCGGACCACCAGCCGCCGGTGAGCATGCGAAGCGCCGCGGGGATTGGGCCGTTGTTGCCGAGGAGCATCGTGAGGCCGAGCACCTTCACCACGATGCTCACGAACGACGAGATCAGCAGCAGCACGATCAGCCAACGTACCCAGGCGGCGCGCAGCCGCGCGAGGAAATATGCGGTGGGCGCGGCGATCAGCAGGCCCGCGATCGTCGCAGCGCCTGAGAGCGCCAGCGTGCGGACAAAGGCTTGGAGATAGAAACGGTCGGTCAGAAGCGTCTTGTAATTGGCAAGCGTCAGCTCTGTGCCGATCTGCCCCATCCCAAGATTCCCGTAGAGGCTTTGGCGCACGAAGAAGAATTGCGGCACGAGATACAGCAGCACTGACACGGCGAGCGCGGCGAGAAGAGCAAGATCATATGCGCGGCGCGTCGTCATGGCGTCGCAAAACACAGCGTGTCGCCGGGCGCGAAGGTTACGACCAGCCTCTCGCCCGAAGGCGACGCGCTGTCCGGCATCTGTACGATGAGCTCGCGCCCGTCCGCCCCAACAAGGACGAGATCGACGCTGCTGCCGAAGAAGTTGCGGCGCAGGAGCGTCGCGTCGAGTTCATTCATCCCCGGCTGCGCTTCCTTCGGCGCTACGAACAGTCGTTCGGGGCGGACCACACAAGTCACGCGTTGCCCGGCCGTCACTCCGGTCTGGTCGCGAGCCATGATCCGCTCGCCGGTCGCGAGCCGTACGCCGACACGATCGCCGTCGTGGCTCTCGGCGGTTCCGGGAAACAGGTTAGAGCGCCCGACGAAGTCCGCTATGAACAGCGTCTTCGGATCGCGGTAAAGATCCTCTGGCTTGCCGACCTGCTCGATCAATCCGCCATTCATCACTGCGATGCGATCCGCGAGCGCCATCGCCTCCTGCTGGTCGTGCGTCACGAAGATTGTCGTGATACCGAGCGCGCGCTGGATGCGGGTAAACTCGCGCTGCATATCTTCGCGCAGTTTCTGGTCCAGCGCGCCGAGCGGCTCATCCATTAACAACACGCGTGGCTCGTAGGCGAGAGACCGCGCAAGGGCAACGCGCTGCTGCTGTCCGCCCGAGAGTTCCGCCGGATAGCGACCACCGAACGCGTCCATGCGGATGAGCGCGAGCATCTCTGCGGTGCGCTGCGCAATACGCTCACGCGAGGCGCGGCGTTCCACCAAGCCGAAGCCGATGTTCTCCGCGACGGTCATGTTGGGGAACAGCGCGTATTCCTGAAACACCATCCCGATGTTTCGCGTGCGCGGCGGCAAGGCGTTCACCGCCTTACCGCCAATCGCCACCATGCCGGAGGTCGGAGCGACGAAGCCCGCGATCATGCGCAAGGTGGTAGTCTTGCCGCAGCCGGAGGGGCCGAGCAGAACGATAAACTCGCCCTCCTCGATGCTCAGGTCGATGCCCCTCACCACCTCGGTCTGGCCGTAGCGCTTGATCAAACGTTCCAGCGTGACGCGGGACATCGTCTTTGCTGCGTGTCGATCAGCCGCGCTGCACGTCCCGGTTCCAGGCCGCGCGCCACTCCGGCAGCTTCACCTTGCTGAAATTGACAACGAAGAGGTTGTCGAGCTCCTCGTCCTTCAAGAGCAGCACGTTCTTGTTCTCCGGGTCCTCGCCGAGCTTCTTGAGCGCGGAGCGATTGATCGGCAGGACACCCGTGCTGCGCGCATGCGCAAGCTGTACGTCGGGATCGAGATAGGTGTTGAGGAATTTCGCGGCGAGCACCTCGTTCTGCGTGCCGCGTACGATGTGATGCAGCACCGGCCAGAGTGCACCGTGCTTCGATCCGAAGTTGGTGTAGCTGATCGAGAGTGGCACGTTGTTGCGGCGCAGCCGCACCACGAAGCCTGCGTGCCAAGGCGCCGCCCAGACATCGCCCGACGCCATCTTGGTCGAGAGATCGGTCGATGCCGAATAGAAATAGGCCGGCTTGATCTTGTTGAGCTGCGGGATGCCCTTGGCGAGATCGGCCTCGGTCCCACCCGCCTCGTAGGCGAGCCCGGCGACGGCATTCCAGTGCTGGGTGTGATTGATGTCGGGGAACGCAACGTGTCCGGCAAGCTTGGGATTGTCGAGGTCGCTGTAGCGCTTCGGCGCCTCGACGCCGAGCTCCTTGAACTTGTCATGGTTGTAGACGATGCCGTCCATGCTGGCGACCGACATCACGTAGTTCTTCGCCCGCGCATAGCCGGGCAGCGCCTTGCCGTTTGAGATCTGGTCGTAGTCGAGGTCCTGGATGAAGCGGTCCGCCGCCATGAGCTGCACGAGCTCGAGCCCGCTTTCCATGTTGTCGAACGGCACCGCCTGCCCGCGCGCCGCGACGAGCTTCGCCAGATTGCCTTGCGGCGTGTCGACGACGTAATCGACCGTGCCGCCGCCCGCGCGGATCTTCTCGCCAATGCTCTTGTCGAGCGAGTCGCGCCACGAACCGCCCCAGGTCGCGACCTTGATGCTGCCGCCCTGCGCAAAGGCGGGGAGTGACGCCATGCCGGCCAAGGCCGAAGCGCCGGTGAGTAGCGTGCGGCGGCTGAATGTCGATGCGCTCATGGTCATCTCCTGTGGTTGTTCACAGCGCCTGCTTGGCGCGATTGACGTCGCCTTCCGCGAAACGCGAAAGGCGGAACGGCCTGAGGTCGAGTGAGGGGCGGCCGTCGGCGATCCACTCCGCCAGTTGCTTGCCGATCGATGGGCCGAGCGCGAAGCCGTGGCCGCTGAACCCGGCCGCGACATACAGGCGGTCGTCCGGGCCGGGCCGGTCGATGATTGGGATCACGTCCGGGGTCAGGTCGATGCGGCCGGCCCAGGATTTCGCGAGGCCAAGCTCTCCGAGGTGAGGAAACAGCAACCGGAGCTGCTCGAGATTGCGCGCGACCTTGGTGGTATTGACGCGCGGCTCAGGAAGCGGACGCGCGCGGGATGAGGCGTTCAGACCGGCGCGCAGATGCTGGATGAACTCGTGGCCGAGGCTCAGCTTCAGGAGGCGCCAGTTGTTCTTATACGCCGGAAGGAAGTGCTGCAGGTTGCGCAGCGAGTCGAGCGTGAGGTCGTAGTCGGCGCCGAGCCCGCGATAGCCGTTGCCGATCGTGAAGCTGCCGTCGTGACGCGGACGATAGGCGACGCGCGGACCCCACATTGCGACCTTGGTGAAGAGTTTCGCCGCCTGCGTCTGACCGACCGAGGATCGGATCACCTGGATCGGCAGATTGTGCCCGAGCGGGCGCGCGAGGATCGGGGCGCCGATGCCGCTCGCGAGCAGAACTATACCGGCCGAGCAGCGTCCATGTTGGGTGACGATGCCTGCCGCTTTTCCCCCCTGCGTGTCGACCGCGGTGACGGGTGCGTTCTCGTAGATCGTCGCACCCGCATCGCGCGCGGCGTTCGCGATGGTGCGGGTCGATACGCCGGGCTCGGCGTGTGCATCGCCCGCCGTGAACAGCGCGGATCGCCAGTTGCCGGCAAGCTCCGGCACAAGTTCCTTGATCTCGGCACGATTGAGGATGCGGGTGCGCAACTGGAAGCGCGTCGCGATCTCGTGGCCGCTGGTGACACGCTCCTCGTCGGCTTCGGTCTCCGCCGGCAGGAGGATGCCGCCCGGCTCGAAGCCGGTCGCGTCCTGCCCGAAGCGCTTGGTCTGCTCGATCCAGAGCCGGTTCGCTTCCGCGGCGAGCGGCACCTCCGCCTCATGGCGGCCCTGCTGCCGCACGAAACCCCAGGCGCGGCTCGATTGCTCGGAGGCGACCTANNACGCCGCGCTCGAAAACCGCAACCTTCAATCCGCGCTCCGCGAGCCGCCAAGCCGCGCTGCAGCCCACGATGCCGGCGCCGACGACTGCGACGTCGACGGGATCGAAGCCGTTCGCCGCGCTCACCCCCATACTCCTTCGAACACGCGCAGGAAATTGCCGCCAAGCACTTTGGCGGCGTCTGTTTCCGAGAAGCCGCGTCGCCGCAACGCGCCCGGCAGGGCGGCAAAATCGTCGACGATACCGAAGCCCTGCGCATAAACCGTGTCGATATTGTAGCGTCCGACGATGGACGGATAGCGGCGGCGGAAGAAGCGCTCGAAGCGCACCCATGACTCGCCCTCGAAAAAGTCCGAGCCGATGCCGACATGATCGATGCCGAATTTGTCCGCCACATAGGCGACGTGATCGATCATATCGTCGAGCGTGGGGCGGCCCTTATCGGCCTTCTCGCAGAACGGCGCATAGGCCGTGATGCCGATCACCCCGCCGCGTTCGACGAGTGCCTTGAGCACGTCGTCCGGCGCGTTGCGCTGGTGGTTCGTGAGCGCGCGCGCATTGCCATGGCTGATGATCGGCGTGCCACGCGCGAAGGCGATCGCCTCGCGCGCCGTCCGTGCGCCGGCGTGCGCGAGATCCACCACCATGCGGCAATCGTCGATCTCGCGGACGCAGACACGGCCGAACTCGGTGAGGCCAGTGTCTTCCGTCTCCAGCGCGCCGCAGCCGAGCGCGCTCTTCTCATTGTACATGAGCTGCATGATGCGCTGGCCGAGCCGCGCCATGATCAGGATCATGCTCGGATCGCCGTCGAGCTTGGTTGCGATCCCCTGGCATCCGAAGATGATGCCGAGCCGGCCCTCGCGCTTGGCGCGGCGGATGTCCTCCGCGGTCAGGACGTGAATCAGGCGCGGCTCGAGGTCGAAATAGCAGAAGTATCCGTGCATGGTGTGCAGCACGGTGCGGAAGTCGTCCGCCCCCATCGCGACGCCCGTAACGCCGATCGACACGTTCATAGCGGTCAGTCCGGAGGCGAGCGCGCGATCGAGCCAAGGCCTGCCATCGAGCGCCGGTGGCGGGACCTGGGCGCTCGGCAAAAGTGCCGCCGACCCCATGCCGTCGATGATGATCGGATCCAAGGACGGTTTGCCTTTATTTGCTTATCTTATTGGTGCATGCCGGCTTCACATGCGCAACACAACCCCAAATATGCGTGAAATGAGCCAGGCTGCCTCCCCGCAGGACCCGCTCACACGCTTCCTCGTCTTCTGTAGTCACGAAGGCTGATGAACAGCCATTGCGATAGCGGC
>PLJS01000026.1:9316-18251 GCA_003140315.1 Hyphomicrobiales bacterium
CCCATCTTTCAGGGCATTGCGGACATAGAGCGACCTTCGGCACGCCGCGAATCTGTCGCGAATGACCCAAACCGGCGCATTGCTGAGAGACTTCAGTGCAACGCAGCGCCGAAGGCCTGCGGACGCGGGAGCGGGGCGTCCTCGATGTCTGCTTGGTGAGGAGAAGCGGACTCAAATGCGAGCCTGCGTTTGGAGCGCAGCGGCGGCGCGGTCCGGTTTACGACTGCCGCGAAGGCCCGTCAGCGCCGCTCGGCTACGCGCCCCTTTTTTCGCGCTTTTGTCAGAGAAAGCCGCGTCTGAACCGGACCGCCATCCCATTCTGGGCGTTAGCCCTGCGATGAGGCGAGGGTATCTTCGCCGTATCGATTGCCGCCGGTCATGCCGGGCAATAGGCCAAGCTCGACCAGTCCCCAGACCACGAAGGCGCTTTCCGCAATCAATAGGGCAAGCGAAATCCAATACTTGTCGGCGATGGCGCTTTCGTCCACGAACTCGCTCGAGAGATTGAGCACCCATGCTGGCAACAGGAATGCGATCATCCACGTTCCGCTCTTCGCGCGATCATGCAAACGCTTGGTCCCGAGGGCCAAGAGCCAAAACAGGGCAACAAGCAATCCGATCAATGCAACGATGAGCGCGAATGGAGCGACAATCCCGAACGTCTCGTGATCTGGGCGTTGCCACATCAAGTAAAAAAATATTCCCGCGGAGTACCACGCCACGGTCGCCAAAAAGTAGATCAAAAAACCGAGCCAGAACTTGGTTCGATTGATCCGCCCTTGGAAGCTGAACAATAGCTGAATCAGGGTCATGGCCGCCTCGGATTCTCCACGCACTGGTTAGTTAGGTGCTCGGTCACGTCCTCGGTTCACGAAAGGCGATGCGGGACGCGGATCATCCTAGCCTTCTTTGATGGTCATCACATTCGGGCGCCAGCGTGTGAACCCACAGGAGCCGCGTATGCGGACTACCATCTGTCCTGCGCCCCATTGGATCCTGCCCGCTGGTGGCGCCAGATTATCACATCTCAAACCGAAATTCTAAGCCCTAATTCACTGCGGGAAGATATGTCTATCTCGACGTACCCCAGTCCGAAAATCCGAAGCCGAACTTTCCGTTTGAGGCGACGCAGCCGCTTGATTGTGGCCGGGCTAGTCTCGGTCGCTTCGATCATAGGGCACTGCGCTTCATTGAGGCGACGCGTGAATCAAGCCCGCTTAAACAGGGGGCCGGGGACGAAGCGCCCGCATCAGAAGGCCGAGGCCGAAGGACACTGGGATTGTAACGATCCACTCCAATGCGAGTTCGGGCCGGTTTACGGCGAGCTGCGGGACATGCATATCTGCGGCGAACCGCCCATCGAGAAGGAATGCGAAGGCTGGCAACGGTGCGGTCGCCTGGCGTGTGCGTGGTCGCGGCGCTACCGTGAAGTACTTGGCCCGTAGCCCCTCCCGGAATGTCGGGTCAGCTTGGCTGATTCCCCCACACTCCGGGACCAGACACCTAAACTCAGGCTCTCTTCCATTGCGAAAGCATTTTCAGAATCGTGAGCAGCAGACAGTAAGCTGCGAGCCCTCCGCAAATCGCGAGCGCAGCCCAGGTGACTACGCTCTGTCCAGCAATGATAATGTCAGTCTGCGGCGGGGCAAAAGGCCAGATAGAAAACGCTACGAGCAAGCAAACGCTTGCCAGATCCAAGAACGCCAACTCCCAAAAGGACTTTGCTGCCGCCGAGCTCTGTAGAAGCTCGTACAGCGAGTAGCGTTCGTTCGTGCGTGGTAGGCTGGCGACGAGCGGCGCAAGCCTTCGCCATCGGTAAAAGCGGAAAATGCCGGCCTGCACCATCAGCACTGCCACAAAGAGGGGCAGGAACCAGAGCGCGCTGTTGGTGGTGGCTTGGATGATCAGGAAAGCGGAAACATATATCAGGCCCCTCGCAATGCGCCAGCCCGTAGCACGGAGGCAGTCGTCGATCTTTGCCTTCTCGGCCTCGGTGACAAGGACGTGGCGCGCGGTGAGAGGCCAGGGGCCCGGCACCCGGAATAGGAATCCGCCTGCAACACGCTTGAAAGAAGCCGCGTCACCCGCACCGCTGGGAAGATTTTCGGACACGATTTCCTCATTATCGTCTTAGGTTAGTCGCCACTGCGGCAAAAAGAGACTGAGAGAATGGAACATCGATATCTCATGTTTGGGCGCGTTCCAGAAGTCAGCGCTCGTCAAGGCTTGCTCGGTTGCCCCGATCTGGTGTCGGAGGTCATCATCGTCCGACCCCTATTTATTTCCTCACGTTTCTTGAACCCGCGACATGGGCGCCCACACCAATATGCCGACCCTTGACCGGCAGACCTTGTCGCCAAGACATCATCATAGACGAAGTTAGGGTAATTCACACGCATGTTGTTCCAGAGGGCGCGACCCTGCGCGTGATCTTGATACACGCCGGCGAAGGCCTGGCCGACATCGGCGCGGCGGCGGAGAGCTCGAAGGCCGCCAATCAGACCGCGCACGATCTTTTCGGACAGGGGCCCCAGCAGGGCAGCGGCGGCTCACTGCGGCTGTTTATCGATCTCCTGGGCGTTGGCAATAATCCAATCCAAGGCCTCATTTTCAGTCGCGAAGCCGTCGATCCGCCGCTCGTGCGCTGTGTGATGTCTTATCGCCACGTGCCAACCCGTTCCGTCCTTGTCCTGGAAGGGCAGCATCACGGGCTCTACTTTCACGGTTTCGGCATCTGAGGGTTCCGGTCCGAAACGGTTCGGACCGACGGTGCCGCTGAACTTCTCGATTATGCCACCAGACAGAGCCAAGGCCGCCAGGATGGTCAACCAAATACCAACTGCATAGGGCGATGGGATTGCGATGGCGCCGCTGTCGACTGCAAGCCACCACGCCGGCATGAGCGGCCATAACAGTGCGACTGGGATGGCGAGTAGAACCGTTCGCTCGCTGTCATGAAGTCGCTTGATGCTGATCGCGAGCCACGGCCAAATTGTCAACAAACAAAATGCAAAGCAGACGAGATAATGGAATTTATCGCCGTCGCCCGTCATTGAGCTGACAACCCAGACGATGCCATAGCTGACGAACAGAACCGACGATGCGCGGCCGAATTGCTTCGCGCTCAGTCGTCCGCGAAAGCTCAGAAACACCCATACCCAATTCATTGGGATAGCTCCAAATACTGCGTCTCTCTTGGTCGCATATGTGCATCAACGCGTTCAAGACCGCCAAGCTGCTCGGCATCGAGCTGCCAGTTACGCTGCTCGGCGCCGGCCGACGAATTGATCGAATAGCAATGCTGTTTGGTGCGGTGAGTGAGGCCGGAGTTGACGATAGCGGGCACAAGCTCGGGGTGCTCGAGGCGCCGCAGTGGCGGTGTTCGCTGGTGTCTTACTGCACTCGGACCCGATTGACCGCCCAAGACATCGCACGTGCAAGCATCGATCCAGCCAAGGCCGGAAGGCCCACTGTGAGCCACGCGATGATGTACTCGAACGGCAAGAGGTTGTGAGTCGTCGAGTCGTTGATCATGTCCCGGATCAGCATGATGGTGTACGATAGAGTCAGCCCTATCACCATTGCCAACGGGATCAGGAAGCCCCGGGAATCAAGATACCGAGGCCAAGCCCCGGCAGCGGCACTTTCTCTGGCCGAGTCCTGCCCCTTGAAATTGAGCGCGAAGGCGCAAACCAGGGCCAGCAGGGGTGCAACCAAGTAGACGTTTGTGCCAGCGAGACTCTGGTGCTGAGACCGCTCGCCATACGGATATGCTTCAGCGAACAGAATGAAGTCGATGCCGACGCCTATGGCGAAAGCAAGTGTCGTGCGAATCCAAATTAGGGCGCCATATGTCATAGCCCACTCCTCATCTAGATCGAGCGAGCCGGAATTTGGCCCGATTGCTACCATCTGGAAATTTAATCGTCCGATCCGCCGAGACGGCTCGGCACGTCCCGCTGGCAGGTCCCTGATTGAGGCTACACGAAGGCGCTCGGCCTCACCGTGCCGCCGTCACTGTTCGCCGTTGCAGACGAGGTGATCGAATAAAACCGCTGTTTTGCTGCGGCGCATGAGGCCGGAATTGTAGAGGGTTTCGCGCCGACGCAGCAAGATGTCGGCAATGGAGGGCTAAGCGGACGGTCGGCAGCGAGGCCAGCACTGCCGCCCCCTGACCCTGAGCGGTCATCCTCTCGGAGCCGCATCAGAGCAAATTCGCAGAGGGCATCGCGTCGTGCGGAACTATATGGACCGGGTCATGCCGCGGCGCTTGTCGGCCGCAGTGATTTGTTCCTCGGTCGGCGGCAGCCGGGCGATGAGCGGCGCCAGCTTCGCGAGCTTGGCTTGCTCGGTCCAGGCAATGGCGAGGAACAGTGCCAACAGGAGGGGGATCAGGATCAGGATGACCATCTCTACGGCGTCGCGGCCCGTGAGCTCGTCATGGTCGCTGACCGCCCACATGAGCGTCGCGATCGCGATCGCCCAGAGCAAGGGGCACAGGATGAACGCTCCGATGATGGCGTTGCGCCGCCACGCCGGCACGTTCGGCGCAATGATCGTGAGGATCTCGGTCTTCTGCGCCTCGTTGACTAGGTAGTGGTGTGTCTCGCCGAACAACCACGGCTTCGGCGCCTGGAACACGAAGCCGCCGCCCGCCGCCGGCTTGAAAACGACCGCCTCGATCGTGTCGCGACTGCTGTTGCTCATGGCTCGCTCCTATACCTGTCGGGAAGCGCCCACGGGTGCCTAGATTCAGGCGTTCCGGTGTTTGTCGCAAAAGATCGCCAGAAGATTCAAGCTGAATCGGGATTTCGGCACGTCCCAGTGGCGGTTCTCGTTCAATGTTATACAAACCTGCTGCGGCGCGGGAAGCAGAAAGTGGCACATCTGCGACCTTTCGCGAGGCATTGGCGAGTCGGCTCAGAGGGTGAAGCGGTCATGCGGAAAGAAGCGCAACTTGGCGCGGTTTGACTTAGAGCGGCGCTCCCCAATCATAGCCAGCATAAAGCCGAGAGATCGTCACTGCGCCGGCGTTCCAATCCAGCGGACGCCCGAAAAGCATCAAATCCGCGCTATTTGCTAAAAAGATGAGTTGCAGAGGCGATGAAAGCCGGTTTGAGATTATGTATTTATAAAGAAGAAAACCCCAACCTACGACAATTACCAATGCAATTACGTAGGCTGTGTAGCGTATACGGGTTTGTTTTCGATTATCTTTGGCTCTTTTGAAGACCAAAAAGCCAGGCCCATGCTCACGAATCTTGGCAATCTCTGCGTCGGTCAAAGGGCGGTGATGGTGAAATGGCATGTGACCTCATGCGAAAAAATATAACACATCTCGCGCACACCGTCTTCCGTGCAGAACCCCGTCTGCGGCGTCAGCTCGTTACAAGCTCCGGCCCGCGCCACGCCTCGCCATCGTCGCTGCGGAACCGGACTGCCTCGCCGTCATGCGGCCCTCCGTCGCCGATGGCGTAGACGTCGATCGCATCGCGATCGCCGAAGGGGCGGGCGGCGACGATGGATTTCTTGTTGCCCGGCAGCGCGATCGGACCGAGCGGTTTCGGCTTGTCCGCCTGTCCGTCACGGTCGACCGCGATGAGGGTAAGGAGGCCCTTCCTGTCGACCAGGAACAGCGCGAATTGGGGTGCGCGGGTCCGGCGCACCACCGCGAGCGGCGCGCCGGCGGCCGCGATGTCCTTGGGTCCGATCGGCTTCGGCGCGCCGAAGCCGCCATCGCTCTCGGCGACCGCCACATGCGGCTGGCCGTGCTTGTCGACGAGAAAGACAAACGTGCGCTCTTCGCCCTCGAAGACCACGATCGGCGCGCCGGCGGGCGCAAAGCCTGCTTCCCCGATCGTCTGCGGGCCCATCCAAGGGCCGTCCTTCTCGGCGCGGAAGACGGCGAGCGAGCCTTGTTTGTCGATGGCGAAGACGCCGGTTCGATCGCCCTTGCCGAGGCGGCCGGCTGCGAGATGCGCAAACTTGGCGGTGAACTCTTCCGGCCCGATGTTCGCTGGTCCGCTCCAGGCCCCCCCGTCCTTTCGCCAGATGACCTTGAGTTGCCCTTTTTTGTCGACGACGAAAAGATCGGTCTGGCCGGCGCCGAATTGTCGCGACGCGGCGAGCGGCGCTCCCCAACCCGTGATGGCTTTCGGTCCCGCCTCGGCGGGACCGCTGACGCCGCCGCCACGATCGATCGCAAACGCGACGAGTTGGCCCTCCTGATCGACCGTGATGAGTCCGGCCGGCTCCTTCGGCCCCCCCGGGGGGAGCGCCGCGACGGCACTGCCGGGCTTCGCCACGCCGCGCGGGCCGGCGCCGGCAAGCTCACGCCCCCGCCCATTCACCGGGAGCGCGTAGCCCCCGAGCTTGCCCTCGACGGAGATCGCGAACAGCCCCGCGGCGTCCGGTCCGAGATGTGGCGCCAACGCAAGCGGGCCGCCAGGCTGGAACTTCGGCGTGCGCACGGCGCGGAAGGTCTGGACGACCTTCTTGCTCGGCGCCGCATCGAGCTGGCCGTAGCGGATGTTCGACGTTTCCGCGGTGAAGAGGCCCTGGCCCGATACGGTCTTCGGCTGCTGAAATTGCGGCGTCATCGGCGTCGACGCCTCGTAGGCGATCGTGCCAGCGCCGGACTCGATGAACACGTATAGGCCATTGGTGAAGCCGACGATGTTGAGCTCGAACGCGGTGAGCGCCGCGAGCGCCTCGCGCGTGACCCGCACGTTCGTGTGGTTATAGTCGAAGTCAAGGATCTTGCGCGGGCCGCTCGACCACGCGCGGCCGCGGTTGTCGGTGAAGCTGAAGGTCGCGCCTATGATCAGGCCGTCCGGATCGTTGGCGTCGCCGAGCAACTCCCACCGGATGCGATGGCCGGCGGGAAGGCGCCCGCCCGGCGCCGCGAATGTCGGCAACGGACTGTATGCCCTGGCGTGAACGTTGAAGAGGTCGTTATGATCCTTCATATTCGCGGTGCGGACGAGCTTCTCGTGCAGCTCCTTGGAAGGCCAGTTCTCAATCATCCATTCGAGTGTCAGCGGCCGCGCCGGGTCGCGGCTGACGCCGACGATATATTGCTGCCATACGCAACTTGCGCCCGACGGCCCATAGCCGTTGAGCTGAATACTGAACCCGTCGGGGGCGAAAATCTCCTCGGTGACGTCAAGCGTGACGATGAGTCCGCGGATCGGCCCGCCGCCGCCGTAAAGATAGTAATTGTGGTTGGAGGCAAGCGCATCCGGCGGCGGCGCCCGCTCCGCCTGGGGCGCGGCATCCGCGGCGCGCGCCCCGCCCGCGGACAGCGTTTGCAGCGCAAGCCAGCTCGTGCCTTGCAGGAATTCGCGACGCCCGATCATTGGCGAGCCCGAGCCTTTGCCCAGCATCTGTCGGATAAACTTCGGCTTTGTCAATCATCTGCAGCATTGCAACCAAGCCTCGTTCCAGCCAAAGGCGGGGAAGTCTACACAGTTCAGGCGCGCTCCGCCCTCCGATTTACTGTGACGAAGACAATGCTTGTGATCGGAAGCGCAAGGCACTCGGCCTCACCGTGCCCCCCAATTTGCTCGCGACCGCCGACGCGATTATCGAATAATATTGTTTCTGCTGCAGTGTATGGGACCGGTCATGGCCCTTCGCGACAGATGCCCGTTCGCTGATTCTGAGTCCGGTTTCAGGGCATTCTGGACATAGAGCCGCTTAGAGCGCGCATAAATCTGCAGCGAATGACCACGGTGGACGAAGGTCGATAATGCCCGCCGGAGGCACCAAGGCTCACAATTGTAGGAACGAAAAATTCGGCCGTTCTCGGCTTGACGGCAGGTCTCGGACAAGCGGAGCGACTTGGCTGTGTACGCAAGGCACATCGATTACAAGCAACCTGCCAGCCGAGCCTAGAGCCGGAGCTTCGGTGGCCTTTACGCGGCCGGCCGGCCCCGTAGAACCCGGATCAATAGGCTGAGGACGAAGGCTACCGCGATCACAATGAGCCACTCCAATACGAGTTGGGGCCGGTTCACCACAAACTGGGGAAAAGTCGGAATGCGTTTACTGAGTTCGAACCCATGGTCGAGGACGAAGGCGAAGGACGGAAACGGGTCCGGAGGCGGATCGCCGGGCGCGGCCCCCGACGGTTTGATGACTGGGAGATAGAGTGTCATGGCTAGAATGATCACCTGGGCCGCGATCGCGACTAGACCGGAGTGCCGCAGGTTGTCGGGCAGTTGCGCTCGCGTCGTGGGGTTGGCAAGGAGATAGATAGTCGAGACAATGATGAGCGCGTGAAGCGGAACAAGGAAATAGACCATCGACACCACCAGCGGCACTGTGAGGTACGTGTAGGCGAGGGCCAATGCCCATACCACTGCAATTACTTTGCTCGAAAGGCGGGCGGACCTATTGGAGACGCGCAGGGCGCCGACCAAGCCTCCGACAAGAAATCCGAGCGGCCCGGTGACGAAAATACCGAGCAGCGGGCCCAGGTTGGAGTTCGATAATATCAACGGGCCTACAAACCCGACGACGAACGAGACGGCGCTGATAACCAATGTCCATCGGACTACTTGTGCCACAGGGTCCGGCGTTAGGGGCGTGCTCGATTCCATCGTCATCGGCTTTCTCCAGCGAGAGAAGGAATTTACGCCAGTTGGTCGTTGCCGGCCCGCAGGCCGCTCAATGGTACTTGTGACATCCCGCTCCGCTGCTGCCCCTCGATCCGTATGAGCCAATCCAGAACGGTCGTCATCAAAAATCGCTTAGAGTCTGACTCAAAATGAGCTGAGCAAAATCAACGAGTTTCGAATCCGCTTCGTTGAGGTATCAGATTCCTCCAAATCGCAAAGCGCCCGAATGATCGGCTTCTTTGCGATAGTGTTACGAGTTTTCTCTTTGATGGTGGCTCGCGCAACTCATTGAAATGACTCAGTTTCATTTTCGG
>PLJS01000120.1 GCA_003140315.1 Hyphomicrobiales bacterium
CAGGCGAGATAGACCACGAGCGGCGCGATCTTCTCCGGCGTCATCTCCTGGAAGCGCGCGACGCGCCGCTTGTCCTCCTCGGTCGCTGCCGGAATCGAATCGATCATGCGGGTCCAGGCGAACGGCGCGATGCAGTTCGAGCGCACCTTGAAGCGCGCCATGTCGAGCGCGATGCCGCGCGAGAGCCCATGGATGCCGAGCTTCGCCGCCATGTAGTTGGCCTGGCCGAAATTGCCGATCAGTCCCGAGGTCGACGTCATGTGTACGAACGCGCCGCTGTTCTGGTCGCGGAAGTGATTGGCGACCGCGCGGCTCATGTTAAACGAGCCGTTCAGGTGCACGTTGATCACGTCGGACCAGTCCGACCAGCTCATCTTGTGGAAGATGCGGTCGCGCAGGATGCCGGCATTGTTCACCAGGATATCGACGCGGCCGAAGGCATCGAGCGCGGATTTGACGATGCTTTCCGCATTCTGCGGCTCGGTGATCGAGAGCGTCGAGGCGATTGCCTTACCGCCCTTGGCCTCGATCTCGCCGACCACGGCCTGCGCCGGACCTTGGTCCGTGCCGGAGCCGTCGAGCGCCGCGCCGATATCAACCACGACGACGCTCGCGCCTTCCTCCGCCATCTGCAGCGCGATCGCGCGTCCGACGCCGCGGCCGGCGCCGGTAACGATCGCGACTTTTCCGGAGACGATGCCCGTCATTGCTTTCCTGCCCGCCCGTTGAACCGTCATCCTGAGGTGGCGACCGAAGGTCGCCCTCGAAGGATGGAGGTTCGTGCCGTCGCCCTTCGAGGCGCGCTTCGCGCGCACCTCAGGGTGACGGCATCCTTTACTTCCACACCTCGTCGGCCAATTCCACGATCATGCGCAGCTTCGCCCATTGCTCGGACTCGCTCAACACATTGCCTTCCTCGGTCGAGGCGAAGCCGCATTGCGGCGAGAGGCAGAGCTGGTCGAGCGCGACATATTTCGTGGCTTCGTCGATCCGGCGCTTGAGCGCATCCTTGCTTTCTAGTGCGCCAAGCTTGGACGAAACGAGCCCGAGCACGATCTGCTTGCTGCCCTTGGGCACGAAGCGCAGCGGCTCGAATCCGCCGGCGCGCTCGGTGTCGTATTCGAGAAAATAGCCGTCGTAATCGAGCTTGCTGAACAGCGTTTCGGCGACCGGCTCGTAGCCGCCCTCGGAAATCCAGGTGGAGCGGAAATTGCCGCGGCAGATATGCGTCGTGATGGTCATGTCGGCGGGCTTGGCGGCCAGCGCCAGATTGATCATGCGCGCGTACTTTTCCGGCAATTCGTCCGGATTGTCGCCGCGCTGGCGCGACTGCGCGCGCTCCTTCTCGGAGCAGAGGAACGCCCAGATCGTATCGTCGAACTGCAGATAACGGCAGCCCGCGCCGTAGAACGCCTGCACCACCTTGGCGTAGGTGCGGCCGAGATCGTCGAAGAATTCGTCGAGATCGGGATAGAGCGTCTTGCTGATCGAGGCGCGGCCGAAGCGGAAGTGCAGCAGCGTCGGCGACGGGATGGTCATCTTCGGGATGACGCGGGTATGCGCCGCCAGGAACTTGAAATGCTCGACCATCGGGTGACTGGAGAATCCGATCTTGCCGACGATGTCCGGTCGCTCGGCCTTGGTCTGCACGCCGGCGAATTGGATGCCGTGGTCGATATGCTTCATTTCGACGCCGTCGAGGCCGCAGAGGAAATCGAAATGCCACCACGAGCGACGGAACTCGCCGTCGGTCGCGAGCTTCAGTCCGGCGTTTTCCTGCTTGGCGATGATCTTCTCGATCTCGCGATCCTCGACGGTCTTCAACTGCTCTGCCGTAATCGCGCCCTTCTCGCGTTGCGTTCGCGCCTCCTTGATGGCGGCGGTGCGCAGGAAGCTGCCGACATGGTCGGCGCGGAAGGGGGGCTTTGTTCGTTGCATTGGTCTCTCCGGTTCACCTCTCCCCGCTTGCGGGGNNCGCGCCTGCGCGCTGCCGAAAAGTCCGAAACGCATTACTGTCTCCCGGTCCTAAACTCTTACGCAGGTTGTCCGCGACCGGCCCCTCACCCGGCTCGCTTCGCTTGCCACCCTCTCCCCGCTTTGCGGGGAGAGGGAAAAGAAAGACTACCCCCAAACTTCCCGCGCCACCTCGACGATGCGCGCGAGCTTCGCCCATTGCTCGTCCTCGGTCAGCATGTTGCCTTCCTCGGTCGAGGCGAAGCCGCATTGGCCCGAGAGACAGAGCTGATCGAGGGGCGCGAACTTTGCGGCCGCATCGATGCGCCGCTTCAACGCGTCCTTGTCTTCGAGCGCGCCGGTCTTGGTGGTGACGATGCCGAGCACGACCTGCTTGCCCTTCGGCAACAGGCGCAGCGGCTCGAAGCCGCCGGAGCGCTCGTCGTCATATTCCATGAAATAGCCATGCACGTTGATCTTGTTGAACAGGATTTCCTGCACGGCATCGTAGGCACCCGCACCCATGTGGGTCGATTTGTAATTGCCGCGGCACAGATGCATCGTGATCGTCATGTCGGGCGGGATGTCGGACATCGCGACATTGATGAGTTCGCCGTAGATTTCGCCGAGCTTTTCCGGGTCGTCGCCGCGTGCCTTCATCTGCTCGCGGTATTTCGGATCGCACAGCATCGCGATGAAGACTTCATCGAGTTGCAGATAGCGGCAGCCCGCGTCCGCGAAGGCGCGCACGGCCTTGCGGTAGGCTTGGCCGAGATCATGGAAGAAACCGTCGAGATCGGGGTAGACCGATTTATCGATCGGGGTGGGCGTCGGTCGGCCATAGATCGCTGACGGCGCCGGGATCGTGATCTTCGGCGTCGCCTTCGTGTGCGCGGCGACGAAACGGAAGTGCTCGATCATCGGGTGGCCGGAGAAGCCGATCTTGCCGGTGACTTTCACGCCCTCGGCGCGCGTCTTCACGCCCGCAAAGCTGACGCCTGAGTCCATCACATGGCGCTCGACGCCGTCGAGGCCCCAGAGGAAATCGAGGTGCCACCAGGAGCGGCGGAACTCGCCGTCGGTGACCGATTGCAGGCCGACCTCCTCCTGCTTGCCGATGACGCGCTCGATCTCACGATCCTCGATCGCTTTCAATTCGGCGTCCGAACTCTCACCTTTGGCGCGTTTTGCCCGCGCCTCGCGCAGCACGGCCGGTCGCAGCAAGCTGCCGACGTGGTCGGCGCGGAAGGGCGGCTTTGTGCGCTTCATCGGCTTCCCCACACCTCGTCGGCGATCTCGACGATCATCCTGAGCTTCGCCCACTGTTCCTCGTCGGCGAGCGTGTTGCCCTCCTCGGTCGACGCAAAGCCGCACTGTGGCGACAGACAGAGCTGGTCGAGCGGCGCATGCTTCGCGGCTTCCTCGATACGGCGCAGAAGCGTGTCGCGGCTCTCAAGCTGGCCGGTCTTGGAGGTGACGAGGCCGAGAACGACCGTCTTGCCCTTCGGCAGGAACCGCAACGGCTCGAAGCCGCCGGCGCGTTCGGTATCGTACTCCATGAAGTAGCCGTGCACATTGATCGTATTGAACAGGATCTCGGCGACCGTCTCGTAGCCGCCGGTCGCCACGAAGGTGGAGCGGAAATTGCCGCGGCAGAGATGCATCGAGATCGTCATGTCGGTCGGGATATCCGATATCGCCGCATTGATCATGCCGGCATAGACCAGCGGCAGCGTATCCGGATCATCGCCGCGCGCCTTCACATGTTCGCGCAAGGCCGGATCGCACAGATAGGCGAGATTGACTTCGTCGAGCTGGAGATAGCGGCAGCCGGCATCCGCGAAGCCGCGCACCACCTTGGCGTAAAGGCCGCCAAGGTCGCGGTAGAAATCGCTCATGTCCGGATAGATCGCTTCGGGCACGGCGGCGCGGCCCTGCCGGAAATGCAGCGCGGACGGGGAGGGGATCGTGACTTTCGCGGTCTGCCGCGTGTGATCGTCGACGAACTTCCACTGCGCGATCTGCGGATGGCCCGAATAGCGCCCGAGCTTCTCCTTCACGCGCGAGACCCATTGCTTGGGCTGCGGGCCGCCGGTGAACTTGATCTTGCGGTCGCCGAGGAATGTCTCGATGCCGTCGAGTGCCTGCAGGAAATCGGTCTGCCACGAGGCGCGACGGAATTCGCCGTCGGTGATCGAATGGAGGCCGACCGCCTCCTGCTTGGCGATCAGCGCCTTGATCTCGCGGTCCTCGATGTCGGTGAGCGCTTCTTGCGAAATCTCTCCGCGCGCGCGCCTTTCGCGCGCATCCCGCAGGGCCGCCGGGCGGAGCAGACTGCCGACATGGTCAGCCCGGAAGGGCGGCTTGGTACCCGGCACGGCGTTTCCTTTTCTTCGTCCTCCCTGTTTCCACGGGAGGTTGGCGGGCGGCTATTCCGCCGCCGCGAGGGCCGCCTGCGCCTGCTCGAGGATGAAGTCGTACTTCACCTCATAGAACGGCGTGTCGATCGTCTCGCCGTTCGGCGCCTTGCCGGGCGGCTTCTTCACGAACTCGACCACCAGGGGGGCCTTCACGCCGTAGACCACGTCCTTCTCGATCCACTCGTCGCCCTTCCGGAACAGATGCGTGACCACGCCGTGATAGCCCGGCGCCGAAATCGCAAAATGGATGTGCGCCGGCCGCATGTGGCTCATGTCGGTGCGGCCCATCAGGGCGCCGATCGGGCCGTCCATCGGGATCGTGTAGCTGATCGGCGCGACGGTGCGGACCGAATAAGAGCCATCCGGCTGCGAATGGTACACGCCGCGCATCCAGGGTTCGGTGGTGCGGCGCTGCTCTTCGTAGAGGCCTTCGCCGTCGGTCTGCCACAGGTCGAGCACCGCGCCCCCGACCGGCTCGCCGTTGAGGCCGCGCACCGTGCCGGTGACGAAGCACGGGATGCCGGGCGCGCCCTTGGCCATGTCGGCGCCGTTCGCGATCTCGGGGGCGTCCGGAATGTGGAACGGACCTTCGACCGTGCTCGGCGTCGCGCCGGCCACGCGGCGATTGTTGATGTCGTCGATCAGCATGCTCACGCCGAACACGTCGGACGCGAGGATGAACTCCTGGCGCTTCTCGTCGCATTTATGGCCGATCGCGGTCAGGAACTGGATCGCCTTGAACCATTCGGCACCGGTCGGCTGCACTTCGCTCGTGAATGCATGCAAATGCTTGATCGCCGACTGCATGACCTGGCGCAGGCGTGGGTCCGGAATGTCCTGCCAACGCTTCAGCACGGACTTGGTGAATTCGTCTCCGGTCTCATAGGCCATGGGGCTCTCCCAATCATGAGGCGCACGGGGCGCCGAGTTCATTACCCGGATAGTGGTTTTGCGGGCGGCGGAGGTCAACTCCTCTCTTTTCCCAGTGGGGCTCAGCCCCACACTTCCTTTGATAGTTCCACGATCATCCGCATCTTGGCCCACTCGGCGTCCTCGGTCAGCACATTGCCTTCCTCGGTCGAGGCGAAGCCGCACTGCGGCGAGAGGCAAAGCTGGTCGAGGGCGACGAATTTGGTGGCTTCGGTGATACGCGCCTTGATGTCCTCTTTCTTCTCCAGCGTGCCGGATTTCGACGTAACGAGGCCGAGCACGATCTGCTTGCTGCCCTTGGGGACGAAACGCAGCGGCTCGAAGCCACCGGCGCGCTCGGTATCGTATTCGAGGAAATAGCCGTCGTAGCCGATCTTGCCGAACAGCACCTCGGCGACCGGCTCGTAGCCGCCCTCGGAAATCCAGGTGGAGCGGAAGTTGCCGCGGCAGACATGCGTGGTGATCGTCATGTCGGAGGGGCGGTCCTTGATCGCTGCGTTGATCACCTGGGCGTAGATTTCCGGCAACCGCGTGGGATCGTCGCCGCGCTGCTTGGCGAGCGCGAGCTCCTTCTGTGAGCAGAGATAGGCCCACACGGTGTCGTCGAGCTGCAGGTAGCGGCAGCCGGCCTGGTAGAAGGCCGCGACCGCATCCTTGTAGGTCTGGGCGAGGTCGTCGAAGAACGCATCGAGGTTCGGGTAGACGTCCCGCGAGATGCCCTTGCGGCCGCCGCGGAAGTGCAGCACCGACGGCGCCGGAATGGTCATCTTCGGCGTGACCTTGGTGTGAGCCTTCAGGAATTTGAAGTGCTCGACGAAGGGATGATCCTTGAAGTGGAGCTTACCGGTCACCTTCACGCCGCGTGCCTTGGTCTGCACGCCGGCGAACTGGATGCCCTGCGCGGCCTCATAGCCTTCCACGCCGCCGAGGCCTTCGAGGAAGTCGAAGTGCCACCAGGCGCGGCGATATTCGCCGTCGGTCACAAGCTGCATGCCGACGTCTTCCTGCTTCTTGATCAGTTTCTCGATCTCGGTGTCCTCGACTGCCTTGAGCTGGGCCGGGGTGATTTCGCCCTTCTCGCGCCTGGCGCGGGCCTCTTTCAGGGGCTCGGAACGCAGGAAGCTGCCGACCTGGTCGGCACGAAATGGGGCCTTGGTTCTCTGCACGTCGCTCTCCTTGACGCTTCTATCACCGCTCTGGGCGAGCAGGTTCTCGTTGGAGCCATGCTCTATACAGGCTCAATATCGCGGTCAACGCGCGCTCCCGGCGCTGCGTCAGGTGCGTCCCCGCTTCAGCCGGCCGCTGTCGGAGACCCCGAGATACTTTTCCAGGGTCGAGCGGTCGGCGGCGAGCGCGGCGCTCGTCCCTTCATGCACGACGAGGCCGCGCTCGAGCACGGCGGCGCGGTCGGTGACGCCGAGGATCTTCTTGGCGTTCTGCTCGACCAGGATCGCCGAGAGGCCTTCCTCGTGGATGATGCGGCGCAGCGCCGCGAGCAGTTCGTCCACGATGATCGGCGCGAGACCTTCGAGCGGCTCATCGAGCAGGATGATGCGTGGGTTGAGGATGAGCGCGCGCCCGACCGCGAGCATCTGCTGTTCGCCGCCGGAGAGCTGGTTGCCGAGGTTGCGCCGCCGCTCGCCGAGGCGGGGAAACATCGCGAACACCTTGGCGGTGGTCCATTGTCCCGGCCGCGCGACCGCGGTCAGGTTCTCCTCGACGGTGAGCGACTTGAAGATGTTGCGTTCCTGCGGCACCCAGCCGACGCCCGCGTGAGCACGCTGGTCGGCGCGCAGGCGCGTGATGTCGCGCCCGTCGAGCCGGATGGTGCCACCGAAATAGCGCGTCACGCCGACCACCGAATTGACCAGCGTGGTCTTGCCCATGCCGTTGCGGCCGAGCAGCGCGAGTGATTGGCCTTCCGCGACCGACAGCGAGACCTGCGAGAGAACGCGCGCCTCGCCATAGCCGGCCGTGAGATTGTCGATGGCGAGAAGCTCAGGCATCGGCTTCCTCGCCGAGATAGACCGCCTTCACGCGCGGGTCGCGTGCAACATCCTCGGGCGCGCCTTCGACGAACAATTCGCCGTTCACCAAGACGGAAATGCGGTCGGCGAACGAGAACACGAGGTCCATGTCGTGCTCGATCAGCAGCACGGTCACGTCCTTGGGGAGTGCGGCGACCGCCGCCAGGATATCGTGGCGCTCGGCTTCGGGCACGCCGGCCGCCGGTTCGTCCAGCAGGAGCACGTTCGGCCGACACGCGATGGCGAGCGCGATCTCGACCAGGCGCTGCTTGCCATAAGGAAGCGTGGCGGTCCGCTCATGCATCACGTCGGCGAGATGAAAACGGTCGAGCACCTCGACGGCCTGCTCGACGACGGCAGACTTGCTGCCGACCAGCCGCCACCATTGCCCGCCCATCCCGAGGCGTTCGGACACCGCAAGCCCGATGGTCTCCAAGGGCGTCAGGTCGGGGAATAGCTGATTGATCTGGAACGTACGCGCGATGCCGAGATGGACCCGCTTGTGTGCTTCCAGATCGGTGATGTCCTCCCCTTCGAGCAGGATGCGGCCTCCGGTTGGGCGTAAGACGCCGGTCAGCAGGTTGATGACCGTCGTCTTGCCGGCGCCGTTCGGACCGATCAGTGCGTGGCGCGCGCCTTTCTCGATCGAGAGCGAAACGTCGTTTGTCGCGACGATGCCGCCGAACCGCTTCTGCAAATCGACGGTCTGCAGGACGAGCGCCATCAACCGCTCCCCCGCACGCCGGACCAGACCCGGTCGGTCGCGCGTTGCACGAGCGCGCGAATGGGATCGGTCGTGCGCGTGATGCGGTCGCGTCCGACCAGCACGATGATGACCAGGATCAGGCCGATCCAGAATTGCCAGTATTGCGGCGTGAGGTTTGCTAGCCAGTCCTGCATCAGCTTGAACAGGACCGCGCCGATCAGACCGCCGTAAAGATAGCCGGTGCCGCCGATGATGAGGATGAGCAGCACGTCGGCGGAGCGCTCGAAATCGAGCACGGAGAGCGAGGCGAATTGCGTCGTCTGCGTCAGCAGCGCGCCGGCGATGCCGGCATAACCGGCCGCGATGGTGTAGATCGCGACCAGGCGTCCGTTGACGTGAATGCCGATCGCGGCCGCGCGCAGCGGATTGCCCTTGAGCGAGCGTAGCGACAGCCCGAACGGCGAGTTGACGATGCGACGCGCAACGAGAAACAGCGCGAACAACATGATCAGGCTGTAGACGTAGGCGACGTGACCATAGATGTCGAACGAGAAGCGGCCGAGGATCGGGTCCATCACGATGCCTTGTAGGCCGTCGGCGCCGCCGGTGATCTCCAGGCGGTTCGCGATCTCGCGCAGCACCAGCGCGACGCCGAGCGTCACCATCAGCCGGGTCAGGTCCGAGCCGCGCAGCACCAGGAAGCTCGTCACGAAGCCGAGCAGCATCGTGGCGATCCCGGAGGCAAGCAAAGCGAGCACCGGCTCGTTGACGACGTGATATTTGGCGAGCAGGCCGGCCGCATAGGCGCCGAAGCCGAAAAACGCCGCATGGCCGAGCGAGACGATCCCCGCATAGCCGAGCAGGAGATCGAGCGAGAGCGCGAACAGGCCGAGGATCGCGATTTCGGTAAGGATGAGATGTTTGGTGGGAAACAGGAAGATCGACGCCGCCGCGGCGAGCCAGAAGGCGATCTCGAGTGGGCTCCAGCGCGCGCGTGCCGCAAGCGCGGCGTTCGCCTGCGCGACCAGCGTCCGGGACGCGTCGCCGCTCTCCTCGGCCGCCATCATCGCGAGGCCGCGCGGGAGAACAGGCCCTGCGGCCGCCAAATCAGCACCACGATCATGACCGTGTAGATGACGAAGGCGCCGAGCGAGGGAACGTAGTATTTACCCGCGACGTCGGCGATGCCGAGCAGCAGCGAGGCGACGAACGGTCCGGTGATGCTCGATGTCCCGCCGACGGTGACGACGATGAGAAAGTAGATCATGAACTTCAACGGGAAGGTCGGATCGAGCCCGAGAATTTCGGCGCCAAGCGCGCCGCCGAGGCCGGCGAGCCCCGATCCCACGGCGAATGTAACGGCGAAAACCACGTTGACGTTGATGCCGAGCCCGCGCGCGACGCGTTCGTCATCGACGGCAGCGCGCAGCCGCGAGCCGAACCGCGTGCCGGCAAGCGCGAATTGGAGCGCAATGGTCAACAGTCCGCATATCGCGATGATCAATAGGCGATAGCGGCCGATGCCGACGCCCATGACATTGATCTGTCCCTGCAGATAGCCCGGCAGCCTGACGAATTGCTGCTGCGAGCCCATGATGTAATCGACGGCGGCCACCGACATGAACACGAGTCCGATCGTGAACAGGACCTGTTCCAGGTGGCTCTTGGCGTAGACGTGCACATAGAGCGTGCGCTCGAGCACGACGCCGATGGCTGCGGTCAGCAGAAAGGCGAGCGGCAGCGAGGCGAGGAACGGCACGCCGAGGCGATTGACCAGCACGACTGTGATATAGCCGCCCGCCATGGCGAAGGCGCCGTGAGCGAGGTTGACGAGGTTCATCAGCCCGAGCGTGACCGCGAGCCCGCACGCCACCACGAACAGCAGCATCCCGTAGGCGATACCGTCGAACAGAATGGTCAGCATGGGGCAAACTCTTTCCCTCTCCCCGCGAAGCGGGGAGAGGGTGGCGAGCAGCTTAAGCTGCGAGCCGGGTGAGGGGCGAGCGCCGGGAACGCTCGAAGCCGCCCCCTCACCCGCCTCGCTGCGCTCGGCGCCCTCTCCCCGCAGGCGGGGAGAGGTAAGGAGGAGAGAGCGGAGAAGGGGCGCACCGCTTGAGGCGGTGACGTTACTTCGGGGCCTTGCCGGGGTCCTTCACGTTTTCGAAGGTCTGGAATTCCGTATTGTAAAGCCCGCCGTTCACCTTCTCGACCTTGCGGATGTAGATGTTCTGGATGATGTCGCGCGTGTCGGGATCGATCGAGATCGGGCCGCGCGGGCTCTCCCATTTCATGCCCTTGATGGCGGCCATCAGCTTGTCGCCGTCGGTGTCGCCATTGGTCTTCTTCAGCGCCTCGTAGATCAGGTGCATGCCGTCATAGCCGCCGACCGACATGAAGTTGGGGCGGAATCCGTTGGCCTTCTCGAAGGCCGCGACATAGTCCTTGTTCATTTGGGACGGATGCGAGGCCGAATACATGTGCGCCGTCACCGCGCCGATGATGGCGTCGCCCATGGTGGGCAGGAGGTCGTCATCGGTCACGTCGCCCGGGCCGATCAGCTTCACGCCGGCCTTGTCGAGGCCGCGCTCGACGAACTGCTTCACGAAGGTGCCGCCCTGACCGGAGGGAACGAACACGAACAGCGCGTCGGGCTTGGCGTCCGCTGCTCGCTGCAGGAACGGCGCGAAGTCCGGATTGGCGAGTGGCACGCGGATCGCCGCGACGATCTCGCCGCCGGCGGCCTTGATGCGGTCCGAGAACGACTTCTCGGCGTCGGCGCCGGGCGCATAGTCCGACACCAGGGTCACGACTTTCTTGATTCCGTTCTTCAGCGCCCAGTCCGCCATGATGACGGACGACTGGGGCAGCGTGAAGCTCGTGCGCGCGATATAGGGCGAGCGCTCGGTGATGATGGAGGTGCCCGCCGCCATCACGATCTCCGGGATTTTCGCCTGGGTGGCGAGCGGCGCGACCGCAAGCGCGGTCGGCGTGATGCCAAAGCCCGCGATGAAGTTCACCTTGTCGTTGACGATGAGCTCCTGCGCGATGCGTTTGGTGTTGTCCGGCACCGCCCCGTCGTCCTTGAGGATGACTTCGATCTTCTTGCCGGCGACGGTCGTGCCGTGCTGGGCCTGATAGAGCTTCACGGCCGCCTCGATCTGCTTGCCGGTCGAGGCCTGCTGGCCGGTCATCGGAATGATCAGGCCGATCTTGATCGTGTCTTCAGCGAGGGCTGGACTTGTGAGGAGTGCGCCGGCCGCGCCGGCCGCGAGTCCCAAAACCAATTGCCTGCGTAACATCGTGATTTCCTCCGGTGGGCTTACGAGTCTTATTTGTTGGAGCGGGGCAGAGTTTGGCTTCTCGAATCGAGGCGCCGGCAGAGGGCCTTGCCCGCTCTTTCGGCCCCTGCGTAGCGCGGTTTTCTAGCGCAGAAAAGCGGCATTAGGCAGCACCTTTAACCGGGAAGCGCTTGCCAGTTGCCGGGCGCGGCCTGTCGGCCACTGCGGGAGGACGCCGTTCTCCCGCGATGCAGCGTAGCATCAGACTTTAGGATGAGATGCGGCAATCAGGCGTGCAAGTCAGGCGTGGGCCTGGCGTTTCGGATCGACGATGCCTTCCAGGCGGCCGAGAACGCGCATGCAGGGCAGAAGCTCTGCGAGGTTCGCGTTCGGCTGGCGCTTTTCTGTGATCGCCGCAATGAATTCGCGGTCTTCGAGCTCGATTCCGTCCATCGACACGTCGACTTTCGACACGTCGATCTTGTTGTCCTTGCCGTCTGAGAGGTCGTCGTAGAATGCCTTGTAGGTGCCGTTGTCGCAGATGTAGCGGAAGAAACTGCCCAACGGCCCGTCATTGTTGAATGACAGCGAAAGCGTCAGGATCGCGCCCGACGGCACCTTGCAAACGATGCCCATGTCCATGGCGATCTTCAGGTCCGGATGCGCCGGCCCCTGCACCGCATAGCAATCCGAGATGGTCTCGCCGGCCTGGTACTGGAACAGGTCGATCGTGTGTGCCGCGTGGTGCCATAGCAGGTGGTCGGTCCAGCTTCGCGGCTGGCCGGCGGCGTTCATGTTCTTCCGCCGGAAGAAGTAGGTCTGAACGTCCATCTGCTGGATCTTCAGCTCGCCTTTGACGATCTTCTTGTGGACGTACTGGTGGCTCGGATTGAAGCGCCGCACATGGCCGCCCATGGCGATGACGCCGGTTTCCTTGGCGATCTTCACCAGGTTCTCGGCATCCTCCACGCTGTCGGTGACGGGGATTTCCACCAGCACATGCTTGCCGGCGCGCATCACCTGCTCGCCCTGGCGAAAGTGCATCTTGGTCGGGGTTGTCAGAATGACTGCGTCGGCGCGACGAATGCCTTCCGACAAGTCGCCGGTGTAGTGCTTGACGCCGTACTTCTCGGCCACCTTCGCGGTCGCGTCCTGATTGCCGCCGACCAGCGAGGTGACCTCGACGCCGGGAATGCGCTTCAAGGCGTCGAGATGCTTCTGGCCGAATGCGCCTTGCCCGGCGACGCAGATCTTCATGCTGCTTTCCTCAAACCCTTCTTCGCCGTCTTGTTCGCGGTCTTGGCCTTCTTCTTGGCGGCCGGCTTCTTTCCCGTCTTGCCGACATTCTCCAGGATGATGTTGCCGACTGCCGTGTTCGAGGCCGGCACAGTGTAGAAGCGGTAGACTTCCCTCACATGATCGTCGAGCGCGCCGCGCATCACGTGCCACATGACGAGTTCGATGCCTTCGGCGCCGGCCTCGCGCATGTATTCTAGATGCGGCATGGCGGCGAGGCCCTTCGGATCCTTGGTGAGGCGATCGAGGAAGGACTTATCGAATTTCGAGTTGATGAGCCCGGCGCGCGGGCCTGAGATCTGGTGCGACATGCCGCCGGTTCCGAACACCACCACGCGCAGGTCTTCCGGATACGAGGCAACGGCCTTGCGGATCGCGCGGCCGAGATCGAAGCAGCGCTTTCCGGTGGGCGGCGGATACTGCACGACGTTCACGGCGAGCGGAATGACCGGGCAGGGCCATTCTGTTGGCGAGCCGAACGCAAGATTGAGCGGCACGGTGAGGCCGTGGTCGACCTCCATCTTGTTGACGATGGTGAGGTCGAAACCATCCAGAATGGCCGACGTCGCGATGTGGGAGGCAAGTTTCGGATGTCCCTTCACGATCGGGACCGGGCGGGGACCCCAGCCTTCGTCGGCGGGCGGAAACTCCGCCGCGCAACCGAGCGCGAAGGTCGGGATGATTTCGACCGAGAACGCCGAGGCGTGATCGTTATAAATCCCAATCACAACGTCCGGGTTGACCTTCGCCATCCATTCCTTGGTCTTCTCGAAGCCTGAGAACACCCGCTTCCAGTACGGGTCCTCGGTCTGCTTGTTATCGATCGCGGCGCCGATGGCCGGCACGTGCGACGACGCCAGTCCTGCGATGATTTTCGCCACGGGATTACTTCCGTTTCTTTGCTGAGGATTTGGATTTCGCCTTGGAGCCCGGCTTCGCGCTCGTCTTGGGCGCGGCCTTCTTGGCAGCGGCTTTCTTGGCGGGCGCGTCGTTGCCCGACTTCGACCGGTTGCCTTCCACCGAGCGACCGCCGGCGAGCATCATCGCGGCGTAGTCTTCCTGCGTGGAACCGGTCATCACGGCAGCCAAGTGACGGAACGAGTGCCCGTCGGTCGCTCCGAGCTTGGCGGTGAAATAGATATTGCCGCCGAGCTCGAGCATGCGGTTGTAGTCGCGCTTGAGGATGGCGTCGGTCTGGTCGGGGGTCAGCGTGAATTTCTTCAAATATCCGGCTTCGTCTGCCTTGAAGGCCTTGCGGTTCTCGTCCTTCATCAGCGACATGCAGAACATGTTGATGCCATAGCCTTCGCGCGACCGTTCCGCGTTGAACACGAACGTGCCGGGGATGTCCTCGTATTCGTTTTCCGCTGGTTTCGCCTTCGCCATCGGCGTTTCTCCCTGAGGGCGTTCCATCGCTGTCGACGCCCGGATTTGGCGCTTCACATACGCGGGGAGGCGTTGCTTGGCAAACGGGCCAGCCGTTCCCGTGCGTTGGCTAGCTCCAATAAAGCCGCATCGGATTGTCGACCAGCAACGCGCGTTGCAGCGCGGCGGTCGGCGCGATCTTCGGAATCATGTCGGTGAGCACGCCGTCGTCGGGTGCTTCGCTCTTCATGTTGGGATGCGGCCAGTCGGTGCCCCACAACACGCGGTCGGGAAAGCGCTCCGTGATGATGCGCGCGAACGGCACCACGTCGTCGTAAGGCGGCCCCGCGAGCGTGAAGCGCTCGGGGCACGTGACTTTGGTGACCCAGGTCTTGTTGGCGTCGAGCGCCTTGAGCCAGTTCTGGAAGTGCTTGCCCTCGACGCCTTCGCGCACGTTCGGGCAGGCCATGTGGTCGAACACGAGCGTGGTCGGCAGCGATTTGAGGAACGGGCCCATTTCTTCAAGGTCCGCATGCTCGAAATAGATCACGATGTGCCAGCCGAGCGCGGCGATGCCCTCAGCGATCCTGAGCATCACCTCCTTCGGGGTTGAATCGACCAGCCGCTTGATGAAGTTGAAACGCACGCCGCGCACGCCGGCGTCATGCAACGCCTTCAACTCCGCGTCGGTGATGTCTTCGCCGACGAAGGCGACGCCCTTCGCCTTGCCGTTCGAGCTCTTGAGCGCATCGACCAGCGCGCGGTTGTCGGTGTCGTGGCAGGTCGCCTGCACGATCACGTTCTTGTCGAAGCCGAGGAAGTCGCGCAGCGCGAACAGTTTTTTCTTCGGCGCGTCGCAGGGCGTGTATTTGCGCTTCGGTGCGAACGGAAACACGGCTTCAGGCCCGAACACATGGCAGTGCGCATCGACCGCGCCGGCCGGCGGCGTGAAGCTCGGCTTCGAGGGGTTGGGATGGAACGGGATATAGCCGGGTGACATGGGCATCCGCGTCACACTCTCTCCATCGCCAGCGACACGCCCTGGCCGACGCCGACGCACATCGTGGCGAGCGCTCTGCTGCCGCCGATCTTGCTGAGTTGATGCGCGGCGGTCAGTGCAAGGCGCGCGCCCGACATGCCGAGCGGATGGCCCAGCGCAATAGCGCCGCCGTTCGGGTTCACGTGCTCGGCGTCGTCGGGCAGGCCGAGTTGGCGCATGACGGCGAGGCCCTGCGAGGCGAAGGCCTCGTTCAGCTCGATCACGTCGAAATCGCCAATCTTTAGGCCCAGCCGCTCCATCAGTTTGCGCGTCGACGGAACCGGCCCGATACCCATGATGCGCGGCGGCACGCCGGCCGACGCCATGCCGGTGATGCGGGCGCGGGGCGTCAGCCCGTGCGCTTTCACCGCCGCCTCGGACGCGATGATCATGGCGGCCGCGCCGTCGTTGACGCCCGACGCATTGCCGGCCGTCACTGTGCCGGGGTCACGGAACGGCGTCTTGAGCTTGCTTAAGGCTTCAAGCGTCGTCTCGGGACGCGGGTGCTCGTCCTTGTCGACCGTCATCGGGACTTTGCCGGAAATCTCGACCGGCACGATCTCTTCGGCGAAATATCCGGCGGCGATCGCCTTGCCGGCGCGCTGCTGCGAGCGCCACGCGAATTTGTCCTGGTCGGCGCGCGTGACCTGGAATTCCTCCGCGACATTCTCGCCCGTCTCCGGCATGGCGTCGACGCCATATTGCTTTTTCATCAGCGAATTGATGAAGCGCCAGCCGATCGTGGTGTCGTAAATCTCCGCCGCGCGCGAAAACGCCTCCATCGCCTTGCCTTGCACGAAGGGCGCACGCGTCATCGACTCAACGCCACCGGCGATCGCGAAATCGATGTCGCCGGAGCGAATCGCCTGCGCGGCGGCGCCGAC
>PLJS01000236.1:0-22480 GCA_003140315.1 Hyphomicrobiales bacterium
TCGTCGCATGCATGCGAAAGCTCGCAACAATCCTCAACGCAATCCTCAGAGACAAAACCCCATGGCAGACCGCTTGACATCCATGACGGTCGCTCAGGATGACGGGGAGGGGTCGATGACCGCCCGCGACACCCTGTTCGCCTCGATCCGTCAGTCTCTCGGCGTCACCGGCGCCGAGCCCGCGCGGCGCGCCGCGGTCGCCGAGCGGCTCGCGAGCCATCCGCGCGGCGTCATTCCGGCGCGCGGGCAATTGCCGCCGGCCGAGCGCGTCGTGCTGTTTGCCAAAATGGTCGAGGCCGCGAACGGGACCGCCGCGATCCTGGCCGACGCCGCTGACGTTCCCGCCGCTGTCGCGGCATTGCTGCGCCAGCATAATCTCCCGATGCAGATCCGCCGCGGCGAGGACCCGCGTCTCGCCGCGCTGCCGTGGGATAAGACCGGCACACTGGAGGTGACGGTCGGGCCATCCGACGGCCATCAACTCGTCTCGATCTCACACGCCTTCGCGGGCGTTGCCGAGACCGGCACGCTGGTGATGGCGTCCGGCCACGACAACCCGACCACGCTCAATTTCCTGCCCGACACCCACATCGTGGTGGTCGACGCAAAGGACGTGGCGGGCGATTATGAGAGCGTGTGGGATCGTGTGCGCGAGAGCTTCGGCGTCGACGCGCTGCCGCGCGCCATCAACCTGATTACCGGCCCCTCGCGCTCCGCCGACATCGCGCAGATCCTGATCCTGGGCGCGCACGGCCCGCGCAGGCTGCATGTGCTCATCGTCTCTTAATCCCTCCCCCGCTTGCGGGGGAGGGTAGGGTGGGAGAAGCGTAGCGGCAGAACGATCCCGGATGTCGCTTCGCTCATCCGGGCTACGTTGCTGTGGAATGCCGAGGAGAAAAGTAATGAGCGAGATCGCAACCCCGGTGCTGCATCACATCAATCTCAAGACGCCGCGCCTGCAGGAGATGATCGACTGGTACGGCACGGTCGTCGGCACGACGCCGACCTTCCAGTTTCCGGTCGGCGCATGGCTGTCGAACGACGGCGCCAATCACCGCATCGCGCTGCTCTCGACTCCGGCGATGAAAGACGATCCCGACAAGCTCACGCACGCCGGCATGCATCACGTCGCGTTCGAGTATGACTCGATGGACGCGCTGCTGGCGAACTTCACGCGGCTGAAAGGTCTCGGCATCCTGCCGCACATGTCGCTCGATCATGGTTTGGCCACGTCGTTCTATTACGTCGATCCAGACGGCAACAGCGTCGAGCTTCAGTGCGACAATTTCGGCGACTGGGCGCAGTCGAAGGAATGGATGCGCGCCTCGCCGGACTTCGCGAAGAATCCGATCGGCGTGCAGGTCGATCCGCAGCGGATGGTCGCCACCCGCGCGGCGGGTGCTTCGCCGGCCGAATTGCATCGCCGCGCCTATGCGAGCGAGTTCGACCCCGGGACCCCATTAGACACGCGGCTGCCGTTGTAAGGGCCGCGTCGGGAGAGAAGAATCCCGGATTGCGCTTGCCTCCATCCGGGCTACGCTGGCGCCGCATTGCACGAGCCTCGGGGCGCTCATGACCGATACCAACGACCGCTATGTGAAGACCGGCATCTTCCTCGCGCCGTTTCATCCGCTCGCCGAAAATCCGCTGCTCGCGCTCGAGCGCGACATGGACCTGCTGGTCCACCTCGACAAACTCAATTATCACGAGGCCTGGATCGGCGAGCACCACTCGGGCGGCTACGAGATCATCAACTGCCCGGAGATGTTCATCGCGGGCGCCGCCGAGCGTACGCGCCACATCCGGCTCGGCACCGGCGTCGTCTCGCTGCCCTACCACAATCCGTTCACGCTCGCGGGCCGCATGCAGCAACTCGACTACCAGACGCGCGGCCGCGCCATGTTCGGCGTCGGCCCGGGCTCGCTGGTCTACGACGCCGACAAGATGGGGCTCGCGGCCGCGGACCAGCGCCGCAAGCTCGACGAGTCGCTCGACGTCATCATGGAGCTGATGGCCGGCCGCACGGTGACCAAGAAGACCGACTGGTTCGACCTGCGCGAGGCGCGCCTCCAGCTCAAGAGCTTCTCGCAGCCGATGATGGAAATGGCGGTCGCCTCGGCGCGCTCGCCGACCGGCGCGTTGCAGGCCGGCAAGCACGGCATCGGCATGGTCTCGCTCGGCGGCACGTCCGACGACGCGCTGAAGGCCCATGCCAGCAACTGGGGCGTCTACGAGGAGAGCGCCAAGGCCAACGGCAAGACGGCGGACCGCCGCAAATGGCGCATCGTGACGTTCGCGCATGTGGCCGAGACGCGCGAGCAGGCGCGGCAAGATGTGAAATTCGGCTTGGACGATTTCAAGCGCTACTTCGCCGAGGTCGCGACCTTCCCGATCATCCCGCCGGATGTCACCGGCGACCCGGCCGACTATCTCACGTCGAGCGGCATTGCCTGCATCGGCACGCCGGAGGATTGCATCCGCCATTTCGAGCGCTTGTGGACGGGCTCGAACGGCGGCCTCGGCGGCATCCTGCTGCTCGCGCACAACTGGGCGGACTGGCCGGCGACCAAGCGCTCCTACGAGCTCATGGCGCGCTACGTCCATCCGCACTTCCAGCGCAACGCCAACGCACTGCGCGAGGCCAGCTACGACGACGCGAAGGGCAAATACGCGACCGCCGGCGCGCAGATGAAGAGCGCCGTGCAGGCGGCGATCGACAAGCACCAGGCGAAGAAGGCTTAGCGAGAGCTTGCTTTCTTTTCCCTCCCCGCTTGCGGGGGAGGGTAGGGTGGGGGCGCCCCAATACACGCGATACACGCAATGTCGCGAACAATCGTCGCGCGGCTGAACTTTATCGCCACAGAAACACACAAATCCCCAAGAAGACCCAATCCGGTGCCTTCTCAAAAGGGGAAATGATATGACCAATTTCACGAAACTGACCGCGCTGACGTTCGCGCTCGCCTCGGCGGTCTCGCTCGGCGCCGGCGCAGCCAACGCTTCCACCTGTGACGGCACCTGGACGACGTACGGGCATGGCCGCCAGATGCAATGCTATTATCTCCCGACGGTCAGCAACGGCCGCGTGACCGGCCTCGAGCTCAAGCATAACTTCCGGGCCCAACCGCGGACGCCCGGCGCGGTCATCGGACGCCCAGTCCCGCATAGCGCCTACTAGATCCCGCAGTCCGAAATCAGTCTGCTCGCTCCGATCCCTTCCCCTTGCGGGGGAGGGATCGGAGATCTGCTAATCCACCGGATGCACGTCGCTCGGGTCGGCCGGGTTGCAACGCACGCGCAGCGTATCGCCCTGGCGCGGCGGATGATGCCACGATACCTCCTTCTCGACCGTCGTGTCGTAAGCCGCGCCGCGCGGCGGCTTGATCCGCAGGGTCAGCCGCGCGAGCGGATGGTGATTGAGCGCCACGTCGGTGTCCTCGAAGCGCAGTACCCTTGCGGAGCAGACCATGTTGTTGGGGTCGAGCTGCGTCTCCTGAAAGCGCCAGCCGCGGCGCAGCATGCAGCCCTTGTAGGTCGCGCTGGTCACGATGCCGTTCTGCGGCGCGCCGTATTGCGCATCGCAGATCGCCGTATCGACGTGTAAGAGATCATCGCCGCGTCCGCGGCCGGTGGTGTCGTTATAGACGTCGTTGTCGGCATGTGCGGCGATGACCGCGCCGAAGAACAGAAGAGCCGTGAGGGCTGCGCGTTTCATGATCGTCGTCTCCCAATTGATCCGCATCGCCGCGCGAGCGCCGCATCGGTTTGCTCCGCTGCGGTCACGCATGTGAATGCGCGTACATTGATTGGTGCGCGTCGCGCGGCGGCGCGTTCAGGGATTACGGAAGTTTAAGGAGGAGGGGAGGCGGCTTCATAGCCCGCATGGAGCGAAGCGAAATGCGGGGGCGATCGCGCCGCAGATCAAATGGTCCCGGATGTCGCTTCGCTCATCCGGGCTACGCTTGCCGCGAAATAAGTTATCCCCACTCTTAAAACCGCAGTTACGTTCGCCCCACCTCGTCCACCCGAGGGGCGAAGTCACGACAGTCGCGCTGTTAGCGCGGGATCGCTTGACCCCCACCCCCCAACCCCTCCCCGCAAGGGGGAGGGGAGCGCACCGAGCTTGGGGAGAGAGAACAATTCAAAAAGAACCCAAGCCAATGAACCCTTTACCCAATTCATGCGACTTATTGCCTGGAGGGGGCGCGGCAATCCGCGCCGCCATGGTTTCGCCTTGCCTGCCGTCATAGTTGCGGCCGGGTGGAGCGATCTGGGAAGGCGCCGATGATGCGCATGATGTGCTACGCCACAGCCCTCGGGCTGGTGACGCTCTCGCCCGCATGGGCCCAGCGCCCCGCGCCGGCCCCCACGAAGACCGCCGCCGTAAAGCCCGTCTCGCGCCCGGTCGCGAGCTTCTGGACTTCCGCCGAGCCGACCTTCGACGAGCACACCTATGACCGCATTAACGGCGCGCTGCTGAGCTATTCGGCCATTGAAGTGCGCGGCGGCTGGCCGGCGGTTGCCAAGGTCAATCTCGCGCCCGGCGAAAAGGGCTCCGACGTCGCAAAGCTGCGGGCGCGCATCGCGATCACCGACGACCTGCCGGCCGAACTCGCGGACGGCGATGCCTACGACCAGATGCTCACCGAGGCCGTGAAGCGCTTCCAGGCGCGCCACGGCCTGCCGGAGACCGGCGTCGTCGGCCCGCAGACGGTCGAGGCGCTCAACGTGCCGGTCGGCCAGCGGCTCAAGCAGCTCGCGGCCTCGCTCGATCGCCTGCAGGGCATGGGCTTCACCTTCGGCCAGCGCTACGTGGTGGTGAACATCCCGGCGGCGGTCGCCGAAGCGGTCGAGAACGGCCGCATCGCGCGGCGTTACGTCACGGTGGTGGGCAAGACCGAGCGGCCCTCGCCGACGCTCACGACCCAGATCACCGCGGTAAACCTCAACCCGACCTGGACCGTGCCTCTGTCCATCGTGAAGAAGGACATCGTGCCGAAGATGCGGAAAGATCCGAATTACGCTTCGCGCATGAACATGAAACTGCTCGACGCGCAGGGTAACGAGATCGACCCGCGCACGATCGACTGGAAATCCGACCGCACGCCGAGCTTCACCATCCGGCAGGATTCCGGCGACAGCAATGCGCTCGGCAATGTGCGCATCGACATGCCGAACCCGTATTCGGTCTACATGCACGACACCAACCATCGCAATCTGTTCAGCGCCGACTATCGCTTCCAGTCGTCGGGCTGCACGCGCGTGCAGGATGTGCGCGACCTTGCGGCGTGGATCCTGAAGGACAACCCCGGCTGGGGCCGGCGCGAGATCGACGCCGAGATCGCGACGCAGAAGCGCACCACGGTCCGCCTCGCGCACGGCATTCCGGTCGCGTGGATCTATCTTACCGGCTGGGCCAACCCCGACGGCACGATCAACTTCCGCAACGACGTCTACGACCTCGACGCGGCGCAGAAGCCCTACATCGCGAGCGTCGAGCGACCCGTGAAGGTCTCCGCCGCGCGCGCCTCTGGCTTCGTGCTGCAGTCGGACGATCCCGAGCCGCCGCTCGAGTTCACGCCGGTGTCGTATCTCGACAGCCGCTGAAGCGGCGGAAGGGAACTTTTGCGGCGAGAACGTGTTCTGCTTCCTGAACCTAATTTGCGGGCGCAGGAGACGGACATGGACAAGGCACAGACCAAGCGCGGCGGCGACGCCGACGGGCCGCGCAGCCGTCCGAAGGACGAACACGAGAACCGCCAAGAGAAGCTGCTCGGCGACGAGCTCGACGACAGCTTCCCGGCCTCCGATCCGCCCGCCAGCACCCAGCCGGTCGGCAAGGAGCCGCCGGCTCCGAAACCGCGTCATCAAGATTGACGCAAACGCGCTTCCCTCTCATTTGACAGGACAATGGAGGCGCGGATGAGCAAGAAGTCCGACAAGAAGGCGAAGGACGAGCAGGAGCTCGAAGAGGGGCTGGAGGAGAGTTTCCCGGCTTCCGATGCCCCCGCCGTCACCCAGCCAGAGCATCGCGAGCCGCCGCGCAAGAAGCGATGAGCGGCGCGATGGTGCTGCAGAACCGCGTCGATCCGTTCGGCGTTTTGATCGCGACGTCCGCGCGTGGATTGTTCTTCGGCAATCGCGGCGGGCGCTTTCATCGCGACGATCAGACTTTGGGACGGCGCCGCTGGGCCTCGCGCCAATGGATCTGCTGCGTGCTGCAATTCAAGCAGCGTCATCGTGCCGTGTGGGGACACGGCTACACCGAACTGTTCTTCCTCGATGAAGTGACGGCGCTCGGCGCCGGCCACCGCCCATGCTTCGAATGCCGGCGCGCGGACGCAAAGGCATTTGCCGCAAAATGGGCGCATGCGACGGCCGGTGAAATTCCTCATGCGCCCGACATGGACCTGGTGCTTCAGGCTGAGCGGCTTCATGGCCGCGCAAAACGGACGCAGGAGACGCCGATCGATGATTTGCCGGATGGCACCTTCGTCACTTTGAAAAGCGTGCCCAATGTTGCTTATGCGATCCGCGGCTCACGTCTGCTGCGCTGGAGCGAAAGCGGATACTCAGAAAAGAAATTGCGCCCGCGCCAAACAGCAATGAACGTTCTCACCCCACCCAGCATCGTTGCGATTCTGCGCGCCGGGTATCGGCCGCAATGGCATCCGAGTGCCGGACCAGGGGTGAACTCATAAAACACGGCGTCTGCTCTTCCCAAAGAACGGACATTTCGTGCGGCGGTCCGCATGTGTCGACAGAATCCTCACTGCAACTTGATGTTGCCCTTGCGGAAGATGTCGGTTGTCGCCTCCGTCTCTTCGGCAAGGATGTCCTTGAAACCGGCCGGCGTCGTCAGCGTGGCGACAAGGCCCATCGCATTGAACTTTTCGACGACCTCTGGCGCGCGCGCCGCATCGTTGATTGCCTTGTTCATGCGGTTGACGATGTCATCCGGCAGGCCCGCCGGGCCGATGACGCCGAACCATTCGCTGATCTGATAGCCCGGAAAGCCGGATTCGGCGACTGTCGGTACGTCCGGGAAGATCGGTGAGCGCTCCGGTGACGTGACGGCAAGCGGCCGCAGCCTGCCGGTTGCGGCCTCCGGCGCCGCGACCGAAATGTTGCTGACGAGGATCGGCACATGGCCGCCCAAAACGTCGAGCAGCGCCGGACCCGCACCGCGGTAGGGCACGTGCGTAAGCTTGATGCCCGCCATCTGCTCAAGCCGCGCGCCCGCGAAGTGACTAGCTTGACCGACGCCGCCGGTCGCGTAGGAGAGCTTGCCTGGCTGTTCCTTCGCCCTAGCAACCAATTCAGCAAAGTTGTTGATCGGCACGTCCTTGTTGACCGAGAAGGCAAGATAAGCGCGCCAGACAAACGCCACCGGCGTGATGTCCTTGATGGAATCGTAGGGCAACGATTCCAGCAGCGCGGGATTGCCGGCGTGCGACGTGTACACGGTCGCGAAGGTGTAACCATCCGGAGGGCTGTGGACGACCCACTCGGTCGCTATCACGCCGGCGCCGCCTGCCTTGTTTTCCACAATGATCGGTACGCCGAGTGCCTTCGAGAGCGGCTCCCTGAGGAGCCTTGCGGTTACGTCGGTCGCCCCTCCCGGCGCGACTGGTACGACGAGACGGATCGGTTTCGAAGGCCAAGCCTGGGCGTTCGCGCCCTCGGATGTGCGCGCCAGTAAGACCGCCGTTGTCAGGGCCGACAAAAAGCCTCGCCGCGCATGGAGCATCACTTCTTGCTTTCGTCCCAGGCTGCCATTGCGGCTTCTGCCACTTCAATCAGGCCTTACCCGAAGGCGTAGTCGCCGCGACGATCTCTTTTACGTCGCCAATGTCTTCGATTCGCCAAAGCATGTCGGCTAGACGTTGGGTGTCGCAATGCGGCGCACCGATCGCTGCAAGCTCCGCGAGCTTCTTTTCGAGATCGTCGTCCGAAAGAGGCCGCTCCAGGCTACCGCGCCAATGGTCGACCTTCGCTTCATGCAACACGCCGTCGGTCGTGCGCAACGTCATCCGGATCGGGCCGACCGGCAGCGAAGGATCGGGCTGGAACGTCACCTTGTCGCGCAGCGCAATCACCTTCGGATCGGCGACGCGGTCGGTCCAATATTGCTGTACGCCGACGCGGCCGTCGATGAACGCGACCGCAACGCTGTGCTGAACACTGACCACCGCCTCGCGCTCGGTCTCGACCACCGGCCGGCTCGTCAGATTGCCCATGAGCGGATTGCCGCGGATATGCACTTGCGCGATACGGTCCGCCGTAATGTTACGGCCGCGCAGTTCGAGACAGGCGTCGATCACCGGATGGATGACGATGCCGGCCGGATAGGCCTTGAACGCATCGCGATCGAACTCCCAGGTCTCGCCAAGGTTTTCGATAATCGCGCCGTATTTCGGTTCCGGCGCCATCACGCCACAATAACCAAATTTGCCTTCGAGACTTTGCTGCGGTGCACCGATATCCTGCTCCGCATAATAGGCGGCGAGCAGACCGTTCTTCGCGGCGTTGCCGACGCCAATGCTTTTCGACATGAAGCCGCAAGCTTTTACCATGCCGGCCGATTGCGTCGAAGCGTTCCCAATCGTCCAGATCATGCGCCGCTCGTCCTGCCCGAGCAATTTGCCGACGGCTGTGGCCGAGCCGAAAACGCCGCAGCTCGATGTGATGTGGTAGCCGTGGGCATAGTGATGCGGCGTCACCGAACTGCCGACCCGCGCCTGTGCCTCGAAGCCGAGAATGAAAGCATACAGGAAATCCCTGCCTGATAATTTGTGTAAACCCGAAAAAGCGTAGAGCGCGCCGACCACCGTCGCCGACGGATGCATCACGGTCGGAAAATGCGTGTCGCAAAAATCCAGCACGCCCGCCGATGCACCGTTGACGAAGGCCGCATTCGGCGCATCCATTTTGCGGTCATGGCCGATAAGCGGCGACGGCCCCGTCCCGGCGAAGGGAAGAAGCGAATTCGTCAGCCGGACGATGACGTCGTTACGGCAGCCGCCGAGCGTCGCCGCCATCGAATTGACGAGCGCCCGCCGCGCATCCTTCCGGGTCTTCTTTGGGATGTCCTCATAGCGCGTCCGGACGATGAAGCGCGCCAGCGCGGCGGTGACATCGGGCACAGCGGCTGTCGCTGTCGGCGGCGCTTTGCTTTCCGGAAGGCTCAAATAGTGATCCCCGAGGGGCGCGGCCGACTGGAACGGCGCGAGCGTCAATGGTTCTAAAAAAAGGTGACACAAAGGTCAATCGCCGCCGTCAAGCGTCGGGCCGCGCCTGCTTGACCCGCCGGAAGCGGACATTCCTGCGCGTTTATAAGTCGACGCTTCAAGCCGCCGCGCACCCTTGCGGCTTGACCTTGCGCTCGGTCGAGGCCGGAAATTTCGCGAGCTTCTCGGCCGGCCGGATCGGGCGGCGCACGAACTCGCCGCCGCAGTTCGGGCAGCGCCCCTTGAGCACGCCCTCGGCGCAACTTTTGCAAAACGTGCATTCGAACGAGCAGATCACGGCGTCGCGCGAATCCGGCGGAAGATCGCGGTCGCAGCATTCGCAACTGGGTCGCAGTGCCAACATGATCTATCCTTTCAGCGCGGCCTTGATGGCTTCAACCGTTCCGACTTCTTTCGCGGCTTTGATGATGCGGGCCTCGCGCGCATTGATGTCGGCGAGCGCGGCCGGCAGTCTGTCGACGATATCCAGCGGCACCACGATGGCGCCGTGCTGGTCGGCGTGGATGAGATCGCCGCTCACCACCTTCATGCCGTGTACCGTCACGGGAACGCCGAACTCCTCCACATGCGTGTAGGCGTGCGAGGGCGCGAGCGAGCCGGCGAGCATCTGGAATCCGGGCGCGATCATCGGGATGTCGCGGATCGAGCCGTTGGTGACGACGCCGAGGCAGCCGAGCGCCTTGTGGATGTTGGACTGCACCTCGCCCCAGAACGCGCCGTAACCGACCTCGTCATCGAGGTCCTCGATGACGGCGATGCTGGGCGTCGGCGCGGATGCGATGTAGTCGAGATAGTCGAGACGCTTGCCCATGTAGTCGCCGAGCGCGACCTCGTCTTTTGCCTTGGCGGTGACGGTCTTGGCGAAGCCGACGATCGGCGGCAGGTCGGGGAACGGGCAGAACAGATGCCGCACGGTGTAGCCGTGCCCGCGTCGCTCCGGCGCGACCATTTCGACGATATTGCACACCGTCGGCGTATCGATCGATTGCAGGAATTCCATTTGTTGCTTGGTCAACGTCGCAGGCATGAACATTCCTCCCCGATCCGGAGGCGGAACATTGCCGATCTTGGGGCGCTTTGCTAGTGCTCGCTTGGTTCGGCCGCTCCCATGACAACCCCTGCACAACCGCGCGCGAAGGCGCCTCATTGGTCGTGGCCCGGCCTGCTTGAGGGTGCGCGCCTGTCGGTGCCGCTGCTGCCGGGCGTGGTCGTATTTTCGGCCGCCTTCGGCACCATCGCGGCGCAGAAGGGCCTGACCCTGTTCGACACAGTGCTGATGAACGCGATCGTATTCGCGGGCGCAGCGCAACTCGTCGCGATGGAGATCTGGTCCGCGCCGCTCTCGTTCGGAACGATCGTCTCGATCGCCGTGGTGACGATGGTCGTCAACGCGCGCTTCGTGCTGATGACAGCGTCGCTGCGGCCCTGGCTCGATCCGCTGCCGGCCTGGCAGGTCTATCCGGCGTTGCTGCTGACCACCGACGCGACCTGGATCGTCGGCATCCGCTACCATGCGAGCGGCGGCACGGACGCCTCGATCTATCTCGGCGCGGGCTTAGCGCTCTGGGCGCTGTGGGTGGTCACCGTCATCCCGGGCTATCTGCTCGGCGCGGTTCTGGCGGACCCGGCGCGGCTGGGGTTCGACCTGATGCTGCCGATCTTCTTCATGGCGATGCTGGTGCAACTCTGGCGCGGGCCGCGCCGCGCGATCGGCTGGGCGGTCGCGGGCATCGTGGCGCTGGTCGCGTCGTGGCTCCTGCCCGGCTGGTGGTTCATCGTCATCGGCGCGGTCGTCGGCAGCATCGCGGGAGGCTTCATCGATGACAACTGATCTCATCTCCGGGCCGATTGCGGCGATCATCGCGATGACGCTCGCGACCTATCTGACGCGCGTCAGCGGCTACTGGCTGATGGGGCACGTCCCGATGACGGCACGCGTACGCCGCATCCTCGAGACGCTGCCCGGCGCGATCGTGGTCGCGACCATCGTGCCGATCGTCGCCAAGGCGGGCGCGCCGGGACTGGTCGGCATTGGCGTGACATTCGCCGCGATGCTGCTGCTGAGGCGCAACGAATTCGCCGCGGTCGCGCTCGGCCTCACCGCAGTCGCGTTGACTCGCGCCGCGGGATTCTAACGCCGCCAGCCGAGCAGGATCAGCACGATCATCGCCGCCAGCATGGTCACGACCATCGCGACGCAGGCGGGCCAGCCGCCGACGCTCCAGGTCAGTCCCGGCAGCGTCGCGCCGATGCTGCCGCCGATGTAATAGGCGGTCGCGTAGAACCCGATCGCCGAGGTGCGGCCGGTCTCCGCCGTCAGCGCCACATAGGCGGTCGCGGTCGCCTGCACGATGAAGCCGCCGCTCGCTGCGATCGCCAGGCCGGCGATGATCGCCGGAAGGGTCGGAACGAGCGTGAGTAGCGCTCCGCACATCCAGATCATGATCGCTCCGATGACCAGCGGACGCCGCCCGAACCGCACGATGGCGGGTCCGAGCCACAACACCGCGAACGCGCCGACCAGATAGGTGACGAAGACCGCGCCGAGGAGCGAGGCGGAGAGATTGTAAGGCGGCGCCGCCAGCACGAAGTTGATGTAGGTGAACAGCGCGACGAAATTGAACAGTGTGCCGAAGCCGACCGCGTAGGTGGCGAGCAACTGGCCGTTGCGCAGGTGGGCGAGCATCTGCCGGCCGGAGGCCGCGATCCCCTCCGAGCGGGTGAAATTGCGCTCGCGCGGCAGGATCACGGCGACTGCGAGGCCGCATGCAAAGGTCAGCGCCGCCATCGCGAGAAATCCGGCGCGCCAGCCGACCGTGTCGTTGAGCAGGCCGGCAAGGAGGCGGCCCGAGAATCCGCCGATGCTCGTCGCCGCCATGTAGATGCCGGTGACGCCGGTCGCCTGCGAGGCCGGCCATTCCTCGCCGATATAGGCGACCACCACGGTGAAGATCGGCGGCAGTGCGAGCCCCAGCATGAAGCGCCAGAAGATCAGCAGGTGCAGGCTCGGCGCGAGCGCGATCATGACGAGCGGGAAGGTCGCGACCAGCATCGCCGCCACGATGACGCGCTTCCTGCCCAGCACGTCGGCGATCGCGCCCGCGAACGGCGCCGAGATCGCGATCGCGAGCGTCGTCGCCGTCATCGCAAGGCTGATCTGAGCGGGCGTCGTCTCGAATTCGCGCGCGAGCGTCGGCAGCAGCGACTGCGGCCCATAGAGATTGAGGAACGCGCAGAAGCCCGGAATGCCGACGGCGGCGCGGCGGAAGCTCTGATTCATGGTCGACCGGAGTATCCGACAGCCATCCGACGAATGCATCAGCGCGCGAGCGCAATGCGGGCATGTTCCAGCGTCTCGGTCGGCGAGCCGGACGCGTCGACCTCGGTCCAGTCCATCGCGCCGACCGCATAGGCCTCCTGTCGGTGCGCAACGGCGGCGTCGGCGTCGGAGGCATCGTGTTGGCGCGCGCCAACGCGCGCGAGGCGCGTCGAAAGATCGGCCACCAGGAATAGCCCGTAGAGGCGGACGCCTGCCGAGGATGCGACGGCCTCGACTGCGCGGCGCTCGGACGGCTCGGCGTAGACCGCATCGACGATCGCCGAATGGCCCGCCGCGACGATGCGGCGCGCTTTGTCGGCAAGCGTTGCGTAGACCTTATCGGTTGATTCCGCGCTGTAGGCTTCCGGCGGAAGGCGATCGGTCTCGGCGGCGCCGAACAGCGCCTTGCGCTCCGCGTCCGAGCGCAGCACAACGGCGCCGGGCGAGGGCGGAAGCCCGGCCGCGAGCGCGCGCGCGAGCACCGACTTGCCGGTGCCCGATAGGCCGCCGACTGCGACCAGCGTTGGAGGCGGTGGCGCGATCAGGTCGCAGGCGAGGCGGAAATAGGTCGTCGCGGCCTTTGCGGTCGCAGCCTTGTCGCCAGCACCGGCAGTGTCCAGCCGCGCGGCCGTCACCTTGGCGCGGATCGCGGCGCGCAGCGACAGAAACAGCGGCAGCGCGCCGAGTGCGTCGAGATCGTCGGCGCGGCGCGTCTCGGCGAGATAACGGTTGAGCACGACATTCGCCGCCTCGGTGAGGCTGCGCTCGACCAGATCCATCAGCAGGAACGCGAGATCATAGAGCACGTCGCCGGCCGCGATCAGCGGATCGAACTCGATCGCGTCGAACGGGACGGGCGCGCCGTCGATCAGCGCGATGTTGCCGAGGTGCAGATCGCCGTGTCCGCGGCGCACGAGCCCAAGCTCACCGCGCTTCAGCAAGAGCGGTGTCAGGCGGCCGAGCGCCGCGTGGCTTTGCTGCCAGAGGATTGCGGCCGTCGCCCGCGAAAAAAGACGCGGCGTCTCGCGGAATGCCGCATCGTTCTGGTCGATGAAGCGCGCGAGCGCGTCGAGCCAGGGCTGCGCCGCGACGACCGGAGCGGACGCATGCGCGATTGCGACCACGCGCGCGAGTGTGTCGGCGAGCGCACCATCGATGCCGTGGCGCTCGGCGAGACGGTCGAGCGTCGCGTCCTCGTCGAAGCGGCGCATTTCCACCGCCCACTCCACCGGGCTGCCGCGTCCGTCGAGCGCGAGCTTGCCGTCAGGCTCGCGCGTGATCGCGACGACGCGCCGATAAATCGCCGGCGCGAATGGCCGGTTGACTTCCATCTCGGCGTCGCAGGCGGCCTTGCGCTTCTCCAACGTGGAATAATCGAGAAACGGGAACTTGACCGCGCGCTTGATCTTGTAGGCGCACCGACCGCTGAGAAAGACCGCGGCCGCGTGCGTGTCGATCTGGCGTACGGCCTCGCCGCCATGCGTCGCGGGATCGCGCATCAGCGCGAACACGTCGTCCTGCGATTCCCTCTGCGGCATCAGCGCAGTATATCACTCACGCGAGCGCGGGGCGCTTGATGCCCTCGTCTTCGGCTTCGCGCTCCACCTGATGCGCCGCAAGTTCGACCTGGCGCCGCCCGAGCCAGAGACTATTGGCGAACCACATTGCCGAGAGCACCGCCGCGATAACGGCGGCCTGCGTGACGCCCCAGCCGATCATGCCGATGAGCGCATAGGACCACGCGCCGACCTGATCGCCCGAGCGGTAGACCGCGGTGTCGATGAAGCTCTTCGCCTTGTAGCGGTCCTCGCGCGGAACGACGGTAAACAACACTTCGCGTGTCGGCCGTGTCAGCGCGAAATTCCCGGCGCGCCGGATCACCTGGAAGACGACGATCGCGGTCAAGGTAGGCAGCACCGCCAGCACCCCGAAGCCGAACACGCTCAGTGCCGGCAGGAGCGCGAGCGCCATTCCGACGCCGAGCCAGCGCACGAGCCGGCCGGTGAAGAAGAGCTGGATCACGAGCGTGAGCACGTTCACGATCAGGTCGATGGTCGCAAAAAACGCGGTCTGCGCGCCGCGATCGGAGAAGCTGCGCGACACGACGCTCGCCTGGTCGAAGTAGAGCAGCGTGGACGTGACCGCGTAGAGCAGTAGGAAGAGCGCGGTGTTGAGCAGATAGGGCGAGCGCAGCGTCTTGAAGATGCCGGCGAGCACGCGGCCGCCGATCGGCTGCTCGTCGCGCTCCGGGTGCGGATGTTCGCTCAGCGTCGTGGAAAGCCGCGACAGCCGCCGCACGCACCAGATCGAGACTTCGAGCAGCAGCGCGGCGCCGAGCAGCAGAAAGGGCGGCGAGACCGCGCTCGCAAACGACGCCGTCACTGCCGAGCCGACGATTGCGCCGAGCGTCGCTCCCGCGGCGATGAAGCCGAACAGCCGCTTGCCCTGTTCGGAGGTGAAGATGTCGACCACCATCGCCCAGAAGATCGAGACCACGAACAGGTTGAACACCGATGTCCAAATGAAGAAGAACCGCCCGATCCAGACCGTCTGCTCAGGGGTGGCGACATAGAGCGCGAAGCCGAACCCCAGGATGGTGACGGCAAAGAAGCGGTAAGTGATCGGAATGAAACGCTGGCGCGGCAGCGTCTTCACCAGCGCCGAGAACGGCACGTTCAGCGCGAGCATCACCACCAGCGTGCCGGTGAACAGCCACGGCAGATTGTTGACGCCGCCCGCGACGCCCATCTGGTCGCGGATCGGCCGCAGAATGTAATACGAGGCAAGCACCGAGAAAATGTAGAGCCAGCACCAGCCGAGCGCGGGCAACTCGGCCGGCGTCACGTCGATCAGCCGGTGCAGGATCTTCTGGAACGTACTGGCGGGTGCTGCGGAATCCTTCAGCACGGACTCCGTCATTGCATCAGGCCGAACTTCGCCCGCAGTTCCTTCGCGGTAAGCTGCTGTCCGTAGATCGGTCCCCCTTGCGCGAATTCCTGCGCACGCGCGAGCGGCACCGCGACGGCTTCAAAGCCGGCGTCCTTGACGAGCAGCGTCGCGACCTCGACCGCGTGCTTGTCGTCGCCCGCGATCGGGATCGCCATCGCCTCGCCGGTGCGATGCGCCTCTTTCTGGAAGTAGCTGACACCCATCGAATTGAAGGCGCGCACCACATGCGCGCCGGGAAAGTACGATGCCGTCGTGAGGCCGATGCCTTTTTCCTTGGTTTCCTTCACCAACTCTTCGCCGTCGCGATTGACGGTCGCGTTGTCGGCGTCGAGCACGATCTTGCCGGCGAATTTCGGCCCGTAATCCTTGGCGATCTGCGGTACCGCCTTGTAGGGCACCGCGAGGAAGATCACCTCGCCGAATGCGAGCGCATCTTCGACGGTGCCGGCCTTGGCGAGCGGGCCGAGGCCGTCGGTCAATGATTTGAGCTCCTCCGGGTGGCGTGAGGAGAACAGCACCGGATGGCCGGCCTTGACCCAGAGCCCGCCGATCGTGCCGCCGATCTTGCCCGAGCCGATGACGCCGATCTTGACCTTGTCGGCGCCTTGCGCGGCGGCAATCCGCGGCAGGGCACCAGCGAGCAGGGCACCGGCGCCGATGCGGAACAGGTTGCGGCGGCTGTGGCCGGCGATGTCGTCAATCATGGTGGCCTCCAAGTCAGTGGGATCGAATGACGGGAGACCATAGTGGCAAGGCTTGGACCGAGACAGCATCGCGACCCCGCGCCGCCATCACTTCGGTGTGAGTTCATTTTTGCTTGAGTGGCGGAATAATCGGCGGCGCCAACAGTTGCCGGGATCGATCGCGCACGCCCGACGCGCGCGGATCGCTGCCGCTGGTTTCAGTTGCAACAATGAGCGCGCAAAAGTCTTGCGCGAATGATGCCGAATTTTCTATCGTGAAACGCAGCTATCGCGCGGGGGCGATTGATGGGGCGATCATCCGGGAATGCGCGCGCGACGGCCAAACGCCGGGCGAGGACGCGCACCCAACGGTTCATGCGCATCTTGGCCGAGTGCGGCAATCCGGCACAGATGTTCGAGCTGTATTACTGGAGCCGAGAGCCGGGCATGATCGACCTGGTTCGCGGCATCGCGGCGATGCCGGAAGAAGCGCGCGCGGCATTCGAGGCTTTCGTCGCGCTGGCGCGCGACCCGCGCCTGATCAGGGGCGTTCTGAGTGCGCACGGAGAGCTTACTCTGGTCTCGCCCGACGTGTCGCAGACCATCGCGCTCGCCCGTTATTCGACGGACGATGATGCCGAGGACCCAATGCCGACGTTGAACTGAGCCTCGTCAATGGCCGCGGTTACGCGGGCGCGTTGTTTGCGCACGAACCTGATACCTTGGCGGCTGTCATAGCCGCTATGCGTGTGCGTACGGCTCAACCGAGCCCGCGCGCTCGCTTGGCGAAACGACTCCTGTTAGCGTTTTGGGGCACGTGTCGCGTCGTGCCCCTCGGCGCGGATGGATTGCGTTTGAAATGACGGAGAGTCTTGTGATGTCGGTTAAAAGGCCTGACCCGGTCGATGTCGAAGTGGGGCACCGGATCAGAATTGAAAGGCTCGCACGCGGGCTGTCCCAGACGGCACTGGCTAGTCAGCTCGGCGTGACATTCCAGCAGGTCCAGAAATACGAGAAGGGCGTCAACCGCGTCGGCGCGGGCCGCCTCACCAAGATCGCCGAAGTGCTCGGCGTCCCGGTCGGCACGTTCTTCAGCGGCAAGGAAGTGCTTGCGTCCGAGGCCTCGACAGTGCCGGGCGCGGCCTCGCCGCTGAAGTTGCTGACCGTCTCCGGCGCGTTTCGCCTGCTGCGTGCCTATGCGGAGATCGAGGACAGCAACCTGCGCCGGTCGATCGTCGATCTGGTCGAGCAGATATCCGAGCGCCGCTGACGCTGCTGCCCGCCACCCGCAAATTCCGCGCGCCGCCGATCGGTGGTAGTCTTGTGCCGAGGCGCCGCGGGATGGCGCCGCGCGAACACAGGGCGGGAAAGCGATGCGGGCCAAGGACAACATGCGCAGCGGCGGCGAGGTGCTGGTCGATCAGCTCCTGGTGAACGGCGTCCGCCACGTCTTCTGCGTTCCGGGCGAGAGCTATCTCGCCGCGCTCGACGCCTTCCATGACCGCGACATCGCCGTGACCGTGTGCCGCCAGGAAGGCGGCGCCGTGATGATGGCTGAGGCGATCGGCAAGCTCACCGGGCGGCCCGGCATCGCCTTCGTGACGCGCGGACCCGGCGCGACCAACGGCTCGCCCGGCCTGCACATCGCCAAGCAAGACTCCTCGCCGATGATCATGTTCGTCGGCCAGGTGGCGCGCGAGATGCGCGAGCGCGAGGCGTTCCAGGAGCTCGACTACCGCGCGGTGTTCGGCAGCATGGTCAAATGGGCGACCGAGATCGACGATCCGGCGCGCATCCCGGAAATCGTCTCGCGCGCGTTTCACGTGGCGATGAACGGCCGGCCAGGTCCCGTGGTGATCGCGCTGCCCGAGGACATGCTGATGGAGCGCGTCACAGTCGACGACGCGCTCGCGGCCGACCCCATTGAAACCTGGCCGGGCCTCACCGACATGTCGCACCTCCAAAAGATGCTGTGGGCCGCGGAGCGTCCGGTCATGCTGCTCGGCGGCAGCCGCTGGTCGGAGACGGCTTGCGCGGCAGTGCGGCGCTTCGCTGAGCGCTTCGAGCTGCCGATCGTCACGACGTTCCGCCGGCTGCATTTGTTCGAGGCGGTGCATCCTTGTTACGCGGGCGATCTCGGCGTCGGCATCAATCCGAAGTTGCTCGCGCGCATCAAGGCGGCCGATCTCGTCGTGATGGTCGGCGGGCGGCTCGGCGAGATGCCGTCGCAAGGCTACACGCTGTTCGACATCCCCAATCCGAAGACCAAGTTCGTGCACGTGCATCCCGACCCGGGCGAGCTCGGCCGCGTCTATCGGCCTGACTTGGCGATCAACGCCGCGCCGACCGCGTTCGCGGCTGCGCTCGAAGGCCTGCAGCCGCCGAACGAAATCCGCTGGCGCGCCGAGACCAAGATCGCGCACGAGGACTATGTCGGCTGGACAGAGCAGCCGACCAAGGTGCCGGGGCCGGTCAACTTCGGCGAGATCATGGTGTGGCTGCGTGGACAATTGCCGGGCGAGAGCATCGTCACCAACGGCGCCGGCAATTTCTCCACCTGGATGCACCGCTTCTACCGCTTCAGCCGCTTCGCGACGCTGCTCGGGCCGACGTCCGGCTCGATGGGCTACGGCCTGCCGGCCGCGGTAGCGGCGAAGCGCCTCTATCCCGAGCGCACGGTCGTGTGCGTCGCGGGCGACGGCGATTTCCTGATGAACGGCCAGGAATTCGCGACCGCCGTGCAATACGAGCTGCCGATCATCGTACTGCTGATGGACAACGGCATGTACGGCACGATCCGCGCGCACCAGGAGCGCGAATTCCCGACGCGCGTGATCGGGACGTTCCTGCGCAATCCGGATTTCGCCGCCTACGCGCGCGCCTTCGGCGGCTTCGGCGCGACGATCGAGAGAACGGAAGACTTCGCCGAAGCCTTCAAGGCCGCGAAAGCGTCGGGCAAGCCCGCGATCCTGCACCTGAAGGTCGATCCGGAGGCGATCAACCCCAACATCAGCCTCACGGCGCTGCGCGAGCGGTCGCTCGCCGCGAAGGCGAATTAGAAAGCGGCCGATCTAGAACCGATAGGCGAGAGCCAATTTCACCGTATTCAAAGATGACGTGGCGCTAAACGGTATGATTGGTGGACTCGTCCCTGATGTAGTCATTCGGTTGTAATTCGATGTGCCAAAATTCGCGTAATCATACTCCACTTTGGCCGACCAGTGAGCAGTAAAGCCCCACTCAACACCAGCACCGAGGGTCCAACCGTATCGGGTGGTTAAACTGACGTTGGTCTCCACGGTCGGAATTATGCCGTTTCCGTCAAATCCGGCCCAGACCGCGCCCCCCTTGCAAAAGAACATCCAGTTATCCACTGCATAACCGAGACGGCCTGTGAGTGTTGCAATCCATTTGACACGCTCAGTGTCGTTATTGGTGACGCCGGTCAGCGGGCTTACGTCTGACTCTGAGCCAATCAGATTTGCCCATGAGTAATCGCCGTCAATGCCAAGAACGAAGCGGTTAATCTGATAATTGAAGCCTGCGTAGCCGCCCCCGAGGAAGCCGCTGCCGTGGCTGGGTGTGTGCGAATACCCGGCGGGAAAATGCACAGTGCTATTAACAACGGTGACCTGATTTGAATCCCAGCCGCCGCCGACCTGAACACCGGCATAGAAGCCCGTCCAATTGTAGGATGGCGCGGGAGCGTAGGCGGGTGCCTTGGTCGGCAAATCAGCGGCCGAGGCCATGTGCGCAGATGCAACGCTCAATGCGGCCGCAATGAACAGACCGCCCTGACACGACGCATCACGCCCCCCAATCCGGCACCGCAAGTACCCGATCAACTTCAAAGGATAGTTCGGTGAATTGAAGATGCCTAGCAGGCATTGTCGAGACTTCCCAATGTCGCAGTTGGGCCAAGACGATTGGAGGATGCGTCATTGCGCGCCTCGGTGAACCATAGTTCACTCCTTTCGAAAGGCCCGCGCGATTCGCCATGGTCTATCGCCGCACCGAGAACGTCGTCCGGCGGCTTGCCGCCCGCCACGACGCGATCATCGAGGCCGCTCACGCGCTCGCCTCGGAGGGCGGCATGGGCGCGGTGCAGATCGCAGCCGTGGCCGAGCGCGCCGGCATCGCGGCCGGGACGGTCTACCGCTACTTCCCATCCAAGACCGATCTCGTCGCCGCGCTGGTCGCTGCCGTCTGCGAGGTCGAGATCGGCGCGATCCGCACGGCCGCCAACGCCGCACCGGGGCCGCTCTCTGCATTGGCCGCCGCCGTGACGACCTTTTCGGCGCGCGCGCTGCGCCAGCGCCGGCTCGCCTGGGCGTTGATCGTCGAGGCGGTCGATGCTGATCTCGAAAAAACGCGGCTGCCGTTCCGGCGCGCGCTCGCCGCCGAGTTCGGGACGCGTCTGGCCGCGGCGATCGCGGCCAAACACCTGCCCGAGCAGGAGACCGCGGTCGCCGCGCCCGCGCTGGTCGGCGCGCTGCTCGAAGGTCTCGCGGGTCCGCTCGCCGCTCCCGTCGATACCGCCAAGACGCGAGAGACCGTGCAGACGCAGACGCTGTTCGTCTTGCGCGCAGTCGGCGTCGTCGATGCCCACGCGCGTGGCCTCGTCGTGCAGACGGCGCTGCCCGCAGCCGACGCTCCGCTATGACGGCGATGCGGGCTGGTCGAGCGTCAGCATCACCCGTTTGATGTTCGTGCTCGCCGTGCTCGTGACTTTGAAGCCGAGCTCGGCGCACATGCGCAGCATCAAGGTGTTCTCGGCCAGCACATAGCCGTGGACCCGCTTCAGCCCGGCGGCCTTGGCGTAGTCGATCATGCGCCGCATCAGCAGCCAGCCGAGGCCATGGCCCTTGAGCGCCGAGCGCACGATCACGGCGTATTCGCCGCCCTGGCGGTCGTCGTCGAGATGCAGCCGCACCACGCCGAGCATCTTGCCCGCGGCTTCATCGATCGCGATGAAGGCCATCGCGCGCTCGGGATCGAAGTGGGTGAACTCTTCGATGCGGTGCTCGGATAGCTCACGGATCGGCGCGAAGAAACGCAGGCGCGAGTCCACGATGGACACGGCCGCGATGAAATCGGGATAGAGCGCGGCGTCTTCATGCCGTAGCGGCCGCACGAACACGCGCGTGCCGTCGGGCAGGACATCGTGGTGTTCGGACAGCGCGGGATCGGGCCGCATGTCCCGATCATTCGCCGCCATGCTCAAGGCGTCAATGCGACATCAGCACGGGCACCGTCATCGACGACAGGATGCCGCGCGTCGCGCCGCCGAGGATGAACTCGCGCAAGCGCGAGTGCCCGTAGCCGCCCATCACGATGAAATCCGCCGAGGTGTCGGCTGCGTGCGAGAGCAGCGTATTGGCGACGTCGGTATCGGTCGCCACGATGCGCTTGAGGTCGATCTTGAGGTCGTGGCGCGCCAGGTGCTGCGCGATGTCGGCGCCGGGGAGTTCGTCGTCCTTGCCCTTGTCGTTCGCGACGATCACCACGTCGACGGCCTTGGCCTTGCGCAAGATCGGCATCGCGTCGGCAAGCGCACGCGCGGCATTGCGCCCGCCGTCCCAGCAGACCATAACGCGGTCGAGCTTGAGCCCACCCTTCTGGATGTAGGGCACGACCAGCACCGGCCGGCCGGAATCAAACAGCGCGCCTTCCACGATCAGCTCTTCCGCCGCGACCTTGTCCGGCTCGGTCTGCCCGACGATCGCGAGATCGAAGCGCCGTGCCATCCGGCCGAACGTATCGGCCGCGCCCGCGACGCTCATGCCGGAGGTACGCGACTCGAACGAGATACCCGCCCGCCGCGCGACCTTGTCGAAGCGCGCAATCGCATCGCTCGCGGCCTTGTCGCTCTCGGCGCGCTGCTCGTCGATGAAGGAGGCCGGCACGCCGCCCATGATCGTCGGCGGGATGACGGGGTCATAGCTGAAAGCGATGGCGGCAAGATGCGCGCCGAAGGCGTCCGCGACCGAAATCGCGTAAGGGCCCGCGAGGTCGCGGATTGGCGCGACCGACAGGTTGACGACGATATCCTTGATCATGGTCGCATCACTTCTTTTTGCCGTCGGCGTCGAACTGCTTGAGGTAGGCCCACAGGTTCGTGATTTCGGTGTCGTTCTTCACTCCAGGGAAGTACATCTTGGTCCCGGGAATCTTCGCGCGCGGGTCCTTGATGTATTCCCGGAATACGTCCTCGCTCCAGGTGATGCCAGAGTTCTTGTTGGCGTCACTGTAATTATAGCCCTCGGCGGTGCCGGACT
>PLJS01000236.1:22509-45395 GCA_003140315.1 Hyphomicrobiales bacterium
GGACGGCGCGGCGGGCGCCGGGGCCTGCGCGGATGCGCCGCCGAGCGACAAAGCGAGGAAGAAAAGCAGCGCGACGATAAATCTTTGCATTCCATGACTCCGGATTGGAATGAGCCCATATCCTGCACGCGACATTTGGCGATGCAATAGCAGGCCCGCCATGCGCGCGGGAGTGCATCCTTGCCATGCGGGCGATCGAAACGCGCGGTCTGCTAGCGCAGGCTGACCGGTTGCCGTAACGTCCAAAGGTTGTGCACGGGGGCGGCGCCATGAGCGATTTTGTACAGTTTCCGCTGAACGTCTACCTAGACCAGGGGAAGGATGCGTTCACCGGCTTCGACGGAGCGACGTCCAAGTTCACGCTTCCCAATGCGCTGGCGATGATGTGGTTCGCCCAACTTGCCTACGAGGTCGATACGACCGGGCATGGCCGCGACGCCGCCGAGGCGAAGATCGACACGATCAGGAACGCATGGAAATTCGATTCGGTCTCGACGTTCAGGCAGGAAGACGTTGCGGTCCGCAAGATTTTCAACACCACCGGGCTGGTCGGCCAACGGCGCGACGCCATCGTGCTCGCCTTCGCGGGTACCGATCCGTTCATTTGGCAGACGGTCGCGACCGACGCCGCATTCCGGATCGGCGCCAAGAACACGCATGAGGGATTTCAAAGGGCCTTCGAGGCGGTCGCCCCGCTCGACGGCGACAGTGTGCTGGGTGGCCCGGTCGGCGAGGCGGTTGCCCGCAGCCGGTCGACCGGACTGCCGTTGTTCGTGACCGGTCACAGCCTCGGTGCGGCGCTGGCGATCCTTGCCGCCGATGCGGCAGTCACGTCCAAGGTGCCGCCGCGCGCGGTCTACGGTTTCGGGACGCCGCGTCCCGGCGGCGCGACGTTCCAGGCGCGCTACAATGCGGCGCTCGGCGACGTCACCTATCGGCTCGTGCATGGACGCGACGTGGTCGCGCGCGTGCCGATGTTTCCCGGCTATCTGAACGTCGGACGGATGCTCCGGTGCGACAGCAATACCAAGTTCGACGGCGGCAAGCTGTCCACCACCGTGACGGACGATTCGCAGTTTGCGGAATTCGCCGTGGACGAACTCAAGAATCTTCTCCGGGGAAAGGACCTGCTCACGTTCCTCGATCGGTTTTTCGCGAGCCGGGAAGGCCTGACCAAGCGATTGCTCGCCAGCATCCAGGAGCCTGGCTTCGGTCCGCTGGCAAACTGGTTCCGGCTGCTGCCGCCGCCCATTCGCGAGCATCTGGAAGACCGCTACATTGCGGCGCTGACGCCAAACGCGATAACAATCCCGCATCTCGACGGGAGCTTGGATTAAACATGTCCCTGAAAATGCCCGAGCCCGATCAGGCCGTGCTGGCGCGGCGCGCCGAGATCGTGCGCGATCTTTCGGTCATCGTGTCGGGCGAGGGCGTGATCGCGGCCGAGCGCGAGATGCGCCCTTACGAGTCCGACGGGCTCACCGCCTACAAGCAGCTTCCCTTCGTCGTGGTGCTGCCGGAAACGACCGCGCAGGTCGCCAAGGTACTGCGCTATTGCCATGAGCACGGCATCCGCGTGGTGCCGCGCGGGGCGGGCACCTCGCTCTCCGGCGGCGCGCTGCCGCTGCAGGACGGCGTGCTGCTCGGCATGGGTAAGTTCAGCCGCGTGCGCGAGATCGATTATGACAACCGCGTCGTCGTGGTCGAGCCGGGCGTCACCAACCTGGCAATCTCGCAGGCGGTGGCGAGCGAGGGCTTCTATTACGCGCCCGACCCGTCCTCGCAGATCGCCTGCACCATCGGCGGCAATATCGCCGAGAATTCCGGCGGCGTGCATTGCCTGAAATACGGCATGACCACCAACAACGTGCTCGGCTGCGAGATGGTGCTGATGACCGGCGAGATCATCCGGCTCGGCGGCAAGCATCTCGACGCCGACGGCTACGATTTCTTAGGCCTCGTCACCGGCTCCGAAGGGCTGCTCGGTGTCGTCACCGAAGTCACGGTGCGAATCTTGCGAAAGCCAGAGACCGCGCGCGCCGTGCTGGTCGGGTTTTCCTCCTCCGAAGACGCCGGCGAATGCGTCAGCAAGATCATCGGCGCCGGCATCATCCCGGGCGGCATGGAGATGATGGACAAGCCCGCGATCCATGCGGTCGAGGAGTTCGTGCACGCCGGCTACCCGCTCGACGTCGAGGCGCTCTTGATCGTCGAGCTCGACGGGCCGCAGGCCGAGGTCGATCACCTGCTGGAACGCGTCGAGGCGATTGCGCGCGACTGCCGTTCCACCATTTGCGGCGCCTCGACCTCGGAGGAGGAGCGGCTCTTGTTCTGGGCCGGCCGCAAGGCCGCGTTCCCGGCGGTCGGGCGCATCTCACCCGATTATTACTGCATGGACGGCACGATCCCGCGCGCCAAGCTTCCGCGCGTGCTCCAGCGCATGCGCGAACTGTCCGAGCATTACGGGCTGCGCGTCGCCAACGTCTTTCACGCCGGCGACGGCAACCTGCATCCGCTGATCCTCTACGACGCCAACAAACCGGGCGAGCTGGAGCGCACCGAAGCGTTCGGCGCCGAGATCCTGAAGCTCTGCGTCGAGGTGGGCGGCGTGCTGACCGGCGAGCACGGCGTCGGCGTCGAAAAGCGCGACCTGATGCCGGCGATGTTCAGTGAGATCGACTTGAATCAGCAGCAGCGCGTCAAATGCGCCTTCGACGCCAAGGGCCTGCTCAATCCCGGCAAGGTGTTCCCGACCTTGCACCGCTGCGCCGAGCTCGGCCGCCTGCATGTGCATGCGGGCCGCGTGCCGTTTCCGGATATTCCTCGGTTTTAGCGCGCGTATTCATAAGACGTGAGCGTTTAGGCTGAAGACGCCGGGTCCGGCATCAATGGCGCGATCGATTTCTGCATCGTCGTCATTCGATGCTGCGGCCGGTGCCGAAACAAATCGCATCGAACTAAATCGCTGCTATCGCTTGGCGCCGAGGCGTTTCAGCGCGTCCTTCACAGCTTGAGCGTCCGGTTCCAACTTCAGCGCGGAGCGGTAGTCGGCAATCGCCTTAAGGGGCTCGCCCTTCCTCTCATAGGCACTCCCCCGTAGTTATACCCGTCGGCGTAGCGGGGTTTGAGAGTCAGCATCTTGTTGAAATCGGCGATGGCTGCGTCGAACTGACCCTGATAATAATAAGCGCTACCCCGAGCGGCGTAGATCATTTCTCGCCGCGGATCGAGCTTTATTGCCTCTGTGAAGTCGGCGATGGCCTGATCATAAAGACCCTTCGTGGTATACGCGCGGCCGCGAAAATCATAACGAGCGTACAACTGCTCCGTGGTCGATGCGCCCGATTGGATCAACTAGGTGCAGTTCTCGATACTGATATCGGGATTGTCGCTCTGACAATTCGTGATCATTTCGTCTGTGGTCTGCGCCAACGCTGGCATCGCAACGAGCGCCAAGACCAATCCTATCGCTACCGTACGCATCCCACCCCCGCTCTAGCCCACTAGCTTGCTTCGTAGCTACTCTACATCGTCACCGGTGTCGAACTCTTCAGGAATCGTCTTGCTGTTCGAAAGCTTGCACGACGATGGTTGTGCCTGCCACGCGCCTTAATGTGCCGCGCCGAGCGCCTTGAGTTCGGCAATGTGGCGGACCATTCGGTGAAGCTTTTGGGACAATCCTGCGCAGCCAGCCGGAGCAGACGGATCGCTGTGTCCTTTGCATCCTGCAGCAGCGCCAATTCGCCGCTGTAGAAATTTGCCTCACAGACCTGGCCCTTTTTCTTGGTGGCGTCTGGATCGTCGGCAGCGGCGAGTACGGCGGCTGAGGTCATTTGGCCGAGAAACATGCGGATCACGGGTGAGGGCCATATCGTCATGTCGATTTTGGTGGCCGCCTCAGACAGATGGCTCGACACCTTATTGCGTCGCCCGACGATATCGAGCCATAGCGCCGCGTAAGCATCCTTGGGATCGAGCGTGCTTGCCTGGTTTAAGGCGGTGAGCGAATTGGAAAGTGCACCCGCGTAAAGAGACGTCAGTCCAAGTTCGAAATAAGCGCGGCTGTCCTTGGGATTGAGCCGGATCTCCTCGTTGAAGTCCGCAATGGCGCGGTCGAAGTTACTCTGAGCTAGGTATGCATTGGCCCGATTAAAGTAAGCGAGCGCATTCTTCGGGTCGAGCCGGATTGCCTCGTTGTAGTCCGCAATCGCGCGGTCGAGGTCACCCCTAACTTGGTACGCGTTGCCCCGGTTGTTGTAAGGGGACGCAGCCGTCGGATCGAGCCGAAGCGCCTCGTTGTAGTCCGCAATGGCGTGGTCGAGGTCGCGCTTAGCTTTGTATGCGTTGCCCCGGTGGATGTAGGCCCAGGCGAGGCCAGGGCCGTGCCAGCGGCCTGAATTCATCGCACGGGTGCATGCTGCGATTTTTTCATCACCAGCCCCATGTACGCACGTATCCGCGTCATCAGCGGCCGCTCGTGCCGGCGAAAGCGGTCCGACGAACACGAACAACACGGTCAACCCGATCACCAGCGCGTGAAAGCGCATCGTCCCCTCCAGTTTCACGTCCCCGTGAGAAATTACCATCGCTCAAGCCCGTGGTGAAAGAAATGGGCTCCAGAGCGGCGCCTCCAGATGGGCCTAGCCGCTTCGAGCGGCGCAAGACCGAATGGACAGCCGCGCCGGATAGTGACAGGAGTCCGGCGGGCGCTTGGCGTCCCACTCCGTCATGACGCCACCGGACCGAGCAGGAGTTGCCATGATCGAATTTGCACCGCGCATTCGCGCGACCCTCGCCGTCGTATTGCTGGGCCTGCTCGTCTCGGGCTGCGGCTACAACTCCATTCCGACGCTGGAAGAGCAGGCGAAAGCCAAATGGGCCGACGTGCAGAACAACTACCAGCGCCGCGCCGACCTGATCCCGAACCTCGTCGCCACCGTGCAGGGCTACGCCAAGCAGGAAAAGGACGTTCTCACGGCGGTGGTTCAGGCGCGCGCCTCGGCGACGCAGGTGAAGATCGACGCCTCGCAGCTCACCGATCCCGACAAGGTCAAGCAGTTCCAGGATGCGCAGAGTCAGCTTACGGGCGCGCTCGGACGGTTGCTGGCCGTCAGCGAGAATTACCCCGACCTCAAGTCGAACCAGAACTTCCTCGCGCTCCAGTCCCAGCTCGAAGGGACCGAGAACCGCATCGCCGTCGCGCGGCGCGACTACATCGAGGCGGTGCGGGTGTACAACACCGAGCTCAAGACGTTCCCGGGGTTGTTGTGGGCTGCGACGTTCTTCCGGTCCAACAAGCCGATGGTGGAGTTTGCCGCCAACGACAATGCCCAGACCCCGCCCGCGGTAAAATTCTAAAAGCGTCCGCGACGAGACGTGAGCTGAATGACCGCGGGCCGCATCTCGTTTCCGTTTAGTCGGGGCGGCTTGCGTCTGGGTGCGGGTCTCGTCGCGCTGCTGCTCGCGGTCGTCGCGGGCTTTGCGGCCGGGCTGCCGGCGCTCACCGGCCGTATCGTCGACCAGGCGAACGTCATCCCGGCCGCGACGCGCAGCGCGATCGAGCAAAAGCTCGTCGATCTGGAGCAGAAGTCCGGCATCCAGCTCGTCGTCGCGACCGTGACCTCGCTCGACGGGCAGGAGATCGAGCCCTACGCCAACGCGTTGTTCCGGAGCTGGAAGCTCGGCGAGAAGGCGAAGAACAACGGCGTGCTGCTGCTGGTCGCGCCGAACGAAAAGCGCGTCCGGATCGAAGTCGGATACGGCCTTGAAGGCACGCTGACCGACGCCCTGTCGAAGGTCATCATCACGAACGCGATCGCGCCGCGCTTCAAGGCGGGCGATTTCGGCGATGGCATCTCGCGCGGCGTCGACGACATCATCACGGTGCTCACCACCGACGCCTCAGAGTGGCAAAAGCGTCCGTCGCTGCGGCTCGACAAGCAGGACACCCGAGGTCCGGTCAATTGGTTGATCGTCGCCGGTCTGATCGTGCTCGTTGGGCTGCTGATCGTTTCGCCGGGCTTCCGCTGGTTATTCTTCAATATTGCGCTCAATGTCCTGCTCAGCTCCGGAAGCTCTCGCAGCAGCAGCGGGGGCTTTTCCGGCGGGGGTGGCTCTTCGGGTGGCGCTGGCGCGTCGGGCAGTTGGTGATGACCCTGTCAGCAAATGATCGAAAGCGCATCGCGGCTGCCATCCATGCCGCCGAAGCGAAGACGTCGGGCGAGATCGTCTGCGTCCTGGCGCAAAATTCTTCCAACAGCACGACGCTCCCCATTTTCATCGCGGCGATTGCCGCGCTGGCGCTGCCGTGGCTGCTCGTCGCGGCGACGAACTGGGCGGTCGAGAGCATTCTGTCGCTGCAAATCCTTGTCTTCGTACTGCTTTGCATCCTCCTTTGCGTTCCGCGGATACGCACCGCGCTGGTGCCGCGCGCGGCGCGCCGAGCGGTCGCTCATCGCGCCGCCATGGCGCAGTTCGAGATTCGCGGTGTAGCCAGAACGACGGAGCGCACCGGCGTCTTGGTCTTCGTGTCGCTCGCGGAGCGCTACGCACGCATCGTCGCCGACGAGGGGATCGCCGCCCGCGTGCCGCAGGCGCAATGGCAGGGAGCCGTCGATGCGTTGACCGCGCACATGCGGGACGGTCGCATCGCGGACGGCTTTGTTGCGGCGATCGAAGCGTGCGGAAACGAGCTCGCCGGACACTTTCCGCATACCGGAGCAGGCCGCGATGAATTGCCGAATCGGATCTACCTGATCTGAGGCGAGCCTTCGGCGCGCGGGGTCTTGCCGTCACTCCGTTTCTCTCGCTCAGGGCATGATCGCCGCCGTGCGCGGCTGGCTGCGGCCGATCACCAGCACGCAGACTGTGCCGATCGTAGCCACGACGGCGATCGGCATCATGGCGAGCGGAAAGCTGCCGGTCTCGGCCTGGATCCAGCCGATCATGTAGTTGAAGAAGAATCCGGACAGGTTGCCGAGCGCGTTGATCTGCGCGAGGCCGGCCGCTGCGGCCGTCGCGCCGAGCCATTCCGAAGACAGCGCCCAGAACGGTCCCTTGCTGGCGTAGGTTCCGGCCGCGATCAATGTCAGCAGCGGGATCATGGCCCAGAGGCTGCCGATCGCAAAGAATGTGGCGACCATGGCCAGCACCATCCAGGCGAGCGGCAGGGCGTTGTGCCACACGCGCTCGCCGCTGCGGTCGGAGCTGCGCCCCCACAGGATCATCCACACCGCCGAGATGCCGAACGGAACGGCGGTCAACAGGCCGGTCTGCCAGTTGGTCAGGCCGAACGATTTGACCAGTTGCGGCATCCACAGCGCGAGCGAGGTCGAGGCGCCGACCGCGCCGGAATACACCAGCGCCATGATCAGCACGTATTTGTTCGACATCACCCGCCACACCGAGTCGTGCGAGACGCGCGGCACGCGGCGGCCTTCGGCCTCGAGCCTGGCGGCAAGCCATTGCTGTTGCGGGAGCGTCAGCCAGCACGCGTTCTGCGGCCGGTCGGTCAGCCAGGCAAAGGCCGCGACGCCGAGCAGCACCGCCGGCGCCGCTTCGATGATGAAGATCCACTGCCAGCCGCCGAGGCCGAGCACGCCGTCCATGTAGAGTATGGCGCCCGAGAGCGGCGAGCCGACCAGTCCCGCCACCGGAATGGCCACCATGAAGATGCCGACGATGATCGCGCGATACTGCGCCGGGTACCAATAGGTGAGATAGAGGATCACGCCGGGGAAGAACCCGGCTTCCGCGACGCCGAGCAGGAAACGCAACACCAGGAACGAGGTCGGCCCGCCGATCAGCGCGCAGGCCGCCGAGCAGAGCCCCCAACTGATCATGATCCGCGCGATCCAGGTGCGCGCGCCGAACCGCTGCAGTGCCAGGTTGCTCGGCACCTCGAAGATGAAATAGCCGACAAAGAAAATGCCGGCGCCGAGACCGTAGGTCTTCGGGTCGATGCCGACCGCCTTGTTCATCTGCAGTGCGGCGAAGCCGACATTCACCCGATCGATGTAGCAGATCAGGTAGGCGAGCAGCAGGAACGGCATCAGGCGCCAGGACACACGGCGCATCGTTGTGGCTTCGAGATTGGGCTCGTCGCTGAGCGTCGGCATGGTCGTTTCCCCCGGGGTACAGCCCTCGGTTCGACCGACGCGGGAGTTGCGGTGTCCCTGGCATCAAGGGAAGGGCACCATGCAACGACGTGTCGCCGACCAAGTGCTGATTTTCAGAAACGCTCGCCTGCCGATGGCACGCCTTGCTGCATCGTTCGCCGCAGGACTCCGGCACGTCCTGCTCGCGGCTTGCGCGGGATACTATCGCGATGTCCCGGGCTTCCGGAAGGGCGCGTGAACCGACGGCCGAATAGGCACGGCATTTGCTTCGTACCGTGGGAAAACGTCCTCTTGGGAGGACGCCGATAGGAGGAGCCCCAGATGACCATTGCGGCAACTGCGCCGGTCGCCCCTTTGGATCGGTCGAGAATGAATTCCGTGGTGTTCGCGAGCTGCCTCGGAACGATCATCGAGTGGTACGATTTCCTGATCTACGCGACCGCGGCGGCGCTCGTCTTCAACAAGGTCTTCTTTCCGACCTTCGACCCTCTCGCCGGCACGCTGGCGGCGCTCGGCAGCTACGCTGTCGGGTTCCTAGCGCGGCCGCTCGGCGGCGCGCTGTTCGGCCATTTCGGCGACCGCCTCGGCCGCAAATCGATGCTGGTCCTGACCCTGTTCATCATGGGTATCAGCACATTCCTGATCGGGCTGCTGCCGACCTACGATTCAATCGGGGTGTTGGCGCCGATCCTGCTGATCGCGCTGCGCATCGTGCAGGGCATCGGCCTTGGCGGCGAGTGGGGCGGCGCGTCCTTGATCGTTCTTGAGCATGCGCCCGCCGGCAAGCGCGGGCTCTACGCGAGCTTCGTGCAGATCGGCTTTCCGATCGGACTGGTGCTGGCATCATTGGCGTTCGCGCTCGCGACCAAGTTGCCGAACGCCGATTTCGCGGCGTGGGGTTGGCGCGTTCCGTTCCTGGTCAGCATCGTGCTGCTGGCGCTCGGAACTTTCGTACGCTCGCGCGTGCCCGAGACGCCGGTGTTCGAGAACCTCAAAGCTGCGGGCGGGTTGTCGAAAAATCCGGTCGGCGAGGCCGTCGGCAAAAACCTCAAGACGTTCCTGATCGCCGTCGGCTTGAAGCTCTCGGAAGTATCCTGGGTCTACATGCTCACGGTGTTCGTGGTGGTCTACGCCACGACCAAGCTCAGCCTGCCGAGACAATTAATGCTCGATGCTGTTTTGTATGCGGCGCTGCTCGAACTGGTCAGCCTGCCGTTCTTCGGCTGGCTGTCCGACCGGATCGGCCGCAGGCCGATGTACATCCTCGGTGCGCTGTTCACGATCGCCTTCGCGTTCCCGCTGTTCTGGATGCTGGAAAGCAAGAGCGTCGCGCTGATCATCACGGCCGTGATCGTCGCGATGAACTTCGGCCATGGCATGATGTTCGGCCCGGAGTCTGCTTACTTTCCCGAGCTTTTCGGCGCGCGGGTGCGCTACAGCGGCGCGTCGTTCGGATTTCAAGTCTCGGCCGCGCTCGGCGGCGGATTTTCCCCGATCATCGCGACCGCTATGGTGGGATATTTCGGCGGCACGACCGGCGTGTCGGTGATGATGATCATCTTGGCGCTCATCACCCTGGCGGCGGCGCTCGCGGCGCGCGAAACGAAGGGTGAGGCGTTAACCTAGAGAGTGATCCGATTGGGATGAAGCGGTGCCGCGTGTTCTTCCCCTCCCCCCTTGAGGGGGAGGGTGGCGAGTGCGGAGCGATAGCGAGCGCGAGCCGGGAGAGGGGGTCTCTTCGCGAGAATCGTCCGAAGCGAACCCCTCTCCCGCCCTCGCTCGGCTCCGCCTCCGCTCGGGCACCCTCTCCCACAAGGGGAGAGGGGAAGCGCGCTCGCGGCGCGATCGATTCTAATCCGCCGAATCAAACGTCAGGCTCGGCTCGGGTTGACCGTCCGGCCCGACATGTCGACGATATCCGGAAGCGCCGCGGCGTTCGCTTTCCAGGCGTTCCGATATTCGAGGATGCGCGCCGTCTCGTCGGCGATCTTTTCGCCGAGGAAACGGCCGATCAGATGCAGCGTCATGTCGATGCCGAGCGACACGCCGCCACCCGTGAGAACCGATCCGGTGTCGACGACGCGCGCCTCGATCGCGCGGGCATCGGGGTATCGTTGCGCCAGCAGATCCAGCGGGCGCGCCTCGCCCTCCACGATCTCCCGCTTGGTCGTTGCGGTACGCCCGGCGAGCAGGCCGGCGGCTGCGACGATCATGCCGCCGGTACACACCGCAGCAACAATGCCTTTGCTGCGGTGGAATTCATCGATGAAGGCGAGGATCGTGGGATCGGCAGATGCCGCCTGCCAGCCCGGTCCGCCAAGCACCATCAGGATGTCGGCGGGAGGGCAGTCGGCGAAGCCGTGATCGGCGACGAGCCGCAATCCGTTGGCCATCGCGAGCTCGCCGCCCGTCTTGGACACGACGAAAAACCGCAGGTCTGGCGCGAGGCGCTTCGCCATCGAAAGCACGCCATAGGTTGCGCCAATATCGATGGGTTCGACGCCGTCATAGGCCAGGATCGCAAACACGCGGGCCGCGGGCTCCATCAGTAGAGCCCGCGCTCGGCCATCACTTGGCTCTGCCGCTCGTTCTCCTCGCTCGTGAGTCCGCCTACGTGATCGAGCAGCATCTCGGCGTAGGTGGGCAGGATTTTGCGGTCGATATGTCGAGCCCCATCCCAGAGCGCCGATCGGATCAGCGCTTTGGCGCAATGCAGGAACGCCTCCTCGATCGCGACGACCAGGCCGACCTTCGGCGGCCGGCCATTGATGGCGCACGGCGCCAACAGCCGCGCATCGTTGGTGATGCGGGCCGTGCCGTTGATGCGCAGCGTCTCGTTCATGCCGGGAACGAGAAACAAGAGACCGATGCGCGGATTGACCAGCAGGTTCGACATCGCGTCGAGCCGGTTGTTGCCGACGCGGTCGGGCAGCAGCAGCGTGCGCTCGTCGAGCTCCCGCACGAAGCCTGCCGGATCGCCGCGCGGTGAGATATCCGCGCCGTTCGGCCCCTGCGTGGCGACGACGCAGAACGGCGAAAGCGACAGGATGCGGCGGCAATGCGTGTCGAGCGCGCGCAGCACTTTGTCGGTTGCACGGCTCATCGGCTCGTGATGCAGCGTCCGGAGGCTCGCCTCGTCGGTGATGAAGCTCGTATCGTCAGGCAGCACGCGTTGCCTCGCAGGTTTTCAGCGTCCCGCCGGAGACTACCACTGCTCATGGGCGTCGCCCATCTAGCCATTGGGGCAACCGAGGTCCGTGCTGTAGAGATGTCTCCGCCATGACCGATCTGCTCAAGCCCCGTGACGCCAAGGATGTCGAAGCCGCCGTGCAGTGGGCGCTCGGCGACGGCAAGACGCTCGAGGTCCTCGGTCACGGCACCAAGCGTGGCATCGGCCGCGCGGCGCAATGGGATTTGAGCCTGGACCTGTCCGGGCTCTCGGGCGTCACGCTCTATGAGCCGGAGGAGCTGGTGCTCTCCGCCAAGGCCGGCACGCCGCTCTCCGAGATCGAGGCGCTGCTCGCCGCGCACAACCAGGAACTCGCCTTCGAGCCGATGGATTACGGCGCGCTGCTCGGAACCCCGGGCGGCGGCACGCTCGGCGGTGCGCTCGCGGCGAACCTCTCCGGTCCGCGCCGCATCAAGGCGGGCGCCGCGCGCGATCATTTCCTCGGCTTCACGGCGGTGTCGGGGCGCGGCGAAACCTTCAAGTCCGGCGGACGGGTGGTCAAGAACGTCACCGGCTATGATCTCTGCAAGGTGATGGCAGGCTCCTACGGCACGCTCGCCGTGATGACGGATGTCACGGTCAAAGTGCTGCCGCGCGCCGAGACCGAAGAGACCGTGCTGGTCCTCGGTCCCGACGACGCGGCCGCCGCAAAGGCGATGAGCGCCGCCATGGGTTCGGCCAATGACGTGTCGGGTGCGGCGCATCTGCCGGCCGCAGTGGCGGCGTCCGTGACGCAAGCCGGAGCGGGAAGGGCGGTCACCGCGCTGCGGCTTGAAGGCGTCGCGCCGTCGGTCGTCCATCGCCGGCAGGCGCTCGAGACGCTGCTGAAGGGATTTGGGACGCTGGCGAATCTGGACGAGGCTGCTTCGCGGTCCTTCTGGAAGAATATCCGCGAAGTGATGGCCTTTGTGAATGACGACCGTGTCCTTTGGCGCATCTCGGCCGCCCCGGCGCGCGGCCACGAGATCGCGGCGGCGATCGGGGAGGGCGCCGACTATTGCTACGATTGGGCCGGCGGCCTGATCTGGCTGGCACTGCCGCCGTCCGACGACGGCGCCGCCGCGCGCGTGCGCCGGGCCGTGGCGGCAACCGGGGGTCATGCGACGCTGATCCGTGCCCCGGCCGCCATGCGCGCCGCAGTCGCGGTCTTCGAGCCGCAAGAGGCCGCCGTCGCGGCCTTGACCCGGCGTCTCAAGGAGAGCTTCGATCCCAAGGGCGTGCTCAACCCGGGCCGGATGTACGCGGGCGTTTAGCGCATGATCCCGAAAAAGCCTGTCCCGGACTTGATCCGGGATGGGAACCGGTTTTCGGAAAAGATCATGCGCAAAAGAAAAATGTAAACGATGCAGACTTCGTTCACGCTGGCCCAGCTTGCCGACCCGGATATCGCCGAGGCCGACAAGATCCTGCGCGCCTGCGTGCATTGCGGTTTCTGTACCGCGACCTGCCCGACCTACGTGCTGCTCGGCGACGAGCTCGATTCCCCACGCGGCCGCATCTACCTGATCAAGGACATGCTGGAGAACGACCGCCCGGCGACCGAGGAGGTGGTCAAGCACATCGACCGCTGCCTCTCGTGCCTCTCCTGCATGACCACCTGTCCGTCCGGTGTTCACTACATGCATCTGGTCGACCACGGACGTGCGCATATTGAACAGACCTATTCGCGGCCCTGGTCGGACCGGTTCATGCGCGTTCTACTTGCCAATGTGCTGCCCTATCCGGGCCGGTTCCGGGCGGCGCTGCTGGCGGGTTCCATCGTCCGCGGTTTCGCGCCGCTGTTCGATGCGATCGGCCTTAAATCGCTGGCCGCGATGCTGCGCCTGATCCCGGCGCGGATGCCGGCCCGCTCGGGCTATGAACGCCCACAAGTCCTTGCGCCACAGGGGCCGCGCCGGGCGCGGGTCGTGCTGCTGCAGGGCTGCGCCCAGCAGGTGCTGGCCCCCTCGATCAACGCCGCGGCGATCCGCCTGCTCAACCGCCTCGGCGTCGAGGTCGTGCTGGCCGAGGGGGAGGGTTGCTGCGGCTCGCTGGTCCACCACATGGGCCGCGAGGAGCAGGCGCTCGCCCAGGCCCGCGCCAATATCGATGCCTGGACGACAGAACTGGAGGGTGGGGGGCTCGACGCCATCCTGGTCACGGCGTCCGGCTGCGGCACGACCATCAAGGACTACGGCTTCATGCTGCGGAGCGATCCCGGATTTTCGCGAAAGGCCGCGCGAATTTCCGCGCTCGCGCGGGACATTTCGGAATATCTTGTCGACTTCGACCTCGGATTCCAGCCCCGTTCTGGTGGGCTCACGGTCGCCTACCACAGCGCCTGCTCGCTCCAGCACGGACAGAAAATAACGAGGCAGCCCAAGGACTTGCTGGCAAAATGCGGGTTCACGGTGCGCGACGTGCCGGAGGGCCATCTGTGCTGCGGCTCGGCCGGCACCTACAACATCCTGGAGCCGGAAATTGCGAGAAATCTACGCGAGCGCAAGGTGAAAAACCTGGAAAAGACGAGTGCAGACATCGTCGCAACCGGGAATATCGGCTGCATGACCCAGCTCGCGCCCGCGATCGCGGTCCCGGTCGTGCACACCATCGAGCTCCTCGACTGGGCGTGCGGAGGCCCACTGCCGGAGGCGCTCGAAAGTCTCGATGACAGTGTGAATAAATCGCGACGAATCGCCGTTGCGTCGTAAAATGCGGATTGATCGCGGCGCCGCGGCTTTCAACTGCGCGTCGGCGCCGTCATAATGCCGGCGCCATAGAACGGTCAGGAGGTCGACCATGGCTAAGTCTGCTCACAAGAAGAAAGGGAAGAAGGCGAAGACCAAGAAGAAAGCCAAGAAACACGCGGCGAAGAAGAAATTGATGCACAAGGCGAAGGCGGCGCCGAAGAAGACGAAGAAAGCCAAGAAGGCGAAGGCCGCTCCAAAGAAGGCTGCTCCAAAGAAAGTGGCGCCTAAGAAGGCCGCGCCGAAAAAAGCCGCTCCGCCGAAGCCTGCGGCGCCCGCGGTACCGAAGCCGGCGCCTGCGGCCGCAAAGCCGGCACCAGCGCCGAGCCACCCGCCGGCGGCCCCCGTGCATCATGCGCCGGCACCCGCTCCCGCGCCGAGCCATGAACACACGCCGCATACGACGCACCCGACACACAGCCCGCCGCATGGAGACGGCGGTTCGGATGAAAACAAAAGCTAGGCGCAAGAAGAAAACGAAGAGCGTGGCGAAGAAGGCGGCCAAAAAGGCCGTCCATAAGACGCGCGGGGCAAAACCCGCGCGTCGCCGCGTTGTGGCGGCCAAATCGAAAGTAGCTAAGTCGAAAAAGACCGCTTCGCGTCGACCCGTGCGGAAAGCTCCGATGCGCGCGACGCGGCGGCACTTGGCGAGCGCCGGTCGCCGCCAGAAGTCGGCAGCGCGTCCGCGTCGGGCGCGGGCACGGATGACGGCCCGTCGTCGTCCCGCCAAGCAATCCGCCGCGATCCCGCGTCCGCCCGGTGTCGCGATCAAAGGCAAGCTCGGCCCGCGCTATGGCGAGGTGCTCAGCCCCGGCGCGTTACGCTTCCTCGCCGACCTGCATCGCGAATTCGAGGCCGCGCGCGAACGGCTGCTCGCCGCCCGCGCCGAGCAGCAGGAGCGTTACGATCAAGGCGAATTGCCCGACTTCCGGTCCGATACGAAAATCCTTCGCGACGATCCGTATTGGCGCGTCGCGCCGATCCCGGCCGACCTGGAAGATCGCCGCGTCGAGATCACAGGTCCAGTCGATCGCCGGATGATCGTGAATGCGCTGAATTCCGGCGCCAACGTTTTCATGGCGGATTTCGAAGATGCGAATTCGCCGACCTGGGCCAACAACGTCGAAGGCCAGCTCAACCTGAAGGATCGCTGGCAAGGCAAGCTCGACTTCGTCGATCCCGGCAACCGGAAACACTACCGGCTTTCGGACAAGCCGGCCGTGCTGATCGTGCGCCCGCGCGGCTGGCATCTCCTGGAGGAACACCTGACCGTCGACGGCGAGCCGATCTCGGGCGCGCTGTTCGATTTCGGCCTTTACGTTTTCCACAACGCGCAGGCTCAGATCGCCGCCGGAACCGGGCCCTATTTCTACCTGCCGAAGCTCGAAAGCGCCGAAGAAGCGCGGCTGTGGAACGAGGTGTTCGTGTTCGCGCAGGAGCGGTTCGGCCTGCCCGTGGGCACGATCAAGGCGACGGTGTTGATCGAGACGTTGCCGGCCGCGTTCCAGATGGAAGAAATCATCTACGAGTTGCGCGAGCACATCGTGGGGCTCAACGCCGGCCGCTGGGACTACATCTTCTCCTTCATCAAGAAGCTCGCCAGGAACAAGCATTACGTGCTGCCCGACAGGGGCCAGGTCGTGATGGGGGAAGCCTTCCTCGGCGCCTATGCGGCGCTGCTGGTGAAGACCTGCCACCAGCGCGGCGCTTTCGCGATGGGCGGCATGGCGGCACAGATCCCGGTGAAGAACGATCCGGCCGCCAATGAAGCTGCGTTTGCCAAGGTGCGCGCCGACAAGGAGCGCGAGGTGCGTGACGGTTATGACGGCACCTGGATCGCGCATCCCGATCTGGTGCCGGTCGCGAAAGAAGTCTTCGACCGCATGATGCCGGAGAAGAACCAGCTTGGCCGCGTGCGTCAGCACGTGCGCGTGCTGCGTGACGACCTTCTGCAAATCCATCACGGCACCAAGACCGAAGAGGGCTTCCGCCTCAACATCCGGGTCGGCGTGCAGTACATCGAGGCTTGGCTGCGCGGACGCGGCGCGGTGCCGATCTACAATCTGATGGAAGACGCAGCGACCGCTGAAATCTCGCGCGCGCAGATCTGGCAGTGGATCAAATACGAGGCCGAGCTGGAAGGCGGCCTCATCGTCACGCCGAAGTTTTTCGAGCGCGTGCTTGCCGAAGAGATGGAGCGCGTCAGCCAAGAGGTCGGCGCCGGCGATTACGCGAAGGGCCGTTTCCTCGAGGCGATTGCGCTGTTCCGCGAACTTTCGCTGGCGCCGGAGTTCGTGGAGTTCCTGACGATTCCGGCCTATCGGCTGATTGCCTGAAGATATCTTGCAAGCCGGATCATATTGTCAAATCTGACAACGAATGCTATTGATCGACGATGCGGCCGGTGTCGTGGCTGAAAGCGGCGGTGCGGGAATTCGAGAAGTTTCCCGACGAAGTGTGTCGTCAGATCGCGTTCGGACTCGACCGCGCAGCGGAAGGCGGCAAAGCGGACAACGCAAAACCTCTTCATGGCTTTGAAGGAGGGGTGTTTGAAATCGCCGCCAACGATCGTTCGGGCACGTATCGCACCGTCTATGCCATCAAGATCGGCTCCGACATCTGGGTCGTGCACGCGTTCCAGAAGAAGTCGGTTCGTGGGATCAAGACACCGCAGCGTGAAATAGATCTGATCCGTGAGCGGATCAAACGCCTTCGAGAGATTTTGAGATGAATAAGAAAGCCAAGAACGATGAATTTGTCTGTGGTTCCGGCAACGTCTTTGCCGATCTCGGATTTGCGGATGCACCGGTGATGCGGATGAAGTCACGTATTGCAACAGAAATCGCGCGGGCGCTTGATCGACGAAAACTGCCGACACGGACTGCCGTCAAGGAAGCGGGCGCCACGGCGGCTGACCTGTCCCGTATCCGCAACGCAGACCTTGATCGATTTACGTTGGATCGGTTGATTCGGATCGCGGATCGTCTCGGCTGCCGTGTCGAGATACGAGTTTCAAAGGCCGCATGAGCGACAGTTGTTTGTTCATGCGCGCGAACGCGATTGCATCGCCCCCTCCGCCTCAATAGCATTGCGCATCTGGGGAGGGGACGGTTGCGCGCCGGCCCGTCATAACCATTCAGACAAGAAGCGGAGTAGCTCGCATGGCGTACAACATCCTCATCCTGGGCGCGGCCTATGGCTCGCTGCTGGCCTCCAAGATGCTGTTTGGCGGCCACAAGATTCATCACATCTGCCTGCCGGCCGAGGCCGATCTGATCAACGCCGAGGGCTTCCGCGTTCGCATGCCGGTGAAGGGCCGCAAGGACCCGGTCCTGCTCGACTCGACCAAGCTGCCCGGCAAGGTGACGGCCGGCGGCGCGGCGGGCGTCAATCCGAAGGATTACGACCTCATCTGCCTTGCGATGCAGGAGCCGCAGTACCGCTCGCCGGGCGTCCGCGAGCTGCTCGACGCGGTGGCGAAGTCGAAGGTGCCCTGCATGTCGATCATGAACATGCCGCCGCTGCCTTACGTGAAACGCATCCCCGGTCTCGACTACGCGGCGCTCGAGCCCGCCTACACCGACGCACGGGTGTGGGACAGCTTCGATCCGGGCTACCTTACGCTGTGCAGCCCCGATCCGCAGGCGATCCGTCCGCCGGACGAGAAGGTCAACGTGCTGATGGTCACGCTGCCGACCAACTTCAAGGCGGCGAAGTTCGACGACGAGAAGGGCACCGCGATCCTGCGCCAGCTCGAGAGCGAGATCGACGCGGTACGCTTCGATCCGGGCGACGGCACCAAGATCGAGCTGCCGGTGAAGCTACGCGTGTACGACTCGATCTTCGTGCCGCTCGCCAAGTGGTCGATGCTGCTCGCCGGCAATTACCGCTGCGTCACCAAGGACGGCATGCGCACCGCGCAGGAGGCGGTGCATTCGGACATCGAGACCTCGCGCTCGGTCTACAATTTCGTGTTTGACCTCTGCGTCAAGCTCGGCGCCAATCCGAGCGATCTCGTACCGTTCGAGAAATACGCGGCCGCCGCGCAATCGCTTGTGCGTCCGGCTTCGGCGGCGCGCGCGCTGCAGAACGGCGCGCCCAACATCGAGCGCGCCGACAAGCTCGTGCAGCTCATTGCCAAGCAGAAGGGGCTGAGCCTCAAGGCGATCGACGATCAGGTCGCGCTGGTCGACGAGCGGCTTGCGGCCAATCGCAAGAAGGCGGCAGCGGCGTAGGTCCTGCGGCGCTCTCTTTTCTTCCCCTCTCCCGCTTGCGGGAGAGGGTCGTCGCGAAGCGGCGGGAAGAGGGCTCTTTCTTTGACGCGCGCAACCCTCTCCCGCCTCGCATTCGCTCGGCACCCTCTCCCGCAAGCGGGAGAGGGGACTCGCGGCGCGAGGACTGAACGTTACTTCCCGTTCGCGGGCTCGAAGCCCGCGTCTTTCCAGTATTTGGCGTTCGCCGGCTCGGCCAGGAACTTGATGAAAGCCGTGGCAGGCTCGGGCGAGGCGTTCTCGGCAAGCACCGCGGCGCCGTAGACGGTGTCCAACTGTACCGCTGACGGGATCAGGCCGACGACCGTTACGCCTTTCTCCGCGATGATCTCGCTCAGCGGATAGAGCCCGATCTCGGCCTCGCCCTTGGTGATGGCGGCGACGCCGCCGTCGAGCGCATTGCGGAAGGTTGCCTTCTGCTTCATCGCATCGGCGATGCCGAGCTGCTCCCAGACGCGCGCCAGATGCGCGCCGCTCGGCGTCGCGGCCGGATTGGCCTGGACGACCGATTTGGCGTCGAGCATGACCTTCTTGAATTTCTCGAGCGTCGAGATGTCCGGCACCGCCGCGCCCTCGCGCACGATCATGCCGACCCTCACGGTTCCCAGCGTGGCGCGGCCCTCGCTCCGGAATGTCCCGGCCTGCACGAGCTTATCGATCGCCGGCACCGGCATGAGCATCATGTCGGGCCGCTCGCCGGCGGCGAGCTTTTGCTGCATGGCGCTGATCACCGCGAAGGTGAGCTGCACCTTGTGGCCGGTCTGCTTCTCGAACACGGGCGTCAGCACGGCCAACGCTTCCTTCGGCGCGCCACCGCTCATCACGTGAATATCTGCCGCCAAAGCCGCGCTCCCGACGCTGGACGCAAGGGTGGCGAGCAGGCAAAGCGCTGCTCTCGTCATGACGTTGCTCCCCGGCGTTGTTCTAGGTAATGCGAGGCACGAGCCTAGCACGGCGCCGGAGGGAGAGAGAAGCAATGCGTATCGTCGATCTTAGCCGCGAGCTCTATCACCGCACGCCGAGTTACCCGGGCCAGCCTCCCGTCATCCATGGCGTCTGGAAGACGCACGAGGAGGCCTTCGCCGAGTCGGGCAATGTGCAGGGCAACAGCGTGATGTATTTCTCCATGCCGGATCACGGCGGCACGCACATCGACGCGCCGCGTCACTTCGGCAAGACCGGGATTCCGATCGACGAGTATCCGCTCGAGAATTGCATCGTGCCGGGCATCTGCATCGACCTGCGTCACATCGCGCCGCGCGCCGAGATCGCGCCCGCGGATCTTGAAGCGGCCGTGACCAAGACCGGCCTGTCCATTCCGCGCAACGGCACCGTGCTCTTGTGCACCGGCCACCATGCGAGGACGTTTCCGACGCCCGCCTATTCGACCGACAATCCCGGCGTCAATGTCGCGGCCACCGAGTGGCTGGCGCGGCAGGGCATCGTGCATTTCGGCATCGATTCCATGCGCCCCGGTCCGGAAGGCGTCGTGAACGCGCTGGTCCACAAGGCCTGTCTCGAACTCGGCATCACCCACATCGAGAGCCTGTGCAACCTGGAAGCTCTGCTCGGCGCGGGGGCGTTTCGCTTCATCGGCCTGCCGCTCAAATGGCGCGGCGGCACCGGTTCGCCGATCCGCGCCGTGGCGCTGTTCGAGGATGAGTCGATCAAGACGCAACAGCGCTGAGCGCTGCTTCCCTCAAGGCGTATCGGTCGCCCTCGCGCGCCAGCACGAGATGCCGGTCGTGGAACGCCATCAGCGTCGAGCGATGGCCGATCGAAATGATCGTCGTTGCCGGCAGCCGTTCGCGCAGCAGCCGATAGAGTGCGGCTTCGGCGGGCTCATCGAGCGAGGCGGTGGCTTCGTCGAGGAAGAGATAGTCGGGCGCATGCAGGATCGCGCGCGCGATGCCGATGCGCTGCTGCTCGCCGAGCGACAGCATCCGGTTCCAGTGCTGTTCTTCGGTGAGCCGCTCGGCCAGCGCCGGCAAGCCGACAGCGAGCAGGAGTTCGCGGATGCGCGCGGGCTCCTCCTTCGAGCCGACCGTCGGATAGGTCACGGCTTCGGCCAAGGGACCGATCGGCAGATATGGCCGCTGCGGCAAGGTCATCACGCTCGCCTGCGTGGGAATCGAGACGGTCCCCCGGCCGAACGGCCAGATTCCGGCGATCGCGCGGAACAGCGTCGACTTGCCCGAGCCCGACGGGCCGGTGACCAGCACATGGTCGCGCGGCGCGAACGCGACGCCGTCGGCTGACACGAGCGGTGTCCCTGCCGGCAAAGTGACGTCGACGGCGTCGAGCCGGACTTGCTGCAAAGAGGGCGCCGCGACCACGGCGATCGCCGGCGTCTTTGTGCCGAGATCGGCAGCGGTCTGGATCGCGACCTCGAAACCCGTCAGGCGCTCGATCACGGCGCTCCATTCGGCGAGCTGACGATAGACGTTGATGAAGAAGGACAGCGAGTTTTGAACGCTGTTGAAGGCGCCCGCCGTCTGGGTCAATCCGCCAAGCTGGAGATGGCCGGCGAAATAGGCCGGCGTGACGACGATGAAGGGAAAGATCACCGATATCTGGGCATAGCTCGACGTCAGGGATGTGAGCTTCTTGGTGCGCTTCATGATGCGCAGCCAGTTGTCCACGACCGCGGCAAAGCGGGTTCCGAGGCGCTCGCGTTCCGCCGCCTCGCCATGCAGCAACGCGATCTGCTCGGAATTCTCGCGCACGCGGACCAGGTTGAAGCGGAAGTCGGCTTCATAGCGCTGCTGGTAGAAATTCAGCGAGACCAGCGGCCGCCCGATCAGATGCGTGAGCAGCGTGCCGATTGCCGCATAGGCGAGCGCGGCCCAGACCAGGTAGCCTGGAATGTTCCAGACCTGTCCGCCGATCGTCAGCGGTGCCGCGGCCGAGAGCACCCAGAGAATGACCACGAACGAGGCGAGCGACACCATCGCGCCGAGCAGCCCGATGCCGATGCCCAGCGTCCGGTCGATGAAGATCTGGATGTCCTCGGCGATGCGCTGGTCCGGATTGTCGGCGGCGTCGCCGAGCACCTGCATGCGGTAGTGAAATCCCGACGTCAGCCAATGCGCGAGATATTTCCGCGTCATCCATTGGCGCCAGCGGATCTGGAGCCACTGATTGAGATAGAGCTGATAGACGGCAAGGACGATGTAGGCTGCTGCGAGCGCGCAGAAGATCAGAAGCTCGTGTACGAACGAATCCCAGTTCCGGTCCTGCAGTGCGTTGTAGAAGCGCGCGTTCCACTGGTTCAGCAGCACCATGATGCCGACATTGCTGAGCTCGATCGCGATCACGGCGGTGAGCAGCACCCGGCCAGCCAGGCGATCCTCCGAGCGGAAATACGGCACGGCGAGCCGCCAGATGGTCGCAAGAGTCGCGAGAAAGCCGGTCACGGGAAGTCTCCTGTCTTGAAGGTTGGCTCACCCGCCCCGGCAGAGCCGCAAAAGCCAGTCAGTTCGGCCCCAATCTGGGCGATTCTGCGAAGCGCGCCGAGGGGACTCGGGTGGCATTTCTCGCATTGTCGCCCGCGCATATGTCGGTTGTCGCGCCACGATCTTGTGAGCCCGGTCGTTTGTTGCGCATGCTGCGCCTCCGCCGGGGCAGATTCGCCCCGCAAAAGAGGTTGAGTGATCCAATGGTGGTATCGACATTCGTTCGTGCCGCGGCGCTCGCGGGCTTGGCTGCGCTGAGCGTCGGCATTGTGGCCGCGCAGGCGCAATCCGCCTTTCCCTACGACCACGATCTGGTGCTCGATGCGCGTCCAATGCGCGGCAGCAAGCGCGTTCCGATCCTCGCGGTCGCCGAAGACGGCACGACGCAGATCGACCTGTGGTGCAAGCGCGGGGAAGGGAAAGCGGTCATTGCGGCCGATACCATCACGATCATCATCGGAACGATGAACGACGAGCCCTGCACGCCGGAACGCGCTCAAGCCGACGAGGACATGCTCAATGCGCTGTCGCAGGCGACGAGCTGGAGTCTCAACGGCGATGTGGTCACGTTCAACGGCGCAAAGCCGTTGCGCTTCCGGGTGGCGACGAACTGATGGGTTGATCCGGCGAAAGCGAAAGGGGCCGCTCGCGCGGCCCCTCGTGGTTTCTTGTTGTCTGGAAGGGAACTTCAGAAATCCATCCCGCCCATGCCGCCCATTCCGCCGCCGGGCGGCATCGCGGGTCCGGCCGGCTTGTCCTTCGGCGCCTCGGCGACCATCGCCTCCGTGGTGACGAGCAGGCCGGCGATCGAGGCCGCGTCCTGCAGCGCGGTGCGCACCACCTTCGCGGGGTCGACGATGCCCTTCTCGATCATGTCCACGTAAGTCTCGTTCTGCGCGTCGAAGCCGAACGTTTCCGACTTGTTCTCGAGGATCTTGCCGACCACGATCGANNCCCTCGACGCCGGAGTTCTCGGCGATCTGGCGGATCGGCGCTTCGATCGCCTTGAGCACGATGTTGATGCCGGCCTGCACGTCGGAATTGTCGCTGGTGAGCTTGCCGACAGCCTTCTTGGCGCGCAGCAGCGC
>PLJS01000200.1:0-32682 GCA_003140315.1 Hyphomicrobiales bacterium
CATGTCTGGCCCGAGAGCTGGGGACTCCGCCGCAATCGCTCCGAATGTACTGTGTGCGGCTGTCGCGGCCGTGATCTTGTCGCGCTTCTTCTGCGCGGAAGGGTCGGTCCCTTCCGCGAGCAGCATTTTTGCTTCGTCCCGTTTGCGCCGCGCTGCGACGAGCGGCGTTATCGGATACGGCCCAAAGGAGAGCAGTTTCTCCTTGCCCCCAAATCGGTATTTCATCCGCCAGAGCTTCGCCCCTTTCGGATGCACGAGCAGGTGCAGCCCGCCGCCATCCGACAGCTTGAATGGCTTCGCGCGAGGCTTGGCAGCTCGTATGGCAAAGTCAGTCAGCGCCACCGCGATCGACCCTCGAAAATACCCCTGGGAGCACCCCCATTTTTTGGGGGTGCAATGGATTATCACGAGAGGCTATGCGAAAGGCAATCTGCCAAGATACTGTTATATCGATGATTTCCGAATGCTATGTGGCGCTATGAAGTGGTTGATGGTGCCCAGGAGAGGACTCGAACCTCCACGGCTTTCACCGCTAGTACCTGAAACTAGTGCGTCTACCAATTCCGCCACCTGGGCGTCGGGGCGTCGGGCGTGAGACATATGGCCGGGCGTTTCGCCTTGTCAACGCTTGAGGAAGCCGCGCGCGGCCCGCTATACAGGGCGACACCACTCCGACGTTGCCCGAAGGCCGCGCATGACCGAAATCCCCGCAGAGACGCTGGTCACCATTTTCGGCGGCTCGGGCTTCCTCGGGCGCCACGTGGTGCGCGCGCTCGCCCGGCAACGCTACCGCATCCGCAACGCGGTGCGGCGGCCCGATCTCGCCGGGCATCTGCAGCCGCTCGGCCGCGTTGGGCAGATCCAATCGGTTCAGGCCAATCTGCGCTATCCGGCCTCGATCGCCGCAGCGGTGCGCGACGCCGACGTCGTCATCAACCTGGTCGCGATCCTGTTCGAGCGCGGCAAGCAGCGCTTCGAGGCCGTGCAGGCGGAGGGCGCCCATCAGGTCGCGCTGGCGACGGCAGCGCGCGGGGCGCGGCTCATTCATGTCTCGGCGCTCGGCGCCGATCCTGATGCGTCTTCGCTCTACGCCCGCACCAAGGCGGCGGGCGAAGCCGCGGTGCTCAGCACGGTCCCGGAGGCCACGGTGTTCCGGCCTTCGATCCTGTTCGGCCCGGAGGACGATTTCTTCAACCGCTTCGCCGGCATGGCGCGGATATCGCCGGTCCTGCCGCTGGTCGGCGGCGGCGAGACCAGATTCCAGCCGGTGTTCGTCGGCGACGCCGCGCGCGCGATCCTTGCGGCAGTCGAAGGCAAGACCAAGGGCGGGACGATCTATGAGCTCGGCGGGCCCGAGGTGAAGACCTTCAAGGCGCTGATGGAATACGTGCTGGCGGTGACCGAGCGGCGCCGGCTGCTCGTGCCGCTGCCCTTCGCGCTCGCGAAGCTGAAGGCCCGGTTCCTCCAATTCCTGCCGAAGCCGCCGCTGACCCCGGATCAAGTCGAGCTCTTGCGCAGCGACAACGTGGTCTCTGATGCGGCGATCCGCGAAGGCCGCACGCTCGATGCGCTCGGCATCGAGGGCGCCGCCATGGAGGCGATCGTGCCGTCTTATCTTTGGCGCTTCCGCAAGACCGGGCAGTTCCGCGGCCGGGTGGCGTAGTTATTTCATCAGTGCAAGCGCGATCAAGCCGACGGCGCCAACCATGATGCGCCACCAGGCGAATACCGCAAAGCCGTGGCCCGACACGTAGTCGAGAAACGTCTTCACCACGACCCAGGCGGCTATGAACGAGACCACGAACCCGACCGCCACAATGAATGGGCTGGCGGCGGCGATCTCGTGCCAACTCTTGTAAAGCTCGAAGGCGAACGCGCCCGCCATCGTCGGCATCGCCAGATAGAACGAGAACTCGGCCGCGGAGCGCTTGTCGGCGCCGAGCAGCATCGCGGAGACGATCGTCGCGCCCGAGCGCGACACGCCCGGTATCATCGCAAGGCACTGGCAGAAGCCGATGATCAGGTAGGTTCTGAGCGGAAAGTCGGTAGCGTCGTGATAGCGCGGTCGCAGCGTGAGGCGGTCGACCCACAACAATACGGCGCCGCCGACGATCAGCGCGACGCACACGATCCAGACGTTGAACAGCACGCCCTTGATGAAGCCGTGCAGCAGCGCGCCGATCACCGCCGCGGGCAGGAACGCCACCAAGACGCCGATGACGAAGCGCCGGTCATGGGCATTCGTGAACATGCCAAGCGCGATATTCCACAGACGCGTGAAGTAGATCGTCAGCAATGCGAGGATCGCGCCGAACTGGATCAGAACCGCAAAGCTGTCCCAGAACGCTCTCTTCTCGGGCTCGGGACCGAAGAAATGATCGACCAGCAAGAGATGCCCGGTCGAGGACACGGGCAAGAATTCGGTGAGGCCTTCGACGATGCCGAGCACGATGGCCTTGAACAGGTCGAACAGCATGGGATCGGGCTCCGAGCAAGGCGGGATGCGGGCGGCGAATCAGACCGGGCGCGGCGGTGATTCTCGCGCAAGCGCCGCGCAGGCTTTTGGCGCAACCGTGGTGCGAGAGCAATAGAACCGGAAAAATCGCGCGGAGCGGCCCGGCCGCCCGGTTAAGCCCGGGGCTAGCTTTTTCGGGGTCTTCCACTAGGGTTGCGGTGGCCCACTCGCTTTGAGCCGAATCGGGCCACTCCATCGCGACAGCCGATGATCACCCTGTTCCATCACCCGTTCTGTCCGCATTCGCGCTTCGTGCGCATCGCGCTCGGCGAATACCACGTCGTGCCGCGACTGGTGGAGGAGCGCGTGTGGGAGCGGCGCGAGGAGTTTTTGGCGCTCAATCCGGAAGGCACCACGCCCGTGCTGATCGAGGAGGGCCGCCCGGTCGTGCCGGGCGCCGCGGTCATCGCGGAATATCTCGACGAGACGCTGGGGGCAGACCTCGGCGAGCGGCGGCTGATGCCTATGCAGCCGGGTGCGCGCGTCGAGGTGCGGCGGCTGACACACTGGTTCAACGAGAAGTTCTTCGCCGAGGTGAGCAGCCCGCTCGTCACCGAGCGCATCTACAAGCAGACCATGCGCGGCGACCAGGGTGGCGGGCCGCCCGATACCGGCGCGATCCGTGCGGCACGGACCAACATCCGCTACCATCTGTCCTACATCGGCTGGCTCGCACGTCAGCGCAACTGGCTCGCCGGCGATCAGATGAGCTATGCGGATCTCGCGGCGGCGGCGCATCTGTCGGTCGCCGACTATCTGGACGCTGTGCCGTGGACCGAGGACGAAACCGCAAAGGTCTGGTACGCGCGGGTCAAGTCGCGGCCCTCGTTCCGTCCGCTGCTGGGCGATCTGGTGCCGGGAATCCCGCCGTCGCCGACCTACGTGGACCTGGATTTTTGAGCGGCGCCCGATCCGCGGATCTCAAGAACGACCTGACGACTGCGGCGCGCGCGCAAGGCTTCGAGACCGTCGGCATCGTGCGCCCCGACGCGATCTCCGATGCACGGGGATATTTCGAGCGCTTCATCGCCGAGGGCGGCCACGGCGACATGGCGTGGCTCGCGAGCACGTCCGAACGCCGCGTGAACCCGCGCGAGCTCTGGCCCGACGTCAAATCGATCATCATGCTCGGCCTGAACTATGGGCCCGAGCACGAACACGACCCGCTCGCGATCCTGACGCAACGTGAGCGCGGCGCGATCTCGATCTATGCGCAGGGCGATGACTACCACGACGTGATCAAGTCGCGGCTCAAGGCGCTGGCGCGCTGGCTCGTCGCCAACGCGGGAGGCGACGTGAAGGTGTTCGTCGATACCGCCGCCGTGATGGAGAAACCGCTTGCCGCCGCCGCCGGTCTCGGCTGGCAGGGCAAGCACACGAACCTCGTATCGCGCCAGCACGGCTCGTGGCTGTTCCTCGGCGCGATCTTCACGACGCTCGAATTGCCTGCCGACACGGCTGAGGTCGACCATTGCGGCACGTGCCGGGCCTGCCTCGATATCTGCCCGACGAACGCGTTCCCGGCGCCCTACCGGCTCGATGCGCGGCGCTGCATCTCGTACCTCACGATCGAGCACAAGGGACCGATCCCGCGCGAACTGCGGGCACCGATGGGCAACCGCATCTACGGTTGCGACGATTGCCTCGCGGTCTGCCCGTGGAACAAGTTCGCGCAGGCCGGACGCGAGGCGAAACTTGCGGCCCGCGCGACCCTGCGCGCGCCGCATCTCGGCGAGCTCTCACGCCTCGACGACGCGGCGTTCCGCGCGCTGTTCGCCAAGTCGCCAGTCAAGCGCACGGGGCGCGACCGCTTCGTGCGCAATGTGGCGATCGCGATCGGCAATTCGGGCGAACCGCGGCTTGCCATCGAGGCCGAGCGCTTGCTGCGCGATGGTTCGCCGCTGGTGCGCGGCGCCGCCGTATGGGCGCTGGGTCGGCTCGATCCGAAGAGGCTCGCGGACGTGGCGGCGGAGTACCGCGCGCGCGAGACCGATGTATCCGTGTCCGACGAATGGACGGCCGCGCTGGACGAGAGCCTGAAGGCGGACGCCTGATGGCGGCTCTTTTCTGCTTCGGCCTTGGCTATTGCGCCGAACATTATGTCGCGGAATTCGGCGCGCGCCACGATCGCATCGCCGGGACGGTCCGCACGCGCGAGAAGGCCGCCGCCATCGCGGCCGCACGATTCGGCAATCACGCGGTCGAAGCCTTCGTGTTCGACGGCACCGCGGCGGCGCCGGAGATCACCGCCGCACTGATGGACGCAAGCGCGATGCTCGTGTCCGTACCGCCGGGCGAGAGCGATCCCGTGCTGGCGCAATTCGCCGACGCGATCGCGGGTGCGCCGTATCTGCGATCGATCGTCTATCTGTCGACCGTCGGCGTCTATGGCGACCACGCGGGCGCCTGGGTCGACGAGGCGACGCCGCCTGCCCCAATCTCGGATCGCGGCCGCGCGCGTTTTGAGGCCGAGCAGGCCTGGACCGAGCTCGGCGCGCGAGCCGGCAAGGCCGTCGCGATCTTCCGTCTCTCCGGAATTTACGGGCCGGGCCAGAACGCGCTCATCCAGGTCGCACGCCGTACCGCGAAGCGCATCGACAAGCCCGGCCAAGTCTTCAACCGCATCCACGTCGCCGACATTGCACAGGCGATCGACGCCGCGTTCACGCGGCAAGCGAACGGCGTCTTCAACGTCACCGACGACGAGCCCGCGCGCCAGGGCGAGCCGATCGCCTTTGCGGCGGAATTGCTCGGCGTCCCGCCGCCGCCGCAAGTCCCGTTCGACGAGGCCGCGAAATCGATGTCGCCGATGGCGCTCTCGTTCTACGGCGAGAGCAAACGGGTGCGGAACGACAAGATGAAGCGTGAGCTGTCCGTGCGGCTGCGCTATCCGAGCTATCGCGAGGGACTGCGCGCGCTCTTGGAATCCGACGACGCGGCGCGTTCACCGTCATGTGATTGACGGCGGCCGAGCAGAACGTCGTATTCGTTACCGCGATTAAGACAAAGCGCCGTCGCGTGGAGCAAAGCCGCGGCCTGAACCAAAGGAGGATTCGAATGTCAGCCCAGCCGAAACTTGCGTCCGATATCGTGGGATTGGCGCATCAGGTCGACCCGTTGTCGCGCCGCGGCTTCTTCATGACGGCGACGGCCGCAACGGCCGCCGGCTACACGCTCGCGGCCGGCCCCGTGCGCGCGGACGCGATCAAGACCGACACAACGGGCATCACCGCTGGCGACGCCAAGGTGAAAGTTTCCGACGGCGAAATGCCGGTTTATTTCGCCCGCCCCGCCAACGTGGCGAACCCGCCGGTGATTCTGGTCGCGATGGAGATCTTCGGCCTACACGAATACATCAAGGATGTGACGCGCCGCCTCGCCAAGCTCGGCGCGCTTGCGGTCGCGCCCGACTATTATTTCCGCAAGGGCGAGGACCTGACCAAGATCACCGAGATCCCGAAACTGATGCCGATCGTCAACACCAAGCCGGACGCCGAGCTTCTCGCCGATCTCGACGCGACGGTTGCCTGGGCGAAACAGCAAGGCGGCAACACCGACAAGCTTGGCATCATGGGCTATTGCCGCGGCGGGCGCACCGTGTGGGTCTATTCGGCGCATAATCCGAACCTGAAGGCGGGCGTTTCGTTCTACGGCTCGCTGGTCGATCCGGACGCCCAGAAGGCGATCTGGCCGAAGAGCCCGAGCGAGCTCGCGGGCGACATCAAGGAGCCGGTGCTCGGTCTCTACGGCGAGGCCGACCAGGGCATCCCGGTCGCGCAGGTCGAGGCCATGAAGGCCGCGCTCGCCGCCGCGCACAAGACCGCGGAGTTCAAGATCTATCCCGGCGCGCCGCATGGCTTCCACGCCGACTACCGGCCGAGCTACCGCAAGGAAGCAGCCGACGATGCCTGGGCGCAGCTGCAGGCGTGGTTCAAGAAATACGGCGTGCTGAGCTGACCTCTTTTCCTCTCCCCGCTTGGGGGGAGAGGGTGGCGAGGCGCAAAGCGTCGAGCCGGATTGCAGGCTGGCGAGGTACGCGCCTTCATGGGCGCGCGTCTTGTCACCAATATGGTGACATGCTATTTTATTGCGATGCAGGTGATCGCGCGCCGGACGCTGAGGCAGTTCTGGGAACGACATCCGCAAGCCGAGGGACCGCTGCGGGCCTGGTTCGCGGCCGTGACTGGGGCAAGCTGGAAAGACCCGAACGCCGTTAAGCGCCAGTTCGGCACGACGGTCGATTTTGTCGCCGACAATCGGATCATCTTCGATCTCGGCGGCAACAAGTACCGTTTGGTCGCGCACGCGTCCTACAAGTTCGGGCGAGTGCTTGTGAAATTCGTCGGCACGCACGCCGAATACGACCGTATCAATCCGGAAACCGTGTCATGGCGAAAAAGCCGATCCGTCCGCTCCGCTCGGAAGCCGACTACGACGCCGCGCTCATCGAGATCGAACGCTACTTCGACAAGGAACCGAAGCCCGGCACGCCGGCGGCCGATGATTTCGGTCTCCTGGCGCTCGTCATCGAGGATTACGAACGGAAAAATTGGCCGATCGACCCTCCTGATCCCGTGGCAGCAATTCGCTACCGTATGGAGACTGGCGGGTTGACCCAAGCCGATCTCGGTCGCCTGCTTGGATCGCGCCAGCGTGCTTCGGACGTCCTTTCGCACAAGCGCCGGCTGACCATGCAGATGGCCTGGAAGCTGCATCGGGAATGGGGCATTCCGGCCGACGCCTTGCTCAAGCCGACGACGGAACGACGCGGACAACGCGGCGCACGTTAGAATTCCGCGACCGCGCGGATCAGCCGCTCGATGTCCTCGGGACGCGAGAGGCGGTGATCGCCGTCCTTGACCAGGGTGAGCACCACGTCGTCCTGGGCGAGCCGCGAGGTCAACTCGACGGCGTGGTTCCACGGCACATCGGGATCGAGCACGCCCTGGAGGATGCGGACCGGGCAGCCGGTCTCGATCATGCCGCCGAGGAGGAGGTGATTGCGGCCGTCGTCGATCAGGCCGCGCGTGATCGGATAGGGTTCCTCGGAATACGCCGAGGGGCGCAGCCAGGCGCCTTTCTCCTCGATCTGGCGCTTCACATCGGGCGGGAAGCGCTGCCACATCAGCGCTTCGGTGAAATCGACCGCCGGAGCGATCAGCACGAGGCCCGCGATGGAGGCGAGTGCCGGTCGCCCGATGGCCGCGTGTTTGCGCAGTTCGCGCGCCAGCAGCAAAGCAAGCCAGCCGCCCATCGATGAGCCCACGACCACCTGCGCGCCGCGGCAATGAGCCTCGAACACCGCGAGGCTCTCCTCCAGCCAGCGGGTGATCGTGCCGGCGGCGAATTCGCCCCCGGATTCTCCATGCCCCGAATAGTCGAACCGGACGCAGGCGCGGCCTTGCGCACGCGCCCATTCGCTAAGCGCCGCGGCCTTGGTGCCCAACATGTCCGACTTGAAGCCGCCGAGCCAGAACAGGCCGGGTCCTTTGCCCGCGCCCCCTTCGGTTCGCACCGCGATCGCGCGTTTTGCGGAACCGGTTCCTATTTTCAGAAAAGTCGGGCTAGAATGGTCCATCTGGCTCCGTCCGTGCGGCCAGGGCGAATGCCCTGTCCTGTCAAAACAATGTCCGCCGGCGGGGCGACAGGGGATGGTACCGTGCGGCTCCGCTGTGCGCCGAGTAGAGTGCTGCGCCTGCCCGTGTTTCGCCGCAAGCCGCGGCAGAACGCAAGGGGTGGGCACGCGCTTGGTCGTGCCCGAGCCGCGGCGGGCCGCCGCAGATGGCCATGAATACGATCGCGCAGATCGCACCGCAGCCGACGCGCGGCCTTGCCGGCGCCACGGTCCTGCAGATCGTCCCTGCCTTGGTGGAGAGCCAGGCGGCGCGCGCGGCAGTCGATGTCGCGATCGCGCTGCTGCGCTCGGGCGCGCGCGTGATCGTTGCCGGCGAGGAAGGCCCGCTCAACAGCGAATTGCAGGGACTTGGCGGTGAGTGGCTGCGGCTCATCAACGAGACCGGCAATCCGTTCAAGCTCAAGCGCAATGCCAATGCGATCGCCGAGCTGGTGGCGGCCGAACGCATCGACCTCGTGCATGCACTCGGCGTCGGAGCATCGCGCAGCGCAAGCGCAGCGCTCAGGAAGCGTTCGGGCGTGCGGCTCATCCACAGCTACGCGGTGGCCGATCTCGACCGCAGCCACCGGGACAAGGCCTATGGGCGCGCGCTCGCAACCGGCGACCGCGTCATTGTGCCCTCGGGCTATGTGGCTGACCGGATCTCGATGCTGCACCAGATCCCCGACGGCAAGCTCGTCGTCATTCCGCTGCGCATCGACGCCGGACGCTTCGATCCGCCGATGGTCAGCCCGGAGCGCGCCGTCGTGCTGCGACGCGGCTGGAAGATTGCGCGCGGCCAGCGCGTCATCCTGGTGCCCGGGCGGATCGATCCGGCCAACGGGCAACTCACGCTGGTCGAGACCGCCCGCATCTTGGTGAACGGCGGACTGCGCGGGGTCGTGTTCGTGCTCGCGGGCGACAACCGGCAGCACTTCGATTATGCGCGCAAGATCGCCAACCAGGCCGAGGCGTACGGCGTCGCATCGCTGATCCGTCAGATCGGCGCGTGCTCCGACATGGCGGGCGCCTACACGGCGGCGGATCTCGTCGCCGTGCCGCAGGTCGAGCCGCCGACCTTCGCGCTCACCGCCGCCGAGGCGATGGCGATGGCGCGGCCCGTGATCGCGTCGAATGTCGGCGCGCTGCCGGAAATCGTGCTGGCGCCGCCGCAGATCGGCGAATCCGCGCGCACCGGATGGCTCGCCGAGCCGGACGATCCGATCAGCTTCGCGAAGGCGTGCGCCGCCGCGCTCGCGATCGATCATGCGGCCTACGGCATGATGGCGGCGCGCGCGCGCCGTCTTGCGAGCCACCTGTTCACGCCAACGCGCGTCGCGAGCGCGACGCTCGGCCTCTATGCGGGCTTGCTCGACAGCGCCGGATGAGCGATTGCGCGGGTGTGCGATCCAGACTATCAATGAAACATTCGGGGACGGAAATCGAGCGATCGGGGCGCCTGGCGACTTGGGGTGATGTCTGCCGGGCGCGCAACGATGAGGTCGATCGAGTGAATCCGCAAGCTATTGCGCGTCTGCCGCTCGATACGGTGGCGGAAGAAACCGACTCTTCTTTTCCTTTACCCAGCATCCGATCCGGCGGCGAAGTATTGACGTTCACACGGCCGCTCAGCGTGCTCATCGTGGTCCCGACGCTGCATGCCGGCGCGGCCGATGCCGGCGCGATCGACCTCGCCCGCATCCTCGGCGACGGCGGCCATCGCGTGATCGTCGTCTCGCAGGGCGGCCGTCTCGAAGCCGACGTCGCGGCCGCCGGGGCCGAATTCATCCATCTCGACGTCGCGAGCCAGAACCCCGCGCGCATGCTCAAGGCCGCGCTGGCGCTCAAGCATCTCGCGCGCGAGCGGCGCTGCGACGTGATCCACGCGCACGGCCGCAGCGCGGCGTGGAGCGCGTATCTCGCGGCGCGCTGGTGCGACGTGCCGCTGCTGACAACCTGGCACAAAGGCTTCCGCGAGCAGAACGTCTTCAAGCGGCTGTACAACAGCGTGATGGTGCGCGGCGAACGCGCGATCGCGGTGTCGGACCAGATCGCGGAACTGATCGCCGATCGCTATCCGCGATCGGCCGGCCGTATCGCGGTCGTTCCGGCGGCGATCGACATGGCGCGCTTCGACCCGGCCACGGTGTCGAGCGAGCGCCTCGACACGATCCGGCGCTCCTGGGGCGTCAAGCCCGACACCCGGGTCGTTCTCGTGGTCGGCCGGATGCTGCGGCGCAAGGGTCATCATGTGGCGGTGAAGGCGGTGCACCGGCTCAAGGAGCGGGGCCTGAAGGATTTCGTCTGCGTGTTCGCCGGCGAGGATCAGGGCCGCACGCATTACACCGGCGAATTGTGGGATCTCGTGAGCACGACCGGGACCACGGACGTGGTGCGGCTCGCAGGCAGCGTCGACGACATGCCGGCGGCTTATGCGGCCGCGACCGTCGTCGTCTCGGCGGCGGTGCAGCCGGAAGGGCTGCAGCGCGCGATCCTCGAGGCGCAGGCGATGGCGCGGCCGGTGGTCATTTCCGATCTCGCGGCCGGCCCGGAGGCGGTGCTCGCCCCGCCCGCGGTCGCGGAGGAGCGCATGACCGGTCTGCGGGTACCGGCGGGTGACGAGGCGGCGCTTGCGGCAGCCCTCATCCGCCTGTTTTCGTTGACGGATACGGCGCGAACGGCGATCGGGGCGCGCGGACGGGCCTGGGTCGCAACGCAATTCGATCCCGACAGCATCGCCCGCATGACGCTTGCGCTCTACGCCGAGGTTGCGTGCGCGCGACCGTCCCGATGAAGCGAACCGTCCGATATGGCCGAAATCGCCCATCGGGCGTTGACAGCGCGACGGTTTGTCACGATCTTCCCCGTTCTCCGACGTGTGATTTGCAAGTCGCACAGCCTCCCGGCAGGCTGACGCCCCGCAACACCGCCGGATCGTCGCAACAGTACAGGAGATAAGAGCCATTCGTCGCCCGATGAGAGCACCCGAGCCGGCCCGCAAGGATGGTCCGCGCATCAACGAAGATATTCGCGTCCGCGAAGTCCACCTGATCGAGAGGGACGGCACGAACAAAGGCACCGTGCCGATCGCAGAAGCGCTCGCCGCCGCACAGGAAGCCGGACTCGACCTGGTCGAGATTTCCCCCAACGCCGCGCCGCCGATCGTCAAGATCCTCGACTACGGCAAATACAAATACCAGGAACAGAAGAAAGCCGCCGAGGCGCGCAAGAAGCAGAAGGTGGTCGAGGTCAAGGAGCTGAAATACCGGCCCATGATCGACGACCACGACTACGACGTGAAGATGCGTTCGATGCAGCGCTTCTTCGAGGAAGGCGACAAGGTCAAGGTGACGTTGCGCTTCCGCGGCCGCGAGATGGCGCACCAGGAGCTCGGCACGCGCCTGCTCAACCGCGTCAAGGAAGACACCTTGAAGATCGCCAAGGTCGAGATGGAGCCGCGCTTTGAAGGGCGGCAGATGATCATGATCCTCGCGCCGAGGTAATCCGGCGGCTTCTTTGATGTAACTCCTGTTTATATCAGGCTTTTTGGCAACGCCCGCGACCCGCTCGCGGGCGTTTTGCGTAGACGAGTCGATCGCGCCAAGGCACAATTGTTCCATCCGTGGAATCTGGGCGCGTTGCGGCGCCCGCCAAGAAAAGACCCAGAGTCTTCATGCGCTCGCGCGGACCGGATGATGGCTTGGCGTTTCCGTCGCATTCGCCTGCGAAGGCCCAGGACCGGCGCACGGTCCTCATCGCCGGCGTGATTTCGGCGCTCATCTTTCTCGCGGTCATGCCGTTCGCGAAAGTTCAACTCGCGGAGGTGCGGGCATTCATCCCAAGCTATCAGGCGGCGCTTGCAATCGGCGACTTGCTCACCGCTGCGATGCTCTACGCGCACTTCAACGCGTTGCGCTCGCGCGCGCTGCTGCTGCTGGCGAACGGCTATCTTTTCACCGCGCTGATGGCAGTGATCCACGCATTGACCTTTCCGGGACTATTTGCGCCCGAAGGCCTGCTCGGTGCCGGACCGCAGACCACCGCGTGGCTCTACATGTTCTGGCACGGAGGCTTTCCGATCATGGTCATCGGCTACGGCCTGACCAAGGATCGCGATGGCGCGCCGGTCACGAGCGAAGCGATGCGTTCGACGATCGTCGCGAGCATTCTGGCGGTCCTGGTAGCGGTCGTCGTGCTCACGCTGGTGGCGACAGTCGGAAGCAGCGGTCTGCCGCCGATCATGACCGGCCAAAACTACACGCCCGTCATGAACGACGTCGTGACGGCGGTATGGGCGCTCAGCCTCGGAGCATTCCTGGTGCTTTGGCTGCGCATGCCGTACTCGGTGCTCGATCTCTGGCTGATGCTGGTGATGGTCTCCTGGATATTCGATATCGCGCTTGCGGCGGTGCTGAATGCCGGCCGCTTCGACGTCGGATTCTACGCGGGGCGCATTTACGGCCTGGCGGCGGGCACGTTCGTTCTTATCGTGCTGCTTTTTCGCAAAACCCGCAGCCCGACTTGAGCCCCGCCTACGAGGGCCTCTTCCCGTAATCCAGCAGGCCTGCCTCGCCCTTCGGCGGGTGCGCGGCGAGCGCCTTCTCGTCCGGATCGATGCCCCAGCCGGGCGCGTCGGGCATGACGAGTTGACCGTTCTCGATCTCGGGCGCCGCGGTGAACAGTTCGTCGTCCCAGGGCAGGCGATCGATGTCGATCTCCATGATGCGCAGGTTCGGCACCGCGGCCGCGAAATGCGCATTCATCATGGTGCAGAGATGGCCGTAGAAATTATGCGGCGCGACGTTGACCTCGTGTGCTTCCGCACAGGCTGCGATCTTCATCGACTGCCACACGCCGTTCCACGGCGTGTCGACGATCGCCACGTCCATCGCCTGCTCTTTGAAGTAGGGAAGAAACTCGCGCAGGCCCAGCAGCGTCTCGCATGACGAGATCGGATGCGGGCTTTGGCGGCGGATGTAGCCCAGCGCCTCCGGACTGTAGCTGTCGATCTCGACCCAGAACATGTCGATGTCGGCGATGGCGCGCAGGATCTTCAGATAGCCTTCGGTCTTGGCGTTGAAATTGAGATCGAGCAGTAGGCCAACGTCGGGCCCGATGCCGTCGCGCAAGGCTTCAAGGTGCATGTGCAGATTGCGCAGCACCACCTTGTCGATATTGAGCTCGGGATAATAGGGCGAGCCGAAGCCTGGGCGATAACCGCGCGGCTTGCCGTCCTCGTAGATGAAGATGTTGGTCTTGCAGGCCGTAAAGCCCTTCTGGCGCACCTCAAGGCCTATGGCCTTCACGCCGTCGAGGTCGGTGATCGCGGGCTTGTAGTAGGCCGGGTGATTGATGCGCCAGGTCGCGCAATGCGACCAGTAGAGCGGGATGCGATCGCGCAGCTTGCCGCCGAGCAGCACGTAGACCGGCACGCCCAGCGCTTTGGCTTTGGCATCCAGCAGCGCGTTCTCGATCGCGCCCATGGCCTGCGCCACGATGCCGCCGGCCGCCGGCCGCGTCGCCGCGTAGAGCTCTGCGTAGATGCGCTCGTGATCGTTGACCGTCCGTCCAACCACCTTGCCGGCGAGCCGCATGACGACGGCGCCGACGCCGGGCGAGCCGAAGCCCTCGTCGAACTCGCTCCAGCCGACGATCCCTTCGTCGGTGGTCAGCTTCACGAAATGGTAATTGCGCCAGCCGGCGTCACAAGCGAACGTCTCGATGCGGGCGATCTTCACGGCAGCCTCCCCGGTCGATGCTCATCGGCATCGGCGCAGAGGCTAGCAGGCCGCAACGCTCGCGCGCGACCCCTTCAGCCCGCCCCGCACATCGCGGTGGCCGAACGCAGGCGTGCTGCGGCGATCTCGAAACCGGCCGGCGTGCCGGCATAATGCGCGCGCGCGAGATGCCGGTCCTTCGCGAAAACCTCCGCCGGGCTCTCCGCCGCGATGTCGTCGTTTCCGGTCCGCGCCGCGTAACGGAACGCGGCGCCACAGTATCTCGGCGCAGCCGGGCTCGATGCCATCAGGGCATCGGGCCGATCGACGCTTGCAACGCCGTGGGACGGAAAGGACAGGACGACCAGGATCGCGGCCAACAGGCCGGGGATCTTCAACCAGTGCAACGGGGACATGATTGCCTCCTACCGATGCGACTAGCCTCCTTGCCTCTCTGCGACGCCTCGGCAGATCGGCCACCCGGCCGCCCTCATAACCTCTTCGACTGTGGGCCGGTTCCAGGCCGGGAACACGATCTGCGACGCTTAGGGTCCTCCGGATTGGTCAATGAATTGTTAATCCGCCGCGCCCCCACCCCAACGCGGCGCCCGCGCCAAGCGCCGGCGCCGCGTCAATCGTGCCCAAACTGTTGTTTTTTGAGGTTCGGTCTGCCATAACGCCCCCTTCCGCCGCCCGGCTAAAGGGCTGCCGTGGCGGTGGTATGTGCCTCATGCACACGCTCATTCGCGAGCAGATGCCGGTTACCCGGGCCTTTGGCCTGCGTTCCCGGCGCCAAAAGGAGAGCAAAATGCCCAAGATCAAGACCAAGTCGGGCGCTAAAAAGCGCTTCAAGATTACCGGCACCGGAAAGGTGCTCTACGCCCACCGCGGCAAACGCCACGGCATGATCAAGCGGACCAAGAAGCAGATCCGCCAGTTGCGCGGCACCAACGTGCTGTTCAAGACCGACGGCGACAACATCAAGAAGTACTTCCTGCCGAACGGTTGAACGCGGCGAAAGCCGCACACGCATTTGCCAGCATCTAAAGGAGATCAGCCATGGCCCGCGTCAAACGGGGCGTCACGTCCCATGCCAAGCACAAGAAGGTCCTCAAAGCCGCCAAGGGCTTTCACGGCCGGCGCAAGAACACGATCCGTATCGCCAAGCAGGCGGTGGAGAAGGCGAACCAGTACGCCTTCCGCGACCGCAAGCGGCGCAAGCGCACCTTCCGGGCGCTGTGGATCCAGCGCCTGAACGCCGCGGTACGGCCGTTCGGCCTGAACTACAGCCGATTTATCGACGGCCTCGCGAAGGCCGGGATCACCGTCGACCGCAAGGTGCTGTCCGATCTCGCGATCCGCGAGCCGGTGGCGTTCGAGGCGATCGTCGAAAAGGCCAAGGCGGCGCTGCCCGCGGCAGCCTGACCTTTTCCGTCCGTCCTTGCGAGGCCGATTGACCGGGGCGAAAAGCCCCGGACGATGCATGTTCGCGTGTCGGAATCGATTCTCGCAGGCAGATTCGAAGATGACTCCGAAGGAAAAAGCGCTCTACCACCAGATCCATCCGGCAAAGCTCGCGACCGACCTCGCGGCGTCGGTGATCTCGCTGTATTTCTTCTGGCAGCACCAGTTGGTGATCGCGCTGGCGCTGCATTTCATTCCGCCGCTGGTCGCGTCGGGACTGGTGATCCGCTATGCCGCGCTGGAGCGATATCGCGACTCCGCGTTCGGCCGCTACGTCGCGCGCCACATGACACGGCTGATCGAAGCCGTGCGCCTGTTCGGCGACATCGTGACGCTGATCGGCGCGTGGTATCACGACTGGATGCTGATCGCGGCCGGCTTCGCGATCATCCTCGGCGCGTGGAGCCAGGGGCTGTTGCCGACCTCGCTCGGACGGCGATGAGGACTGAGATGATCGAACCCGCCTACGTCCAGCGCATGGCGCGCTACAATCGCTGGCAGAACCGGAACCTCTATGGCGTCGCCGATACGCTGTCGGACGACGAGCGCCGGCGCGAACGCGCGGCATTCTTCGGCTCGATGCACAAGACGCTGAGTCATCTGCTCTGGGGCGACCGCATCTGGATGAGCCGCTTCACCGATACGCCGAAGCCTGCGGTCGGGATCGCGGGCTCGGTCACGCTCTATGAGGACTGGGATGCGCTCAAGCGCGAGCGGGCCGAATTCGACGACACGATGATCGCCTGGGCGGATGGGCTCGATGCGCGCTGGCTCTCCGATGATCTGACCTATTATTCGGGCGGCGCGAAGCGCGACATCACCGCGCCGAAATGGCTGCTGGTGACACACATGTTCAATCACCAGACGCACCATCGCGGCCAGGTGCACTGCATGCTCACACAGGCCGGCGGCAGACCGCACGACACCGACCTGCCGATGCTGCCGGAGTGATGCAAGGCGTCGAAGGTCAGCAGCGCAGCCGGAAGACCCAGAAGTCCGTCGTCGTGCCGTTCTTGAATTCCTGACGTGCGCAGGCACGCACGCCGAGTTCTCGCAAAGTTTCGTGCGGCTCAGACCTTTCGTCGACGAGGAGGCGGCCGGAGCCTTGCCGCGTGACGACGACCATGTCGTACTGGATCAGGGCCGACATTGGCTGCTGCAGGATGAGGAAGGCCGTCGTAATCTTGTGGGTCTTGGGATCCAGATAAGGGCCATAGGAATCCATCAGGATCGATGTTTCCGGCGCGACGTGCTGATTGATCCAGTCGCGCACCTCTTTTCGGGGATCGCGATAGCGCGCCGCCGTTTCGACGAGCGATCCCGACATTCCCGGAAGGAGAATAATGACGGCGAACGCCGCGCACAGAAATCCCATCGTGCGCGGCCGCGCGATCCACGGTCGAGCATAGACGAGCAGCGCGTCAAACCCACCCGCGACGAGAACGGTCAGTCGTGGCACGATCGGCATCAGATTCCGGTCGAACCGAACAACCTGGGCCGAGATCAGCGCGAGATAGGCGGCGACGAAAGCCCAAACGATCCAGATTTCCTTTCGCGCGGGATGCAGCGTGGCGAGCGGGGCGAGAAGCAACGCCGCGCCGAACGCCTGCCACAGCCAGATCAGATTGAATTTCCACGCATCACCCTCGAAGCCAGGATGACCGGTCTGATAGTGGTGAAATTCGGCGAGAATTCCATTCGATGCCCGAGCGAAATCCAGGATTATGAACGGCGAGGTCAGGAGAAAGACCGCGATGCTGAGCGCGCCGGACAGAGCGAGCAGAGAAAATTGCACAGCATCACGAGGCTCACGCAGAAAATGCGCCGCCGCGATGCCGATGCCGACCAAGCCGGCATTGTATTTCATCCCGGCGGCGAGCCCCGTCATGATCCCGCCGAAGACATAAGCCGATACGGATCCGCTTTTCAGGACGTGCACGGCCGTGACCAACGCGAGTGTGCAGAAGAACGCCGCTGGAACGTCCGGCGAGATCATGCGCGAGTGTGCGACAAGAAGGGGGTTGGATGCAGCCAATGCGCCGGCCAGCAGGGTCGCGGACCTGCTCAGTCCGATATCGCGCGCCATCACGATGGTCGCAATGACCGCACCGACACCAAAGCATACCGTGATCGCCCGCCCAACGAGAAACGCCTCGGGTTGGGGCGTGTAGCTGTTTCCCAACTGCCTGACGAATGGCAGCAAATCTCCGTCGATCGCCCGGACTGCCATCTGACCAAGCGCATGCACGTAATAAAACAGCGACGGGTAATTGAAGGCACCCGGATTCGCATCGCCGTTGAGCAACATTCGGTGAACGATGGTCAGAACGGTCGGTTCGTCCGGGTGATAAACGAACGGCAGTTCCGAGGAGAGGCCGGCGACGCGGATCGCCGTCGCGCCGATGACGATCGCGCAGCCAACCCAGAACCATCCGGGAGCCAGGACGGCGGGGCGCAAGTCTCCGGCGGTTTGAGAATGTTCACTCATTCCAAGCTTTGACCTGGGTGCAGCTTGGGACCATATGCGGGGACGCATCACGCGGCCAGCCGGCGGTCCTCTTGGCTGCCGTTTCATCGCGGACTTGACCCGGTCCGGCCCGGACGACCAAAAGGACCGCGTTCGCGAGGATTGAATGACCGATATCACCACACTGGAAATCGACACGATGGATGCCGTCGCGGCAGCCGGCGACGAAGCCGCGCTCGAGGCCGTGCGCGTCGCGGCGCTCGGCAAGAGCGGCTCAGTCTCGGCGCTGCTGAAGACGCTCGGTGGCATGACGCCGGAGCAGCGCAAGGAGCAAGGGCCGCTGATCAACGGCCTGAAGGAGCGCGTCACGGCGGCACTCGCGGCGCGACGCGACGCGCTCAAAGGCGCCGCGCTCGATGCGCGGCTCAACACCGAGACCGTGGACGTCACGCTGCCCGTCCGCGAGACGCCGGCCGAGACCGGCCGCATTCATCCGGTCAGTCAAGTGATCGACGAGCTCACCACGATCTTCGCCGACATGGGCTTCGCGGTCGCCGAGGGGCCGGACATCGAAACCGACGATCTCAACTTCACGATGCTCAATTTCCCAGAAGGGCATCCGGCGCGGGAGATGCACGACACGTTCTATTTCAATCCGAAGCCGGACGGCACGCGCATGCTTTTGCGCACGCACACCTCGCCGGTGCAGATCCGCACGATGCTCAGCCAGAAACCGCCGATCCGCGTGATCATTCCGGGACGGACCTATCGCTCGGACTCAGACCAAACCCACACGCCGATGTTCCATCAGGTCGAGGGGCTGGTGATCGACAAGGGCTCGCACCTTGGCCATCTGAAATGGATCCTGCAGGAATTCTGCAAGGCGTTCTTCGAGGTCGACAACGTCAAGATGCGCTTCCGCCCGTCCTACTTCCCGTTCACCGAGCCTTCGCTCGAAGTCGACATCCAGTGCCGCAAGAGCAAGGACGAAGTGCGCTTCGGCGAGGGCGAGGATTGGCTGGAAATCCTCGGCTGCGGGATGGTGCACCCGAATGTGCTGCGCAATTGCGGGCTCGATCCCGACGAGTACCAGGGCTTTGCCTGGGGCATGGGAATCGACCGGATCGCGATGCTCAAATACGGCATGCCGGATTTGCGTCCGTTCTTCGAGGCCGACGTGCGCTGGCTGTCGCATTACGGATTCAGGCCGCTCGATTTTCCGACGCTGGCGGGAGGGTTGAGCACGTGAACGGCCACGAACTCGATGCACCTCCCCCCTTGAGGGGGAGGTCGGACCACGAAGCGGTCCTTGAGGGGGGTAGACCTCCCGCGCACAGACCTGTGCCGGCGATTCAGCGGAAGCGTGCCAAGTCGCTGCGCAGCGACATGACGGATGCCGAGCATCGCCTATGGTCGGCGTTGCGAGGTCATCGCCTTGACGGTCTTAGCTTCCGGCGACAAGCGTTGATCGGCCGCTTCATCGTCGACTTCGTCTGCCACGAGCGGCGGCTCATCATCGAAGTCGATGGCGGACAGCACGCCGAGAGCGCACGCGATCTCGAACGCGACAGATGGATCGAGTCGAAGGGTTATCGTGTGCTTCGTTTCTGGAACAATGACGTGCTGCGCAATCGCAGCGGCGTGCTCGAAATGATTGTCGCCGCTGCTGCGGAGCAACCCCCCCTCCCTAGCCCTCCCCCTCAAGGGGGGAGGGGACTGAGCAGTGCGCGGGGAGAGACATGAAATTCACCCTCGCCTGGCTCCGCGAGCACCTCGACACGGCCGAGCCGCTCGACGCGCTCGCCCGCACGCTCACCATGATTGGGCTCGAGGTCGAGGCCATCGAAGACAAGGGCAAGGCGCTCGGCGCGTTCACGATCGCGCGCGTGATCGAGGCAAAGCAGCACCCGAACGCCGACCGGCTGCGTGTGTGCATAGTGGATACCGGCACGGGCGAGCCCGTGCAGGTCGTGTGCGGCGCGCCGAACGCGCGCACCGGCATGACCGGCGTGTTTTCCCCGCCCGGCACCTACATTCCGGGCAAGAAGATCACGCTCGGCGTCGGCACCATCCGCGGCGTGGAAAGCCGCGGCATGCTCGTGTCCGAAGCCGAGATGGAATTGTCCGACGACCATGACGGCATCATCGACCTGCCGGCCGATGCGCCGATCGGCGAGAGTTACGCCAAATGGGCCGGGCTCGACGATCCGGTGATCGAGATCAACCTCACGCCGAACCGGCCGGACTGCGCCGGCGTGCACGGCATCGCGCGCGATCTCGCCGCCGCCGACATGGGCAAGTTCATCGATCCGGCGCCGAAGCCCGTGCGGGGCACGTTCCCCTGCCCGGTCGCGGTGACGATCGAGGCGCCCGAGCTCTGCCCCGGCTTCGCGCTACGCCTCGTGCGCGGCGCGAAGAACGGCCCCTCGCCCGCGTGGCTGCAGAAGCGCCTGATCGCGATCGGGCTTAGGCCAATCAACGCATTGGTCGACATCACCAACTTCATGACGTTCGACCGCGGGCGGCCGCTGCATGTGTTCGATGCCGCCAAGGTGCACGGCAATCTCACTGTGCGGCGCGCGAAAGCCGGCGAAAGCCTGCTCGCGCTCGACGGCCGCATTTATCCGCTCGACGAGAGCGTGTGCGTGATTGCCGACAACAAGGCGGTCGAGTCGCTCTCCGGCATCATGGGCGGCGAGGAGACCGGCTGCTCTGCAGCCACCACGGACGTGCTGATCGAGTCGGCGCTGTGGACCCCGCTCAACATCGCGCAGACCGGACGCAAGCTCGGCATCAATTCCGACGCGCGCTATCGCTTCGAGCGCGGCGTCGATCCGGCCTTCATGGTGCCGGGCCTCGAGCTCGCGACCCAGATGGTGCTCGACTTCTGCGGCGGCACGCCGTCGGAGATCCTCGTCGCGGGGTCGGCGCACGCCGAGGACCGTATTATCGAATTCCCCGTCGCGGAGGTGAAGCGTCTCTCGGGCCTCGACGTGCCGTTGCCGGAGACGAAACGTGTGCTTACCCATCTCGGCTTCTTCGTCGCCGGAACGGGCGAGACCGTGAAGGTCGCGGTGCCGTCCTGGCGTCCGGACATCGAAGGCAAGGCCGACATCGTCGAGGAGGTGGTGCGCATAATCGGCGTCGACCGCGTACCGCCGACGCCGTTTCCGCGCGGCGATGATGCGCGCAAGCCGGTGCTCACGATGCCGCAGGTGCGCACGCGCCGCGCCAAGCGCGCGCTGGCGGCGCGCGGCATGGTCGAGGCCGTCACCTGGTCGTTCATCGGCAAGGCGCAAGCGGAGTTGTTCGGCAGCGGCAGCGCGGCGCTCGCGCTTGCCAACCCGATCGCCGCCGACCTTTCCGACATGCGGCCGAGTCTGATTCCGGGCCTGGTCGCGAGCGCACAGAAGAACGCCGACCGCGGATTCCCCGACGTGGCGCTGTTCGAGGTCGGGCAGGTGTTCCGCGGCGACCAGCCGCAGGATCAGCTCATCGCCGCCTCCGGCGTGCGCCGCGCGCTCGCCAAAGCCGCCGGCATTGGGCGCCATTGGAGCGGCAACGGCGAGGTCGATGCGTTCGACGCGAAGGCCGATGCGCTGAGTGTCCTCATGGCCGCGGGCGCGCCGCCGCAGGCGATGCAGGTCGTGCCGGGTGGTCCCGCCTGGCTGCATCCGGGACGCAGCGGCACGATCCAGATCGGCCCGCAGAACGTGCTCGGCTATTTCGGCGAGCTGCATCCGCGCGCGTTGCAGGCGCTCGACGCCACGGGACCACTCGTGGTGTTCGAGGTGATGCTCGACCGCATCCCGGAACCGAAGGCGAAGCCGACACGCGCCAAGCCGGCGCTGGAGCTCTCTGCGTTCCAGCCGGTGACGCGGGACTTCGCCTTCACGGTCGACCGCGCCGTCAAGGCCGGCGACATCGTGCGCGCCACGCAGAACGTCGACCGGAAGCTGATCGCGAACGTCACGGTGTTCGACGTCTACGAAGGGGCGAACATCGAGACGGGAAAGAAATCGATCGCGATCGCCGTGACACTGCAGCCGCGCGAGAAGACGATGACCGACGAAGAGATCGACGCGGTGGCCAAGAAGATCATCGCGGAGGTCGGAAAGCGCACGGGTGGGGTGCTGCGGGGCTAGCCGTCACCCTGAGGTGCGAGCGCAGCAAGCCTCGAAGGGCGACGGCGCTTGCATCCATCCTTCGAGGGCCGCTTCGCGGCCACCTCAGGATGACGACTGAGTTAAGTCCGCATACACAAACCCATCGCGCTCCACCGTCTCGCCCACCGCGACGTCGATCCGCCGCGAGAACATCGGCCCTGCCACGACGCAGGAGTGGAATTCGCCCTTCTCGCCGCAAGGATCGACGCCCGCCGGCAGCTCATCAAGTAGAGAATGGTCGAAGCGCCGTCCGGCGAAGTCGCGCGCGAGCTGTCGCGGATCGACGCAGACGAGATATGTCTCCACGCCTTCGTCGATCATCTGGCGCGCGAGCGCATCGGTCGGCTTCCGCCAGAGCGGAAACAGCGGCGTGATGCCGGTGCCAGCGAGCTTCTCCTCGCGGTAGGCGCGCACGTCCTCCAGGAACAAGTCGCCAAAGATCACATGCGTGACGCCGGCGGCCTTCGCGTCGGTGAGCGCTGCGGCCATGCGGACCTCGTAGATCTCGTTCGGGCACGGATATGGGATCGGCACAATCGCGGACGGCAGGCCGATCGCCTCGTGCTGCGCGCGCAGGATATCCTCGCGCACGCCATGCATGCTCACGCGGGCAAACGTCTCGGTGACGGTGGTGAGCGCGCCGACGACGTCATATTCGCCCGCGCGGCGCACCTCATGCAGCGCCCAGGCGGAGTCCTTGCCGCTCGACCAGGCGATGAGGGCTTTGGGGCGGGTCATGGCTGCCACAAACGCGGTGTGCTCCCTCCCCCCTTGAGGGGGAGGGTTGTGGAGGGGGGTCGTTCGACGGTGCGACGCGCGCGACACAACGCGCGACCCCCACCCCTAACCCCTCCCCACAAGGGGGAGGGGAACCGAGAGACCCGCGCGCTCATCGCCGCCCTCCGACCAACTTCAGCGCCGCGTCGGCCGCACGCTCACCGGACTCCCAGGCGCCGCCGACCGTGCCCCACAGCGTCTCGTGCACGGCTTCGCCGGCGAGGAAAAGCCGGCCGTTGACCGGCTCCATCAGGATCTTGCGGCCGCCCTGCGCGCCGGGCGCAGCGGACGAGAACGCGCCGAGCACCCAGGGCTCGGCATTCCAGCGCGTCACGAAGGTCCGGCCGATCGCCTTCTTCACGTCGGCGCCATAAAGCTCGGCAAGCCAGTTCTGCGCGAAGTCGAACATCGCGGCGTCGCCCTGCGCCGAGAGATCGTGCCCGAGCTTGCCCGCCACTTCGACAAGGCAGAGCGATGAGCCCGACACGTTCGCGAGCAGTGCCGCCGTGCGTGCATTCGCGGCTTTGTCGAAGACGAGGTCATCGTTCTGGAGTTGCAGCGGATTGCCCTTCAGCTCGATCGCGACGTGATCGTAGCTCCCGAGCGTGAGCTTGGCGGCCGCGTCGAGCTGGCGCTTGGGGATATCCGGCACGAACTTGATCTTGCCCGCAGCGAGCACCGCGGTTGAAGCCGTGATGACGGCCGCCTTAGCATAAATGACGCCGCGCGTCGTGGTCACTTCGAGCGCGCTGCGGCCCGATACGATGCGCGTGACCGGCGTATCGAGCTGCACCGGCAGCTCGGTTGCGAGCTTTGCGAGCAGCGCGCCGAAGCCCTGGCGGCAGAACGCATCGGCGTCGCGCTCGAGCGCGCGCGCGAAGTCGACGGCGGAAATGTCGTCGAGATTTTTCCCGCAGCCATAGGGTCCGAGCACGAACTCCACCGCCGGCCGCCACTCGCCGAGGTCCTTCGGCAGCGCCTTCGCGCAGGCGACGTCCACCTTGCCGCGCGCGGCCTCCTGGATCGCGCGGTTCGCCCGCACGATGGTCGAGAGGTATTCCTCCATCTCGCCTTCGCGCGCGTAGCGCTTGCCCGTGCGCAGCTTCTGGCCGGCCGGCGCCGGATAGATGTCGAGGCCGGCGCGTGCGCTAAGCTTCGCCACCGGATTGATGTCGGGCATGTGGATCCAATGCGCACCGCGATCGAAAGGAACTCCAAAAGTTCGGCTCTCGGTGAAACAGCGTCCACCGACCCGGTCGCTCGCCTCGATCAGCGCGAAGCGTTTTCCGGCGGCCGCGACCTTGCGCGCCGCAGCGATCCCGGCAGCGCCCGCGCCGATGATCGCGACGTCCGTCTCGCCCGAAGTCGGGACCGCGCCGAGCGCCGGCGCCGAGGCGAGCGCGGCGGAGCCCGCGATGAAACTGCGACGGCTGACTGACGACATGGTTTCCGATCTGTTGACGCGGCGAACATTGCCGCAATGCGAAGTGGCCCGCAATGCGCGCAATCGCCGCCCACGACGCGCGGCCGACGGCAACGCGCGAGTGTGCGGCAGCAGCGGCGAAACCAAAATGCAACCTGTTTGCGTTAAATTACGTACACGCAAAAAAGCCGTCGCGGGGACGAACTCGCGCATGTCGGGGGATACGCCGTGGGTCGCGTGGTCGACAGCGTCGGGCGCCTGCTCGCCCGCTACCTGGAAAAGCCGGTCGCCGGCTATGAGCCCTTCACGCCGAGCGATCCGGAGGCGCTCGCGGCATCGCTCAAGCCCGGCGATGTGCTGCTCGTCGAGGGCAACAACCAGATCTCCGGCGTCATCAAGTATCTCACGCAGTCGACCTGGTCGCACGCCGCGCTTTACGTCGGGCCGCTCGATGGTCGCGTCACCGACGGCGAGCCGCACTCGCTGATCGAAGCGGAGCTCGGCATCGGCGTCGACTCGGCGCCGCTCTCGAAATATTCGCGCTTCCACACCCGCGTCTGCCGGCCGATCGGCCTGACGCCGGACGATCGCGAGAAAGTCTGCCGCTATGCCATCGAGCGCATCGGGCTCGCCTATGATCTCAAGAACATCACCGACCTGCTGCGCTATCTGATGCCGCTGCCGGTGCCGCAGCGCTGGCGCCGCCGCGTGCTCGCGCTCGGCTCGGGCGACCCGACGCGCATCATCTGCTCGGCGCTGATCGCGCAGGCCTTCGAGTCGGTGCGCTATCCGATCCTGCCGAAGGTGACGCGCATGGAGAGCCGCGTGGCGCGGCGCGACATGCTGGAAATCCGCCATTCGTCGCTCTATGCGCCGCGCGATTTCGACATCTCGCCCTATTTCGCCGTGGTGAAGCCGACGATCGAGAATGGCTTCGATTACCGGAGGCTGCATTGGGCCGATCTGCCGCGACCCGAGCACCCCGTGCAGGTCGAAGACGAAGCTCCGCTCGTGCCGCAGCTTGCTCCGACAGCACAGCGCGGCCGGCGCAAGGTCGTTGCGGCGTAGATCGACCGAAGTCTCGTCTTGTCCGGCGGCTCAAGTCCCACTACCTGTGCGACCATGCTCGATGCAGCCGTTAAATCCCTGGCGCAGATGTTTTCGCCGCCCTTCCGGACGGTGCTGCTCAAGTCGATCGGGCTTGCGCTGCTGTTGCTGGTCCTATTCGGCATAGGCTTGAACAAGCTGTTCGGCTGGCTCGCGGGCGTCGGCCAAGGCTATCTCGACGGCGTGATCGGCCCCGGCATGCAGACGCCGCTGCATGCGCTGATCTGGGTGCTGGCTATCATGGCCGGCTTCGGGCTTTTCGCCGGTGCGGTGTTCGTCATGCCGGCAGTGACGGCGTTCGTCGCGAGCTTCTTCTCCGATGAGATCGCCGCGGAGGTCGAGCACGCCCACTACCCTGCCGATCCGCCCGGCGTCGCGATCTCGATCCCGCGCGCTTTGGTCGAAGGCATCAAGACCGCGTTGCTGGCATTTGTGGTCTATCTGGTTGCGGTCCCGTTTCTGCTGTTCGCGGGGATTGGCTTCCTCATCTTCTTCATCGCCAACGCCTATCTGCTCGGACGCGAATATTTCCTGCTCGCCGCGATGCGCTTCCATTCGGTCGATGAGGCCAAGGCGCTGCGCAAGGCGAACCAGACGACCATCTTCACGGCCGGCCTGTTCATCGCGGCATTCGTGTCGATCCCGATCCTGAATCTCGCGACGCCGCTATTCGGCATCGCGTTCATGACGCACATGCACAAGCGCATCGCCGGCGGGACGCGGCGGGAGCTGATCCGACATACGTAGAATTCAATCCGTCGGCCGCAAATCCACGATCCGCTTCGCCTTGCCGAGCGAACGCTCGATCGCACCGGGCGGCACGGTCTCGACCGTCGCCGTCACGCCGATCAGCGATTTGATGTGGTGCGCGAGATCGCGGTCGCAGGCTGCGCGGCTTGCCTCGTCGGCGCCGGGCCGCGCCTCGACCCGCACCGTCATGGTGTCGAGCCGGTCCTCGCGGCGCAGCTCGATGACGAAATGCGGCGCGAGCCGCTGGTCTTTCAGGATCAGCTCCTCGATCTGCGTCGGGAAGACATTGACGCCGCGCACGATCATCATGTCGTCGGAGCGGCCGGTGATCTTCTCCAGCCGCCGCATCGAGCGCGCCGTGCCGGGCAGCAGCCGTGTGAGGTCGCGCGTGCGATAGCGCACGACCGGCATCCCCTCCTTGGTGAGCGAGGTGAACACGAGCTCGCCGGCTTCTCCGTCGGGCAGCACCGCGCCGGTCGCGGGGTCGACGATCTCGGGATAAAAGTGGTCCTCCCAGACGGTCGGGCCGTCCTTGGTCTCGACGCATTCGCTGGCAACGCCGGGCCCGATCACCTCGGAGAGCCCGTAGATGTCGACCGCGTGCATGTCAAAGGTCTCTTCGATCTCGGCGCGCATCGCATTGGTCCACGGCTCGGCGCCGAAGATGCCGATCTGTAGCGACGATTTCGCCGGATCGACGCCTTGCGTACGAAACTCATCGAGGATGGCCAGCATGTAGCTTGGCGTCACCGCGATGATCTCGGGCTCGAAATCGACGATCAGCTTGATCTGCCGCTCGGTCATCCCGCCGGATACCGGAATGGCCGGGCAACCGAGCTTCTCGGCGCCGTAGTGCACGCCGAGCCCGCCGGTGAACAACCCGTAGCCGAACGCCACGTGCACCCTCATGCCGCGCCGGCCGCCGCTCGCGTAGATGCTGCGCGCGCAGACGTCCGCCCAGGTCTGGATGTCGCGTTTGGTGTAGCCGACCACGGTCGGCTTGCCGGTGGTGCCGGACGACGCATGGATGCGCACGATGCGGTCCATCGGCACGGCGAACATTTCATAAGGGTAGTTCGCGCGCAGATCATTCTTGGTGGTGAAGGGAAACTTGGCGAGGTCCGACAGCCTTTTCAGGTCGACCGGATGCACGCCAGCGGCGTCGAAGGATTTTCTGTAGTGCGCCACGTTCTCGTAGGCGTGCTTGAGCGACCACTTCATGCGCCGCAGTTGCAGCGCCATGATCTCGTCGCGCGACGCGATCTCGATCGGATTGAGCTCTTCGCGGCGCGGCGTCCTGTTGGCGGCGCGTTTCGACGCTGGCATTTCAATTCTCATTTTCTTGTTTGCGCATGATCTTTTCCGAAACTCGGTGCCCACTTTTCGGGATCATGCGCTACATCTTCCTTTGCTGCGCGTTCCAATGCCGCTCCAGATTGGAGATCAGCGCCGGGCTGAAATGGCAGTAGGCCTGCTCGCGCGCATAGACCGCCATGTAGCGGCGGAACATGTCGAGCGGCTCCTCGGCCACCCGGAACGCACGGCGATTGCTGGCGGCGCTGACCACGCCGGAATCCGTGAGGCTCGCGGCGACGCGATCGAGCGCCGAGTCCATCTCCCCCGGCGGCACGATCTCGTCGCAGATGAGCCGCCCCTCCGGCGTGCCGCAGTCGAGCCGGCGGCCCGACAGGATCGCCTGGCGGGCGATACGGTCGCCGACGAAGCGCGGCATACGCATGTTGGCGGCGCCCGGGATGATGCCTTCCTTGCGGGCCGGCAGCGTCATGTAGGCGTCGCTTGCCGCCACCACGTAGTCCATCGTGAGCAGGTATTGGCAACCGCCGCCGATCGCGAAGGTCTCGACGCCCGCGACCCAGGGCTTCTCGATCGTGCCCCCGTACATCTCGTCGGGATCGGCATCCTGGCGTGCGAGGCCGCGATAGAATTTGTTGACGAAGCCCAGCTCGCGCGTGACGTACCAGAGATAGGAAATCTTGCCGCGATAGAGATGCGTGAGATTGATGCCGGTGCAGAAGACGTGCCGGCCTGCATATTTCGGATTATCGACGGTGTCGCCGCGCAGCACCGCGACCTGCGTGTCGGGATCGAGAATCGCGAGGTCGACCGCCGTCTCGACATTGGTCAGCGTGCTCTCGTCCTCGGCATTGAGGTAGCGGGGATTTTTCAGGAGCACGACTGACGCGTTGCCGCGCCGCACAATCGCCGCCGCGCCGAGATCGATCGCGCCCTTGGCGGCGAGCTCGGGCAGGCGCGCGAGCGATTCGGGCTTGGGCAACAGCATTGCGTGACAGAGATGCGCGCCGGCCTTTTCGTGCGCCATGACATGCGCGAAGAAGATGCCCTGGTCGATCTCTATTCCATCCTTGTCGCTCTGAAGGAGCCCGGCTTGCGTGGCGACCTGATCGCGCGTCGGCGTTAGGCCGGGAATGAGGTCGGCGGCCGCATAGACGAGAGGCTCTGCGCGCACGAAAGTCTTGTGGTGATTGGTGAGCGCCGAATACACCGCCTTGGCGTGCTCCCGCAGGAACGCCTCGCGCGTCTCGCGCCCAGTGCGCAGCACGATTTCGGCACTGCGCGTCTGTTCGGGATTTCGCGTCGGCTTTTCCGGCAGACGCGCGAGCAGCTCCATGCCGCTGCGCCAAAACTTCGAATGCGCCTCCGCGTCGCGCGCGAAATCGCCGGCGACCTCCGGACGCGCCGCGGCCCAGGATGCCGCGGCGTCGATTCCAATCTGCATGCGTTTTCTCCCTGCAGAGAGGATATAGCACCCAGGGTTCTGCACCAGACTCCGTCATGCCCGGCCTTGTGCCGGGCATCCACGCCTACTCTTTGCAAGCTCAAGACGTGGATGGCCGGGTCAAGCCCGGCCATGACGAACCGACAGAGTAGCGCTCACGCCACCGTCTTCTCGGGCCAGCGGCAAAGATCGTTGATCAGGCAATCCGGGCATCGCGGCTTGCGCGCGATGCAGATGTAACGCCCGTGCAGGATGAGCCAGTGGTGCGCATGCAGCTTATACTTGTCGGGCACCACCTGTTCGAGCTTCGTCTCGACTTCGAACGGCGTCAGCCCCGGCGCAAGACCAGTTCGGTTGCCGACGCGGAAGATGTGGGTGTCGACCGCGATCGTCTTCTCGCCGAACGCGACGTTGAGCACGACGTTCGCGGTCTTGCGGCCGACGCCTGGTAGCGCTTCGAGCGCTTCGCGGTCGTGCGGCACCTTCCCGCCATGCTCGGCGATCAGCCGGCGCGAGAGCTCGACGATATTCTTCGCCTTGCCGCGATAGAGCCCGATGGTTTTCACGAAGTCGCGGACCTTGTCTTCGCCCAGCGCGACCATCTTCTCCGGCGTATCGGCAGCGGCGAACAGCGCGGGCGTCGCCTTGTTGACGCCGGCATCCGTCGCCTGCGCGGAGAGCACGACGGCGACGAGCAGCGTGTAAGGATTGAGGGACTTCAGCTCGGTCTTGGGATGTGGGGTTGCCTTGGCGAAGCGGCGAAAGGCTTCCTCGACCTCGGCCGGCGACCAGGGCTTTGGTCCTTGGGCTTTGGCGGCCTTTGCGGGTTTCTTAGCCGCCTTCGCCGGCCGGAGGGGGGTCGTCTTGCGCGCCATGGAGCCGGTATAATGCAGCCATGAGCGAGAGCAACGCCGAAACCGCTCACGCAGGCGAGCCCACGCTGTTTTCCGCACTGCTGACCCCGCACCGCTCGCTCGGCAGCGTCGGCTTCCTGGTGTTGATGGCCGTGATCGCCGGCATCAGCTTCGTCGGCGGGATCGTGTTCTTCATCGTCGGTGCCTGGCCGGTGATCGGGTTCATGGGACTCGACGTCGCGCTGGTCTATTGGGCGTTCCGGGCAAACTACCTCGCCGCCGCTGCCTATGAGGAGGTCACCGTCACACCGTCGCAATTGCGGGTGAAGAAGGTCAGCCACCGCGGCGAGGTCGCCGAATGGTCGCTCAATCCCGTGTGGGTGAGGCTCGATCGCGTGACCCACGAGGAATTCGGCTTGCTGCAGTTGTTTCTCGTGTCGCGCGGCAAGCGGCTCGCGGTCGCGGCCTTTCTCGGGCCGAAGGAGAAGGAAAGCTTCGCTGCGGCGCTCGCGGCAGCGATCGGCGAGGCGAAAAGAGGACCGACGCGGACGCTTATCCCTCCCCCGTAGGGGGAGGGATAAGGCAGGAATCGGGTGGTTCGGCGTACCGTACGGACCTAAGTAGCAGGCAACATGATCAAGAGACCGGAGACCACCATGTTGTCCCCCGATCGCCTGCCCGATCTCGCGCCGCTGGCGCGCCAGAACGATGATTACGCGGTCGTGCGCCGCGCCATCAGCTACATTTCCGAGCGCTGGCGCGCGCAGCCCGAGATCGAGGAGATCGCGCATGCGGCCGGCGTCACGCCGGACGAATTGCACCATCTGTTCCGCCGCTGGGCCGGGCTGACCCCCAAGGCATTTTTGCAGGCGATCACGCTCGACAATGCGCGCAAGCTGTTGCGCGATTCCGCGAGCGTGCTCGATGCCACCTATGAGGTCGGGCTTTCGGGCCCCGGCCGACTGCACGACCTGTTCGTCACCCACGAGGCGATGTCGCCGGGCGAATGGAAGTCGGGCGGCGAAGACGTGACCATCTCCTACGGCTTCCACCCTTCTCCCTTTGGCATCGCACTGGTGATGGCAACGCCGCGCGGCCTTGCGGGTCTCGCCTTCGGCGATGCCGGCGAGGAGAAGGCGATGCTCGCCGACATGACGCGCCGCTGGACGAAGGCGACCTATGTCGAGGACAAATCGATCACGGCGCCGCTCGCGGCGCGCGTGTTCGATCCAAAACTGTGGCGACCGGACCGGCCGCTGCGCATCGTGATGATCGGCACCGACTTCGAGGTGCGCGTGTGGGAGACGCTGCTCGGCATCCCGATGGGCAAGTGCTCGACCTATTCGGACATCGCCAGCAAGATCGGCAAGCCGAAGGCCGCGCGCGCGGTCGGGGCCGCGGTCGGCAAGAACCCGATGTCGTTCGTGGTGCCGTGTCATCGCGTGCTCGGCCGCTCCGGCGACATCACGGGCTATCACTGGGGGCTCACGCGCAAGCGCGCGATGCTCGGATGGGAAGCTGGGAAAGTCGCGGCGGCGTAGGCCCTCGCCAAACACTCGGTCTGTTCCCTCCCCCCCTTGAGGGGAGGGCTAGGGAGGGGGGTCGGACATGTGGCGCAGGCGTCGACTCAACAACTACCCCCACCCCCTCCCCACAAGGGGGAGGGGAACAGAGCGGAGTGCCGGAGGGATAAGCAGTCACACCCGCTTCCAAAAAATTGTCGTGTCGCAAAAACCGCCGGCCGGCCACATCGCGTAATCCGAGATGACGCCGACGCGCTGCCAGCCGCCGCGCACGTAAAGCCGCTCGGCCTCGCTGCCCGCGGTATCGAGCACCAGCAACACACGGCCTCTTTGTTTCGCCTCAGCTTCGGCGCGCGCCATCAGGGCGGCCCCGACACCGTGATTGCGCGCCGAGCGATGGACCAGAAGCTTCTTGATCTCGGCGCGATGCGGCTGGTTCGGCGGCATGTCGAGGCCGAGCTGCACCGTGCCGACGATGCGGCCGTCGAGTTTTGCTGCAAGCAGCACCGTCTCGTCGCGCGCGACCGACGCGATGACTTTTTCGAAAAACCGCGTCGCGTCGTCGCGGCCGAACGGCAGCATGAAGCTGACCGAAGCGCCGCCCTCGACGCAATCCACCAGCACGTCGGCCAATTCGCTTATGGCGGCGCCGGTGGCTGCGACATCGAGGACGATGATTTCGGTTTCCGCCATGGGCACCCCACCCGGTCGGCTTCGCCGACCACCCTCCCCTGTCGGGGAGGGATTACGCCGCCAGATCAAGCTGCGAGGCGACCGTCGAATCCGCGTTGAGCCGGTAGACGATCGGCACGCCGGTGCCGAGCTCGCGCTTGAGGATCTGCTCCGGCGTCAGGCGTTCCAGCACCATGATTAGCGCGCGCAGCGAATTGCCGTGCGCCGAGATCAGCACGCGCTCGCCGCGCAGCACGCGCGGCAGGATCTCCTGCACGAAATACGGCAACGCGCGCGCGACCGTGTCCTTCAGGCTCTCGCCGCCGGGCGGCGGCACGTCGTAGGAGCGGCGCCAGATCAACACCTGCTCCTCACCCCATTTCTTGCGTGCGTCGTCCTTGTTCAGCCCGACGAGGTCGCCGTAGTCGCGTTCGTTGAGCGCCTGGTCGCGGATGATCGGGATGCTCGTCTCATTCATCTCGCGCAGGATCAGATCGAGCGTGCGCTGCGCGCGCTTGAGCGCGGAGGTGTAGGCGACGTCGAAGCCGAGCCCTTGCGCCTTCAGTTTCCGCCCGGCCGCGCGCGCTTCCGCGACACCCTGCTCGGTCAGGTCCACGTCCTTCCAGCCGGTGAACAGGTTCTTCAGGTTCCATTCGCTCTGGCCGTGGCGCACGAGCACGAGAAGACGGTCGTTCGTTGGCATCGCTTCAGTCCTTAAGTCCCAACACGTCGAGCATCGAATAAAGCCCCGGCGGACGGCCGCGCGCCCACGCAGCGGCCTTGAGCGCACCGCGCGCAAAGATCATGCGGTCGGTCGCCTTGTGCACCAGCTCGATGCGCTCGTCGGCGCCGGCGAAGATCACGCTGTGCTCGCC
>PLJS01000200.1:32747-37207 GCA_003140315.1 Hyphomicrobiales bacterium
AGCAGGTTGACGCCGAGGCTCATATTGCCGGACTTGACGATCGCGGTCTTCTTCGCGGCTTCGGCGACCTTCGCGTCGTCGGCGGCCGACATGCCGGTGGTGCCGATGATGTGCGCGAGCTTGGTCTCGGCGGCGAGGGCTGCGAGCTTCACGGTCGCGGCCGGTATCGTAAAATCGAGAATCGCATCAGCCGCAAGCGTGAGCGGGCGCACCTCGCTCGTCACCACCACGCGGTTCGGCGGGAGACCCGCCAGCACGCCGGAATCCTGGCCGAGCAGCGGCGAGCCTTCGCCTTCGGTCGCGCCGGCCAGCGCCAAGCCGGACGTCTCGGAAATCGCCTTGACCAGCGCGCGCCCCATGCGCCCGCCGGCACCGGCCACGATCAGCCGCATGTCGGACATCCGTCAGTCTCCCGGTGCCGCAGCGGTATAGCGACGGATGCGCGGCGTGGGAAGGCTAGGGCTGCGCGCCGTCATACCCTTCGATGATCACGATGTCGGCCACGGAGTGCGGCTCGCGGACCTTGATGTTCGCCTGGTATTCCGGCGAGCGGTAGCAGGCGAGCGCGGCCGCATAGTCGGGAAACTCGATCACGACATTGCGCGAGCGGCTCGTGCCCTCCGGACATTCGAACTTGCCGCCTCGCACGACGAAGCGGCCGCCGAACGTCTTGAAGATCGCCGCGTTGGCGGCAGCGTACGGCTTGTAGCCCTCGTCGTTGTGGACCTCGACACGCCCGATCCAATAGCCCCTGGCCATCATGGCCCTCCCTGTGACGCAGCACTGATCTCGGCAACGATCTTCTCAGCCATGGCCTTGGGATCGCTCGCGCCCGTGATCGGCCGCCCGACCACCAGATAATCCGCACCGGCAGCGATCGCCTGGCTCGGCGTCGCGACGCGTTTCTGATCGCCCGACGCTGCACCCGCCGGCCGGATGCCCGGCGTGACGAACAGCATCTCGGGGCCGACGACGAGGCGCAGCGGCGAGGCCTCCTCGGGCGAGCAAACAAGCCCGTCGACGCCGATATCGCTCGCCTGCTGGGCGCGGCGCGCGACCAGATCGTCGACGCTCATCTGGTAGCCGGATTCGGAGAGGTCGATGTCGTCATAGGACGTGAGCACCGTGACGGCGAGAATCTTCAAGGCGGAGCCGGCGCGCGCCTCGACCGCGGCTTTCATCGTTTGCGGGAACGCGTGCACGGTCAGGAACGTCACGCCCATGCGCGCTACGCTCGCAACGCCGCCGGCAACCGAGTTGCCGATGTCGTGCAACTTCATGTCGAGAAACACCTGCTTGCCGGCGCGCACGAGCGCCTCGGCGAGCGGCAGGCCGCCGCCAAAGGCAAGCTGATAACCGATCTTGTAGAACGACACCGCGTCGCCGAGCCGCTCGACCATCGCGTCGGCCTCGCGCACGTTCGCCACGTCGAGCGCGACGATCAACCGTTCACGGGGATTCGGCGTCATCGCGTGGTCCCGGGTCGGCGAGCGGACACAGTCGACGCTAGAAACCGAACGATCGCCATGACGTCAATGGCTTTCGGCCGACCCAACGGCCGATGAAAACGTTCCTCGGAACTCAGCGTCCCGCCGGACGGCGATAGACCCAGACGCGCGCGGGCGGCAAATTGAGCCAGATACGCTCGGAGGCCTCGACCGTGAGACCGGCAAGCTTCGGGATCGGCGGCACCATCGCATAGGTGAACTGCACGAACGGCGCATCCGGCTTCAACAGGCCGAGCGCGTCGCCGAGCAGGCGCAGCCGCGTGCGGCGCGGCTTGGTCATCAACGGCAAGCCAGAGACGACCGCGGAGGCCTGGTGGCGCGTATAGGCGGTTAGCGCCTCGCGCAGCCGGTAGGCGTCGCCCTGCACGACGGTCGCCTGCGGGTAGCGCTGCCGCAGCAGCTTGCAGAACGCCGGATTGAACTCGACCAGGACCAGCCGTGCGGGATCGACGCCATGCGCGACCAGCGCTTCGGTCACCGGCCCGGTGCCCGGCCCGAGCTCGATCACCGGCCCATCGTCATTCGGGTCGACATAGCTCGCCATGCTGCGGGCGAGCACCTTGCCGGACGGCGTCACGGCGCCGACGCTCAGCGGCTTCTCGATCCAGGAGCGGATGAAGCGGACTTCGTCATTGAGGCGGATGCCGTTCTGCCCGAAGCGGCGCAGGCGGCTCTCGATGTTGCGGCCGATCTTCTGCTCGATCATGCGGAAGGGGCGCTCGACCTTCTCTTCGAATTTTTCTTCGAAGAGGCGAACGCGCCGCTCGATATTCCTCCCGATTATCCGCTCGAAAAGCCGCATGCGCTTTTCGAACAGTTCAAGCGTTTGCATCGGCATTTGGGAACACGACCGGATTATTGCAGTTTTGTAACGTCAACGCGTAACGGCCGCGGGCGCGGGGGTCAAGAGATTAGGCCTTGCCGATCACTCAACCGGACCCCTGGCGGTTGCCGAGACCGTCGAGGAAGTCCTTGACCTTGGTGAAGAAACCGGCGGCTTCCGGTTGCGTTTCGCTGGAGGATTGCTTGTCGAATTCGGCCAGCAGCTCTTTCTGGCGCTTGTTCAGCTTCTGCGGCGTCTCGACCAGGACCTGCACGTACATGTCGCCATGCTCGCGCGCACGCAGCACCGGCATGCCTTTCCCACCGAGACGGAAACGGCGGCCCGAATGGGTGCCCTCGGGCACTTTCACGCGGGTCTTGCTGCCGTCGATGGTCGGCACCTCGAAGCCGCCGCCGAGCGCGGCCGTGACCATCGAGATCGGCACGCGGCAATGCAGGTCGGCGCCGTCGCGCTGGAAGAACTGATGCGTGCCGAGCGACAGGAAGATGTAGAGGTCGCCGGCCGGCCCGCCACGCACGCCGGCCTCGCCCTCCCCGGCCAGACGAATCCGGGTGCCGTCCTCGACGCCCGCCGGCACGTTGACCGACAGCGTGCGCTCGCGCGTGACACGGCCCGAGCCGGAGCAGTTCGGGCACGGATTGTCGATCACCTGGCCGCGGCCCTGGCAGGCGACGCAGGTGCGCTCCAACGTGAAGAACCCCTGGGTGTGGCGCACCTTGCCGGCGCCGCCGCAGGTCGGGCAGGTTTTTGGCTTGGAGCCGGTCTTGGCGCCATTGCCCGAGCAGGCCTCGCAGGTGACCGAGGTCGGGATGCGGACCTGCGCGGTCTTGCCCGCGTAGGCCTCTTCCAGACTGATCTCCATGTTGTAGCGCAGGTCTGCGCCGCGCTCGCGACCGCCCGAGCGGCCGCGAGCGCCGCTCATGCCGAAGATGCCCTCGAAGATGTCGGAGAACGTCGCGCCGAAGTCGCCAAAGCCTTGCGCCTGCGCGCCCATCCCCTGCTCGAAGGCCGCATGGCCGAAGCGGTCATAGGCGGCGCGCTTCTGCTCGTCCTTGAGGACTTCGTAGGCCTCGCTGATCTCCTTGAACTTATGCTCGCAATCCTTGTCGCCCGGATTCTTGTCCGGGTGCCACCGCATCGCGAGCTTGCGATAGGAGACCTTGAGCTCCGCATCGGTCACGGTGCGGGTGACTTCCAGGATCTCGTAATAGTCGCGCTTGGCCATGCGTCAGCGTCGCCCATAACGAACAGCCTCGTCCTGCGAAAGGGCGAGGCTGTGCAATCGATCAAAACACCGTCCCTCACCCTTCTGGATGGCTTTCGGCCTCCTCAGGATGAAGGACATACCCGGCTCCAGAAATTTAAGCCGACTTCTTGTTCTTCTTGTCGTCGTCGACCTCGGTGAACTCCGCGTCGACGACGTCTTCCTTCGGTGCGCTGCCCTGCGGGCCGCCGTCCGAACCAGGCGCGCCGGGACCGGTCTGATCCTTCTGCGCCTGCGCGTACATCGCCTCGCCGAGCTTCATCGAGGCCTGCGCCAGCGTGTTGCTCTTGGCCTTGATGGCTTCCGCGTCGTCGCCCTTGAGGGCTTCGCGCAGATCGCTCACCGCGTCCTCGATCGCGCGGCGCTCGGTCTCGCCGACCTTGCTGCCGTGCTCGGCGAGCGCCTTCTCGGTCGAGTGCAGCAGCGCCTCGGCGTGGTTCTTCGCCTCGACCTGGGCTTTGCGCTTCTTGTCGTCCTCGGCGTGCGCCTCGGCGTCCTTGACCATCTTCTCGATGTCGTTGTCGGACAAGCCGCCAGACGCCTGGATGCGGATCTGCTGCTCCTTGCCAGTGCCCTTGTCGCGGGCCGACACGTTGACGATGCCGTTCGCGTCGATGTCGAAGGTGACCTCGATTTGCGGCACACCACGCGGGGCAGGCGGTAGGCCGACCAGGTCGAACTGCGCGAGCAATTTGTTGTCACTCGCCATTTCGCGCTCGCCCTGGAACACCCGGATCGTGACCGCGGTCTGGCTGTCCTCCGCGGTCGAGAACACTTGGCTCTTCTTGGTCGGGATCGTGGTGTTGCGGTCGATCAGGCGCGTGAACACGCCGCCCAGCGTCTC